>NZ_OY760916.1:3241684-3548369 GCF_963664075.1 uncultured Desulfobulbus sp.
CTCCATACACTGTTTTTTGGGCCACCGACAACGCAACAGATCAAGCCACCTATGGCAATGGTGAGGGGCAGGAAGGTTAATGTCGTTTACAGAAAAAATCAGAAAGACTCTGAAAGGCTCTGAATACTGGACTAGGAAAACACGATCAAACAGCAACACCATTCAGGGGCTTACCTGTCCCGTTTGCGGTGATCAGGGCGCGTGGGCTTACTCTTCAAGCCCCATGTCTATCAACTGTAACCGCATGTCACAGTGCGGGGCACGCACCAAAACTCTTGAACTCTTCCCGGAGATTCGCCAGGACGTTGAACGAGATTTTCCAGCTACCAAAGAAGATCCACACCTACCGGCGCGGGAGTACCTGAAATCGAGGGGCCTTTCCCAAGTGCTGACCGGCCTTGAATTCCGTTATCTGAAAAACGCCAGAAAAACCGGATCGGGGGCAGTGTTGTTCCTGGTGGCCAAGGACTCAGACGGTAAGGAACTTCTGAACGGGAGACTTTTCAACCCACCACCAGGCGTAGGAAAAACCCATAATATCGGGTCAACCGCTGGTCGGTTCTGGCAACACCCGGAAATGCCCTACGATTCAAACCAGAAGACGTTCATCACCGAGGGCATTCTTGATGCCCTTTCCTTGCTTGAAATGGGCAAGCAGGCCATTGCCGTTCTTTCTTCCGGCCAGGACCCCGCCAAGATTGATTTATCTTTTTTCAAGAACCTGGCCCTAGCATTCGACAATGATGAGGCGGGCCACCGTGCTTGCATAAAATGGAAATCTTCTCACCCGGAAGCCGATGTAATCCTTTGCGACCAGGGGCAAGACTGGAACGACATTCTCAATACTGGACCTATCGCCAACGTCATAGAACTATTAGAAGAATCCCTTCCCGGGTTTCGGAACAATGGAGCATTGGCCTTGGCAAAGGATGCCACCGAGTACGCCACTCTTTACCACCAGTTCAACAAGCATCCACCAGGCTTGTTTATATTCAACCGATCGACCTATTTCTCTACCGTAAAGATCCCGCGCAACGAAGCGGCAGAGCCTTTTGTTGCCGTCTCCCGTTGTATCAGAGGAACAATTAAGGTCCTCAGCTACATTGTAGATCGCAGCAACCCGGCCAAACCGGAATACCTGTACAACCTGGAAGTACACCCGGCCAAGGGGAAACCGATTGAAGTAACTGCCACCGGTAAGGATATATCAAGCGCCAGGCCTTTAAACGAATTTCTGCTTTCCTCAGCAAAAATCAATTGGGAAGGCGAACCCAAGGCGGCAACCGCCCTGCAAACCAAAATCACCAGCGACAAAACCGCCCCTGAAGTGCTGCAGCTCACCGTCAATGGCTATCAGCCAGAGAGTGGCCACTACATTTTTAATCAGTGGGCGGTCGATATATCCGGCAACCAGGCCACCCCAAACAAACGGGGGCTGTTCAAGATCGGCCACAATCAATATTTCAGGCCACCGCAGCACGGGGAAAGCAAAGCCATTCCCCCGACTACCATCACGAAGAAACGAATCAAATAAATATACCGGCTCATCCATGAAGCATGGGGCATGAATGGTATCGTTGCCCTTTCCTGGACCGTTGCCGGGTGGTTCGTCAATCAGGTGAAAGCAGAAACCAACTTCTTCCCTTTCCTCTCCCTGTTCGGAGATCCGGCCAGCGGCAAGAGCGCCCTGGTCACCATGCTGAACAATATTCAGGGCCGGGAGGGTGAAGGCCTACCCATAACCCAACTGAACACCAAGAAAGGAGCGATCCGCACTATTGGCCAAGTGTCTGGGTTATTCACAGCCTTGCTAGAGGACAATGAGAGAAACGAAAAAGGATTCGATTACAGTATCATTTTGACCGCCTACAACCGAGGCCCGCTACAGGTACAGGCCTCGTTCTCCAATGACTTGGCCACCAGAGAAAACCCATTCCTAGGCACCTTGCTTTTCTCGCAAAACCGCGAGCCGTTTAACAGCAAAGCCGAAAAACAGCGGACCATCAGTCTTGAATTCAAAGTTGAAGATCTCAGTGACAGCACCAGGGCTGCTTATGAGAAGTTGACAGCCATTGATAAACGGGAAATTGCCGGAATCCTGCAGCAGGTGCTTATCAAAAGGGCACACTTTAAGACCTGGAATAAAGAATATAACTCAGCGCAAACAACACTGCGCCCAATGACCGAGCGCCGGATTCTGGATAACCACGCTCTCATTCTGGCCTTTTATCGCCTGTTCTGCTCCTGTTTCGATCTTGCCATCGATCCACAAGTAACATCTTTTATAGCCCAAATCGGGCGGCGTAAATGCGTCACCAGTGCAATCAGAAGCACCACCATTGCCGACCATTTTTTCGATGCTTTAGACAGCATCGACATGAAGAACTATCCAACCTCCTACTACATCGACGTAGAGAAAAAACGTCTTCTAATACACCTGCCCGAAGCAGAAAGGGCCTTAAGAAACTTAAGCCTTGGTATCCAGGTTAACGAGCAGTTTTCCAGGGTATTGCAAGAACACCCTGCTTTCATCAGAAATGGCCTGAAATTCCGCCACCCCGACAACCCCAAGATTGATAGCTCAGGGCGGCCCGAACAGGTCAAAATGTGGGTTTTTGACCTGGAATGGTTCATCAAAAACAGCAACTTAGAACCATCTGAAGACAAAGAAAAAGGGGCAGATCAATGAAAACGGCTCAAAATTGGGGCCCCTGGGGACGCTGCCTTTTTCGCCTGGGGACCGCAAAAAACAACGGAAAATCAAGGCTGGGGACCCTGGGGACCGTGGGGACCCCATTTTTTCACCACTTTAAAAATAAAAACAACGCGAAGAGCGGGAAGCGCCTCGCACGCGACAATATATAACAGTCCCCAGCGTCCCCATGGTCCCCAGCTATATATAATATATAATAATTATAAGTATTTATATAATATATATGTAAGAACTTGAGGAAAAACCTTCAATTTTGGGGACCCCAAAAGCTGATTTGGGGACCCCAAAACACCCCGTGGGGACCCTCAGACCGATATTTTCCCCCTATTTTTTGCCAAAAATGAGGGTGAAAGGGAAAGAATTCAAAGAAAAAGCAGGTCAGAAAATGAGATTTTCCGACGCAATTGAGCAACTGGCACAGGGAAATGCCCCGATTTTGCCCACTGAGAACCGGCAAAACTGCCTAAATTTTGCCCCAAAAGGAAAAAACACCACCCAACCCGGAGGCAAAAACACTCCAGGCCCCAAGAACAACAGGCCAAAAGATAGGCGCAACCGCCAGCGACGCCCCCCAAAACCGGAGCGCCTGGCCTTCCTGCAGCCCTGCCCGCTCTGTTTTGGCCGGTCATTTGTGGTGGGCAATGGTGGCGGATTTTTCTGCACTACCTGTCAACCAGGGATCGAGGGCCACCCGGTTGAAGCCGCTGGCCAGGCCAGCAAAACAGGCCGCGGATCAATGCCGGTCAATTCTAGATTCGGTCACCTACTCCCTGCAGATCAGCAGCCCGAGCAGGTCACCGAGCAGCAGCGGCGATACTTCCAGGAGGCCTGGCCATGGATCAAAGAAAACAAGGCTCAACTCCTGAAATCCGGGTGGACCTTGGCCGCCCTGGTCGGCAGGTCAAAATTCAAATGGCCTTATGGCCGGTGGGGCCTTGCCTGGTTGCCAGTCTGGACCCGCGACCAACTGCAGGTCACCATCAGCGACAAGGGAGCTATCGTTTTTACCTTCCGCTATTGCGGAAAAACTGTGCAACAAACAGCAAACCCGTGACTATTTGTAATTATATAATAATTTCAACATATTACACCAGAAAAAAGACTCAAATACCCCCCTTCCCAATTCTGCCAACACCGCAGGAAAACTGCCGACCGGTTGTCAAACTAAGGGGTGTAGAGATTTTGACCGCCCCTCCCATTGATTTGTCGTCAGTATTTTGACGGTGCCCAGTAGCTTTTATCCAAAAAACGACATGAATTCAATACCTTGATAATACGCCACTGCACACTAGCAACACCGTGGTGACCATTGATAATCTTTCCCAGCCTAACAACAAAACACCAGGGGACCAGGGACACCACCAATCAGTAAGCACCGGACAGGCAGCAATCAATCATCCCTTGACAACTCCCCTTCATCACGGCAAATATAAGGACGCAGGCGCAAAAAACGTCTGCCGGGCTTGGTCGCCCGAACACACGGCGGACGCACCGCCACAACTCCCAGTTCGGCGGTTTTTTTGTGCCCTGAGTTCGGGTGTAGTGCGTTTATTCACCATGGCTTGCTTTCTCTTTGGGGCGGCTATGTGGGAGGGGGCAACCCCTGCCGGTCCGTGTGCCGGTCGACCAACCTACATAGTTCGCCCCTTTTTGCGTTTGGTCGCGCAACAAGGGGTTCCCCAATACCACACGGAGAACAACATGGAAGCAATGGAACGTTTGGAAAAAACCCTCGACAACGGCGTTAGAGAAGCCAACAACCAAGTGGAAAGAGTCACAAG
Source organism: uncultured Desulfobulbus sp. (assembly GCF_963664075.1). NCBI lineage: Bacteria > Pseudomonadati > Thermodesulfobacteriota > Desulfobulbia > Desulfobulbales > Desulfobulbaceae > Desulfobulbus > uncultured Desulfobulbus sp. Next base: position 3,246,179 of record NZ_OY760916.1, read on the forward strand.
ACTTTTGCACAATCGCGTTCGCATCATCGCCGAGTTGCTACAGCAAGATATCATTGATAACGGTTCCGGCCGGGGTGTATGCCTTGGGGCAGTCTTGAATGAAACAGTCGATGAAATAGAAGAACAGCTTGATGGGTTCGTTGACGCCGTGGAAAAGTTCAAAGAGCCCTGTGTCGAACAGGTCAAATCGTTACATTTTGACCACAGAGAATCTCTATCCCTATTGGGTAGGATTGCGCAAGAAGGAAAGACTAGCTTAATTCAACCGAATAAAAGAATAGTGAGTTGATAATTCCATAAAAATTCATCAAATCTAAATCCAAATTTTAGCAATCCAAGCACAAGCCTTGTCGGAAACGGCAGGGCTTTTTTGTTTTACTACCCTCAGGGTATTAATTAAGTTATACTAAAAAAATTTTTCCATTTCTCTTGAATTATCAAGGCATATTGGAATGAAATTGCCTTTCGGCCTCCCCATTCTTTCCATAAGCTTCATGTTATAAAACTCTATAAGCTCCATTTAAAGTAAATATTTTATTTCTGATCATACTTCAGAATTGTATCATGACCTAAAACTGGATAAAAAACTGTTAAGATATAGGCAATAACGCATATAGCCCATTGACTATTAGGATTCAATTTATGTCGCAGGCAATTACAAGAGAGAGACTATCAGACTTACTGGTAGATCCACGTGAGGACCTCGACTTTGAGGCCAAGAATTGGCTTGATCTTCAGAATAGCAACGAGGATAAAGCGACATTTGCAAAAGCAGTTTTAGCCCTTGCCAACCATGGCGGCGGCTTTGTTGTTTTGGGCCTTCTCGAAACAGATTCGAGAATAATTGAAGCAGAGGGACGGCCCGCAACCCTGGATAGATATAGCCAGGATCTAATTAATGGCATTGTGCACAACTACTGTGATCCGCCTTTTCACTGTGCCGTTCATATTGTAGCCGATTCAGAAGAAAGATTATTCCCTATTGTAGTCGTTCCAGGAGGCCATCGAGCTCCTGTTCGGGCGCGCCGTGCCGGTCCACACGGAAACATTGTTCAAAGCAATGCGATTTATATTCGCAAACCGGGGCCACGGAGCGAAACACCACAAAGTTCTCAGGAATGGGATGATCTATTAGGCAGGTGCTTACGGAACCGTCGCGACGAAATGTTCGATCAAATAAGGGACTTAATCACAGGAGCAGTGCCACAAATAGCACAGACACCTGAGCCCGCGCGACTAGAAGCTTGGATTCATACCTGTTTCGACCGTTGGCGAATGCTTACCCAAGAGCTACCAGAGCATATTGGCACGCGCTTTCCCCATGGATACTATAATTTTGCTTACGAAATTATAGGCGAAGTCCGTCAAATTACGCCTTCTCAGTTACCGGCTGTATTGAGGGCAAGTGTGGTTCGCCATACAGGATGGCCTCCTTTTTGGTATCCAACACGCCAAGGTATAGAACCGTACCCAATTGATGGTTCGGTTGAGTGTTGGCTAGGGGGAGATTTGCATACCCCCGCCGAGAACCTCGATGCTGCCCATGCAGACTTCTGGCGAATCAACCCTGAAGGTTTGGCGTTCTTACTCCGAGGTTTCCAGGAGGATGGAATGGAGGGGCAGGACCTAAGGCAAACACCTATTCCCCCCGGCGAGGCCTTCGACATTACACTTCCGGTATGGAGAGTCGGCGAAACACTTCTGCAGGCGCAACGTTTAGCTAAAAACCTGTTTGAAGGACCAACAACGATCAGATTTACGGCCACATATGAAGGCTTATCCGGACGAGCGTTAACGAGTATTAACCACAGACGCATGATCTGGGAGGGGCAAAGAGCACGACAAAATTCAATTACACTAAAGACACATGTGGATGCACATGCAATTGATACGAACTTGCCGGAAATTGTACATCCTTTAATGTCTCCCCTGTACGCTTTATTCGACTTTTTCGAACTGCCTAGTCAATTAGTTTCAGAGGAATTGTCGCGCATGCGCGGAGGCAATTTTTAATGGAGAGGGGAGATATCCTTCTGATTTTCGATTCTAGCAGAGGATAAGAGATCACCTATTTTACCATAACCCCTCCCCGTTAATAAGCGGGTTACCAGTCCATATAAAATATGGAATAGCACATCTCATCTATTTTTTAGAATTTTCAACTAAATAACGAATGAAATATTCTTATGTCACGAGAGTAACATTACATTCATATAATAATTTATTCAAGTGCTGACACAATGTCTGAATCAAATACACAAGTAGGTCAAAGAATCCAGGAAAAATTTCGATTCTACACTCTCAGTCTTATCTTCACGTTGCTTGGGCTAGCTGTGCAGACTGCAAAATTTGGAACTTCTATGCACGCAGATCTTATTGAGCTAGGTTCATGGGGGTTTCTTTTAATATCTGCTTTTACACTAATGAGCCACATTGAATGGTCTCCACAACTTTATCGGTTATTTGATTTACAATCAGACCTTAAAAGTGATCAACAAAATTTAAAAAAAGCTCTTTCTTCAGGATCTCCAGTTATTGACAAGTATCAACACCCTATAAATCCTGATAATTACCTTCAGATACTTGAAAAACGTTTGAGCATTATAGACAATCAAATTGGCAAGATTGACACTGGATCTCAATGGAAGCACAAGATTCATAAAGCTAGTTTTTTACTAGGACTTATGTTTCTCATAACATCAAGAGCTTATTCCCCAATAACCAGTATTATCAAGCGTATTATTGAGTAACCATAACCAAATAATCAAGTGGACCGAAAACGCGAGCGGCTAACTGTGAAAAGGTTCAGCGATATTCCTATAGTAGGGTCGCCGTCGCTACTCTTCACCGTTATTAGCTTAGAGAGGAAATGTGCAAGAATTTATACATTTAATAAAATCACGCTCTAAAGAGCATGAAATAACATTTTCTCGCATCCATGACCTTCCAGGCTCAATGATGTCAATTTTGAGACAGGAACTTGATTCCCTAGTTAGGGTTCTTTATTTGCTAACCATTCCGGATATCGAAGAAAGAAAGAGACTAATGGCTTGTACCGTTAACGGGGAGCGGTGGAAAACAAAAAACCCGAAAGGCAAGCACGTCACGGTCACGGATGCGATGATGGTAGAAGCGTCAAAGCAATTTGAGGGATGGGCGAGCTCTGTCTATAAGTTTGGATGCGCCTTTATTCATCTTTCAAACTTTCATGGCTACAACGATTCTAACCCACTTGAAACTCTGACTGACCAAGAAAAATTAGACGTTCTTAATCATATGCGTCATTACCACCATGGGCCTGAATCTGATAATCCAACATTCAAGGATTTGGCAAGATATTTCCCCGGAGTCTTTGACAAAATCAAGAGTAATTTAGAGAGTTACCTTGATGATCTGGCAGACGAAGTTCCCATTGAGCATATCTTGTAACAAAGCGCTGCTGTCGAACAAATTTTCAACTGTGCTCCAAATTTGCCGCAAAGTGCGGTGTCCTTTCAAAAATGAGGTCATGTGGTAAAAGCCAAAAATACAGATCGAACCGAACGCCAAGGTGTCCATTTAGTAGGGCTTAAGTTAGAGCGAGCAGGCTTCGCAGAGCGTGAACAAGCAGCTAGTGATTACGGTATTGATTCGGTCGCTGAACTAATTGAGAACGAGGCCGCGACCGGGCGATTACTGGCAATCCAAATCAAGTCAGGGTCCAGTTATCTACATGAAAAGAAAAATGGGCATTTCATTTATCGACCGGACGCGGCTCACGTAGCTTATTGGTTAACACACTCGCTCCCTGTAATTTTATGCTTGTGTGACATTGAAAACGAAACCGTCTACTGGCAGAGACTTGCGGTCGACACCGTGGAGAAAACAGGCAAGGGATACAAGGTGACCGTGCCGGAGACTCAGGTTCTCCAGGAGGATGCACGATCAAAGCTTGTCGATGCGATGACTCACTATGTCGCCTCAACTGAGTACACATTAATTAGCACCGAAGATGTCAGTCATGGGCTTGCCAAGCGCTATTCTGTCCGAATCGTCCTCAATCGAAGCATGACTAAGCCTGAAATGGCAGTCGTAGTCAGAGAAGTGACAGCTCGAACCGCTAAACGCAGATATTCTAGGGACGACATAGTGAAGCGCCAATGGGGAGATACGGATGCGCACGTAGTTTGGACATTTGTCTTTTCAAGCGCAGAGGATGAGAAACGGTCGGCCTATGTTTGTCGAAGCGAGTGGATCGATTCCAAACTTAGCCCCGATGCATCACCATTGAAACTGATAGGCGAAGACATCGGTGACGGGATCATCGTCGACTGGGAGAAAAGCCCTCTGACATATTTCCCCACGGGTAGCAAAGATTTCGACAAGGAGCAGTATCTCGCCATCGTCCAACCAGTCATAACGGTGGTCTTGGAAAGCGTGGAAATTATCGATTCAGCTCTCGCAGACTGGAATTTAAAAACTAATGATGATGAAACCTTCCTTGAACAGACTGAGAATGCGCTGAAAGCAATTGACCAGAAGTACCATAAATACTCATCCTCGCCAGTAGCCCCCTTCGAATGTGCGGACTTAGATATCTCTATACGGAGTTTCTTGTCTCTGGCGCAAAACATCCCCCTATATCACAACGAAAAGGGCTGTTCTATATGGCAGCCGGAAACGCGCCGAATAATGACAATGAAAGCCATCAATGATGTGAGAAAGCTTTGGACCAGGATTGAATTTGAACTTGAAAAAATTAAATAATCGCCCAGAGAGAATAAATCGTCCTCCTTCGATGAGCACTTAATGATAAGGGGAACGCACCACTATTTTCAGTGCCAGGCCAAGGTTTCTCCTACAGACTTTAACCAGGGGTTTCCAGAATAACCCGTACCTCAAAATTATTACACCTGCACAAACCGGGTACAAAACAGGGTATTTTAAAAAATCACATTTTTTTAAAATCGAGCAACATATTAAAACAAAACAATAATTTTTAATTTATTCGCGTCCTCTCTTCTCCAGAGGGCTAGCCCCTTTGCCAGAGGATATGAGCAAGCTCCAGAGGGACGGCAACCCTGTCGAAATTAGGGACCAGGCGCGCTGTATAGTCAGAGGAAGGACGGGTCGCAGATACGTCCGCACTGTATGCATATCCACCTGAGGCTCCCACCAATTGGCGTTCTCGTTGCATCACTTGCCGTATTGGAGTTGAGGACTCTCTCGGTTCTGCATACAGCTCAATTCGAACTGCATTCGGGTCGAGATCGTTGAGATACACCTGAACTTCATAATGATGGTGTTCGCCCATGGTCTCCACCTTCACGTCTCCAAAACGCAATTTTTCCCATTTTTGTTGGATGTTATTCTGCCAATCAACCAGTTGCTTACCAACCGTGCTCTTATCGGCACTGCGTAACTGATAGGCAGCAGCAGCCGGCAGATAATGTTGCTCAGTGTAATCTCGTACTGCACGGTTGGCGGAAAAATATGGAGTGAGCCGCGCCATGCTTTCTCGCATTCTCGCCACCCATGCCAAGGGGATGCCTCTCTCGTCACGGCAATAAAATTCCGGAATCACTTCTTGTTCAAGAATATCGTAGAGAGACTCTGCCTCCACCGCATCCCAATCCGGATCATCGCCATGTTCTTGCCCATCTCCCAGCGCCCATCCTAGATCCGGAGCATAGGCTTCAGCCCACCATCCGTCCAATTCTGAAAGATTGATACCGCCATTAACCAACACCTTCATGCCGCTTGTGCCGCAGGCTTCCCATGGCCGCCGTGGAGTATTGATCCAAACATCCACGCCCTGCACCAGATGTTCGGTCAGTAGCATATCGTAGTCCTCGAGAAAAACGATGTGTGGCCGGATATCTGCCTGGCGGATAAAATGGATCCATTGGCTGATCAAGGCCTGCCCTTCCCGGTCCTTGGGATGGGCTTTACCGGCAATGATGAGCTGAACCGGGTGCTGGGGATTGGTCAGCAGGCGCAGTAATCTCGCCGGGTCGTGCAGCAGCAGGTTCGGTCTTTTGTACGTGGCAAAACGGCGGGCAAACCCCAGGGTCAATACATTGGGGTCAAGGAGATGTCCTGCCTGCGTGACCACCTCGATTGAGGCCCCAGTTGCAGCAAGTTGTCGGGCTAAACGCTTCCGAGTGTAGGTCACGAGCGATTTGCTGGCAGCGAGCCGAAATTGCCAAAGATCGGTATCGGTAACACTACGGATGTCCCGTTCCAGTGTATCCATTGTTCCCTGCCAGCGGCATTTCCCGCAAGCTTGGGTCCAAAGGTCGTCGGCTGGAGCGGAATCCCAGGTCGGTATATGCACCCCGTTGGTCACGTGGCCGATGGGGATCTCCGTCGTCGGCCAACGGGGAAAAAGTGGCTCAAAGAGGCGGCGGCTGACTTCCCCATGCAAGCGACTGACGCCATTGACCGCACCACTGCCCCGAATTGCCAGATAGGCCATATTGAAACTTTCCGATAAGTCATGCGGATTCCGGCGGCCCAAAGCCAGTAAATCCTGCAAGGGTATGCCCAAATCATGCTCGGCATAGACCTTGAGGTACTGCTCGATCAGGGCCGGGTCGAAACGATCAAAGCCGGCAGCGACTGCCGTGTGCGTGGTAAACAGGTTGCCTGCCCGGGTGACGGCAAGCGCGACTTCGAAGGGCTGTCCTGTTTCTTGCATAAAACAACGTGCGCGCTCCAACACGGCAAAGGCTGCATGCCCCTCATTGAGGTGGCAGACTTCCGGTTGCATGCCGAGAGTAGCCAGCAATCGCCAGCCGCCGATGCCGAGCAGCATTTCTTGCTTAAGGCGCAACTCTGGTCCGCCACCATACAATTCACTGGTTATTCCTCGATGTACTGGAAAGTTCGCCGCATCATTACTGTCGAGCAGATACAGCTTGACCCGACCGACCTGGACCTGCCATGTGCGCAGCCAGACGGTATATCCGGGCAAGGTAATCTCCAACCGTAACCACTCTCCGTTCGCTTGGCGCAAAGGTGCTATCGGTAATTGGCCAGGATCGTTGTAGGGAAAAAGGGCCTGTTGATTTCCATCCTTGTCGATCACCTGACGAAAATACCCTTGTTGATACAAAAGTCCGACGCCAACCACCGGGATACCGAGATCGCTGGCGGCTTTCAGCTGATCACCCGCAACATTGCCCAGACCACCCGAGTAAATGGGCAAGGCTTCGTTAAGCATAAATTCCATGCTGAAATAGGCGACCTTTGTTAAGGGAGACTGAGAATGCTGTTGTTGAAACCATGTTTGGGCTTCCATTTCTTGCCGTCTGGTCTGAACCAGCACCTCGACGTCTTTGCAAAAAACGGGATCGACCAAGACGCGTTCGATTCGGTCGAGGGAAACCGTCTGCAGGACAACCCAGGGGTTATGGGTGATTTCCCAAAGCTCAGGATCAAGTTGCCGCCATACCTCGTCGGTGGCACGATCCCACGACCACCGCATATCCAAGGCCAACTCGGCCAGGGCGTCAAACCCCTCAATTCCCGTAGAATGAAGATTTATCATAGGGGGGCCGCCAGTTGTTGGCCTGCTCACACTCTTCCAAACTGCACAGGTCTTATCCTCTTTCATCCGTCACTTTCTCCCCACCCCGGTCACGTCGATCATCATAATCATGGCTGTTGCCACCGCTATCATAGCCGGAAGTATGCCCCCGATAACATCCGTTCAGGAAGACAAGTATGGTCATCAGAATGAGTATCAACAGTGCTATTCTTTTCATTTTTCCTTCACCAGCCTCCTTGATCACAACAACATCCCTGCTCTGTTTACTCATCTATTTTAGCGACATTATTTACAGGTGGCGCAGGCATTCTCACCTCGACCGCATGTTCCTGGTGGTCATCGATGAGGCGAATGGCTCTATCGATTTGTTCAAGGCCATCCACCGTTACCTCCATTTTTCCGGTGACGGTTTCTGCATAAATAATCGTGATATGATAGAGCGTCTCACTATAGCGATAGTGCATGTTGAATTCCCGCCAATCTAGAGGGATACAGGGGGTAAAACGCAGGACGTCTACCTCAAGTTTGAGCCCGAGGAGAGATTCCACAAGCAGGCGGTACATCCAAGCGGCCGATCCCGTATACCAAGTCCAGCCTCCACGTCCGACATGGGGGGACACGGCATAGACGTCGGCGGCAACAACATATGGTTCCACCTTGTACATATCGCTCTCTTCCGGCGAGCGTGCATGGTGCACAGGATTGATCAGGTCAAAGAGCTCCCATGCCCTTTGGCTATCTCCCAGCCGGGCAAAAGCCATGGTTGCCCATATGGCCGCATGGGTATACTGGCCACCATTTTCACGTACCCCGGGGACATATCCTTTGATGTAGCCGGGCTGGAGCTCCGAGATGTCGAAAGGCGGATCAAGGAGTTGTATCAACCGGTCCTGACGACGGACAAGACGCTCATTCAACGATTCCATGGCCAATCGTGAGCGCTCGGGATCGCCAGCTCCGGAAAGGACCGACCAACTTTGGGCAATTGAATCGATCTGACATTCCGGATTGGTTGATGATCCCAGCGGCGTACCGTTGTCAAAATAGGCACGGCGGTACCACTGGCCATCCCAGCCATGTAGCTCGATATTGCGGCGCAAAACCTTGGCCTCTTCTTGAAAACGCTCGAAAAACGTCATATCGCCACGTGTCTGGGCAATTTGGGAAAAACGCTCCAATACTTCATAGAGGAAAAAACCCAACCATACGCTTTCCCCTTTACCCTGCGCACCCACCAGATCCATACCGTCATTCCAGTCACCGGAACCGATAAGCGGCAGACCATGTTCACCAAAGGTGAGGCCATGGACAATGGCGCGGACACAGTGTTCGTAGAGGCTTGCCGTTTCTTCCGATGTGCCGGGAAGATCGTAATACGAATCCTCCTCTGCCTTAACCGGCCGTCCCTGGACAAAGTGGATCGCTTCGTCAAGTACACCGGTGTCCCCAGTGGTATGGACATAGAGGGAGACGGCCAGCGGCAACCAGAGGTAATCGTCAGAGCAATGGGTACGCACCCCACGATCCAGCGGCGGATGCCACCAGTGCTGCACATCACCTTCCGGGAATTGATGGGCCGCGCACAAGAGCAGATGTTCGCGCACAAGATCTGGCCTGGCATGGATCAGCGCCATCACATCCTGCAATTGATCTCGGAAACCAAAAGCACCGCCTGATTGATAGGTTGCGCTCCTCGCCCACATCCGGCAGGCCAGGATTTGGTAGAGCAGCCAACCGTTGACGAGCACATTGACGGATTGATCCGGCGTTTCCACCTGCACTGCCCCCAAGGTATGTTTCCAGTGCTGCCAGACGAGATCAAGAGCGGTACGTGCCGCGATTGGGCCACGAAAACGATTCACCAGATTATTGGCCTCCTCAGGGCTTTGGCCTACGCCGAGCTTAAAAATGATAACATGCTCTTGCCCGGCGGCCAGCTCAAAACCTACCTGAATCGCCCCACACGGATCGAGGGATGCCCCGACCCTACCCGAAAGCCCAATGTGGGTCATGGCGGCAGGCATCCGCAGGGAGCCGTTGCGACCAATGAATTCCGCCCGATCACCTGTTATGGTGTGGATGGCGTCATCGACCGCAAAAAATGCAGTCCGGTTAGAGAACTCTGTATTGTAGGGATTACGTGCCAGGAGTGCGCCGCTGACAGGATCGATTTCTGTCACCACATGCATGGCCGATTTGGGTCGCAAATCTCCCAACACCCATTCGACATAGCCGGTGGCCGAAAGCCGGCGGTGACGTCCCGACTCATTGCGCACCTTAAGCACCATAAATTTAACAGCCGCGTCCAGGGCTACATAGACGGTCAGTTCGGAGCTGATACCGCGTTCGGTGTGTTCAAAAATGCTATAGCCGAACCCGTGTCTGGTGGCGTAAGGGGTTGCTCCGCGACAGGGCAGAGGCGTGGGCGACCAGAAATGGCCGCGTTCTTCATCGCGGAGGTACAGCGCCTCCCCTGTCGAATCGCAAACCGAATCGTTTGCCCAGGGGGTCAGACGGAATTCGTGTGCGTTTTCACCCCAGGTATAAGCCATGCCACTTTCCGAAACAACAGTGCCGAACTGTCGATTGGCCAACACATTGACCCACGGAGCCGGCGTCAGCTGGCCGGACGCGGTGGTAATGACGTATTCACGCCCATCCGGAGTAAACCCACCGAGTCCGTTGAAAAAGGTGAGGTCGAGGCGGGGGGTGGGCGCGACCGGCATGGGTTCGGAGCGATGGGTACGGGTCGGGATCAAGACAGCGGCGGTTGTTTCCGTCACATTGCGGCCTTTGATCTGTTCCGCCAACGAACCTCGTTTGTCGGAAATAATGGCGCGGGCGACGGTTTGAATCAGGACACGGTCTTCTTCCGCTATCTGATCTCCAGGCCGTATAAAGATACCACCGGGGCGATCAATGATGTTGGATTCGACACTTGCGGCAATCAACCCCATGATCTGATCATGGAGGAGCTGCCGATAGCCGGCGCGATCTTCGTTCCAAATAATCAAGTCGACAACGAGCCCCTTGAGACGCCAATAGGCGTGGGCCTGCACTAGTTGCCGTACCAGTTCGATGTTGGCTGGATCCTCGATCTGTAACAGCACGATCGGCAAATCACCGGAGATGGCATAGCCCCAGAGGCCTGATTGCCCCCTTCTATTTTTTATAAGTATGCTCGGCTCGGCCCGTAAAGTGGGGTTGCTATAGATGATGGAACTGGCCAGACGACGATAAAGCTGGGCATCGACCTCCGAGGCGTTGAACTGGCGAAGCAGGACCTGACCATGGGTCCAGGCCAGATCGAAAACACGATCAGCCAGTCGCCGATCCTGGTGTTTTTCCACCAGGCGCAAAGCGTCGTCCCGGGTTTCGCCGATGCCGGAAACCAAATTAATCGTTACTGATTCCTCGGGCTGAATCATAATCCGGTACCGAATGGCGACGATCGGATCAAGCACCGACCCTTCGCTGTCGGAAAGCGCCCCGGTAAAATAGTCAGCGTTACCGCTTATCGCTTGAGGGGAAGCCACGGTATTGCCCCGGCCGATGAATCGCAGCCGATCGGTCTCATAAGAAATATCCCCGACTTCGGCGCCATGAACGGCCATCAGATGAAACAACCAAGGCGTCAGTTCATTGACGGATCGAGGCCGACGCGTGCACAGAATTGCCCGCTGTTGGCGGAGTATTTCGGTTTGGACAAAAAGGTTACTGAAAGCTGGATGAAGCGCGTCGCTAGCAGGGGGCGCCAGAACGACTTCGGCATAACTGGTGACGTCAATTGTTTTGTTTTTATGCGAACGATTGGTCAGGGTGATCCGGCGAACCTCGACATCATCCTCGGATGAAACCACCACTTCGGTGTAGGCATCCATTTCATCGTGACGGCAACGGAATTCAGCTCGTTCTTCAGAGAAGACCGTCTCAAAATCGTTCGCTTGACGCAACACCGGTTGATAGGTTGTTGACCAGAACCTGCCACTGTCAACGTCGCGGATGTAGCAGAAAGAACCCCAATTGTCGCAGGTGCTGTCTTCTCGCCAACGGGTGACTGCCAAGTCCCGCCAGCGGCTATAGCCACCGCCTGCGTTGGTCACCATCACATGGTATCTGCCGTTGGAGAGCAGTTGCACCTCCGGATTCGGCGTATCCGGGCTGTTGAAAACACGCATTGGCGTATCAACCGCAGTGGAAGTTTCCAGGGAGGTGGCAAGCTCTGTCGAATGTTTAAAAAGGGTTGTAGCCTTGGGAATCCGCTCCTGAAGCAGCAGCAGGGTAGCCTGGAACAAAGGTTCCATCTCAAATCGTTTTTGCATGGGCCGGTCCAGCAGCAAGTACGCCAGCGAGAGCAAACTCATCCCCTGATGGTGGGCCATAAAAGACCGTATCACCACGTTTTCGGCCCCACGGGGGAGACGGGAAGGCGTATAGTCGATCGCTTCGTAGAAACCGAATCGTCCCACAAAGCCTGCCTCAGCCATCCGTTCGAGGTTCCGGCAGGCTTTGTGGGGATCGACCATCAGCGCCAGCGCTGTAGCATAGGGCGCAACAACCAAATCCTCGGCCAGACCGCGTTTGAGTCCCAGGCCGGGTAAACCAAAGGCGCGATATTGATAGTTAAGCTGGGCATCAATGGCATTGTAACCGCATTCCGAAACCCCCCACGGTGTCCCGGATTTTCGTCCGTAATCGATCTGGCTGGCAACAGCGCCCCTACAGGTTTGATCAAGCAGCGTGTTTTCGTAGGTGGGCATCACCAAAAGCGGCATCAGGTATTCGAACATCGATCCGCTCCAAGAGAGGAGCACCGATCCGCATCCGGAGGTGGTCAACAGGCGCCCTAAAGCAAACCATGTTTCCTGTGGCAGAGCCCCTTGGGCAATGGCAACAAAACTGGCAAACCGCGCCTCGGAAGCTAATAGATCATAGTAGCTTGTATCCTGGCGATGGTCGCTGGCGTTGTAACCAATGACCAGGAGGCGACGCGAGGGGTCGAAGAGGAAACCGTATTCCATTTGCGCCATTTTGTTTACCTGCATGGCCAGGCGTTCAAGGGTGGCGATGCGTTCATTGGCGCGGTGGCTGGCCTCTTTGATGGCAACGAGGAGTGGCTCAATCCAGACCGATTCATCAGGGGCTTCCCGTTGCGCACGGCTGTTTTCAAAAGATGGCAGGATGTGATCGGCCAAAGCCGCCAGTTGGCGCAAGGTGGGGATGCGGGTAAGCTCGGGCAGGGGCTCAAGGCCGTGATGAAGAAGGGAGGTATGCTCCAACCACGGTGCCAGCAATGACAGTTCGTCGAGTCCCTCCCGGCATTGGCGGGCAAAGGCATGTATCCAACCGGCCAGGGAACTTTCGGTATCGACACCCTGATTTTCCGCACCATTCAACACTTCCTCTGCCTCAGCTGCCCAGTGCACAAGACGCAGGCGAAGGACTGTAAGGTCGGTAAATTGGGCATGAATGGCGGCCGCAAGTTGTTGCTGCAGCACTACGAGCCGAGCCTCGGTTGGAAGATGGGAAGATGCCATTTCCATGGCAATGTTCAGGGTATCCTCGAGGCCCTCGAAAAAGCGTTTTCCCAGAATGACTTCATCGGCAAGACCAATCAATCCCTGTCGCAGAACCAGCAGATGACCGGCAAGATTGCCGCTGTCAACCGACGAAATATACAGGGGCAGCAAGGGGGTAAGCGATTGGGTGTCGTACCAGTTATAAAAATGCCCCCGATACCTTTCCAGGCTTTCCATGGTATGGAGGGCCTTGGTGGTACGTTCGATCAATGTTCCCGGGGTAATATAGCCAAAATCGCAGGCCGAAAGATTGGCCAGCAGCGATAATCCCATGTTGGTGGGTGAAGTGCGATGCGCCACCACAGCAATGGGATGTTCCTGAAAGTTATCAGGCGGGAGCCAATGATCTTCCGGTCCGACAAGAGTTTCGAAGAACACCCAAGTCTTGCGGGCCATGGACCTGAGAAAGGCGGTCTGTTCGGGGAAGAGCCGTGCTTGCCGGGGAGCAGGAGGCCGACCGGTCCACCAGACCACTACTGGGGAGGAGAGCCAGAGGACCAGGATGGGCGTTGCCGACCACAAAGAGGACGGCCTCAGGAAGGCCAGGTCCAGTAGCGCAGCCGCTGCCAGAACCGGCCCGATCCACATGGTTCGGCACGAGTCGGCGAGGGTGGTCGGACAGGAACATGCTGATCCACTTGAGGGATTCCATTCGAGCAAACCATGGTTAGAAATCAGCAAGCGCCATAGGGTGCGCACAATCGCATCCAGGCTGAAAAACGCCTCAAAGGGGAGGCAGATAAGAGTGAAAAGACCTTGCATCAGGCCCAGGCCGGTCGAACGTGCCGCGGCATCGAGGTGCTGTCGCAGGGAAACGTCCGCGGGCTTGAGCATCACATGCCAGGTTGATGCGATCAACGAGGGGATCAGGATAATGCCCACCACCGTCACGGTCCAGAACCAGGCCATGGGCAACACGGTCCATCCCAACAGTAACAGCAGGGTCAGGGCCGCTGGGACGAGACTGCGCCGCAGATTGTCGCCGATTTTCCAGCGAGACAGCATGGAGAGAGGGTTCCTGCGATATTTCCCGGCAAGACAGGGAACAATAGGTGTCGCCCACTGCGCAACCTGCCAATCGCCTCGAATCCACCGGTGCCGCCGACTGACATCCTCGCTGTAACGCGACGGATACTCCTCGTAAAGTTGGACATCGCTCAAAAGGCCGGACCGGGCATAACACCCCTCAAGGAGATCGTGGCTGAGGATGCGGTTATCGGGAAATCGCCCGTCCAGCGCTCGTTCAAAGACATCGACTTCATAAATACCCTTGCCGATGAACGAACCTTCCCCGAACAGGTCCTGATACACATCGGAAACAGCGCGTGTATAAGGATCTATACCGGAGTCACTGCCGCACAGGCGTGCATACCAGGAGCGGTTGGAGCCGGACATACTTACCGCCACCCGGGGTTGGAGGATGCCGTAGCCGGAAACGACCCGCTGTTTGTCAGGATCATAACAGGCTCGATTGAGGGGGTGCGCCAAGGCACCAATAAACTGCCGGGCCGAATCGCGAGCCAGTTGCGTGTCCGTGTCCAGGGTGATGACGTATTTAATCGTGGACAGAACGTCTATTGCACCGACAATGAGCGAAAAGCGTCCTGTTGTGTCGATATTGGGCCCGGCGCGCAGCAACCAGTTCAGGTCGGCAAGCTTGCCGCGTTTGCGTTCATACCCCATCCAAATCCGTTCTTGCGCATTCCAGCGGCGGGGACGATGAAAGAGAAAAAAGGTATCCTCATTCGGATTAGGGTACTTGGTGTTCAATCTTTCGATGCCGTGTCGAGCCATTCGCAAGAGTGGTTCGTCTTCCGGCAGGGTTTCCTCAAGGGCGTCACAAAAATCAGTCAACAGGCCATAATGAAGATGTTGGTCTTGATTGGCCAGGAAACGTACTTCCAGGGCTTCGATCAACGCCTCGAGACTGTCCTCGCTGGTGAGCATTGTCGGCACCACCACCAGGGTACGCAATTCCTGTGGGATTCCCTGGGAAAAGTCCATGCGAGGGAGCGGACGGGGCGTAACCAGTAACGTGACCAGCCAATTTGCCAGGGCAACGGCCAGATGGCTGCCGGCCAGCACGAAAAGCAGGAGAAAGAGCCCGAACATCCATCCGTGCATGCCTGCGTGATGGACCTTGGTCGTCAAAATCCAGGCAAAGATCGCAGTCACCAGGAGGATACCGCCGCAATACAGGGCCAAGGCGAAACGGCGGCTGATTGCAGCCAACTTTGAGAGCGTTGATTGATGTACCCCAACCTGTTGCTCGAGTTGCGTCCTTCCTTTGTCGACCAGATAAAAGCCGACATGGGCCGCAGGGGCGTTGCCGTCTTGACTGTTGGCGATTTCGCAAGCCAGTTGAATGGCTTGAAGCGCCACCTCATTTTCCGAGCAGGTACATTGTTTGGCAATTGATTCCACCTCATGACGGTAACGATCGCGTGTGGCAAAATCCATTTTGGCGTAGACGTCGCCGGGATCCTGACGCAGGGTCTGCTCGACGATGCTCATGGTTTCGACAAAAATACGCCAATCCATTGCTCCCAAAAACCGAAGACTGTTGATGGTACTGCTTATGGAAACCCGATCAGCGGCCTGTTGTTGGTTTTCCGCCCGCACCAGTTGCTCAATTGTCTGGCCGGACTCCGAAAGGCGCTGTTCAATCCAGCTGAGCGGTAGGGCCAGATCCATGCTTTGCCCCTGGAGGCGGCGCGCACATTCGGCAACAAAAGCACTGACCAGCTCCGGCTTCGACCGCGCCATATCCGCGATGACCAGAATCAGGCTTTTGGGATCCTTCTCCGCGACCTCGATCATCTGGTCGGCCCAGGTGTTGGCAAGGTTGCGATGGATTCTGTCGGTGGCCACCCGTGCGGCCACCCGCCGAAGATTTTCGACCAATGCCAAACGAAGCATGATGGGAATTGCCCAGAGTTCGCCAAAGGTGAGGATGGTGACGGTCTGATAGGCCCTCACGAAACTGCAGAGACTTTCCGGATCGACCAACCCATCACCGTGGGCAATCGTTTCCAGGGCGATATCGTAGACACGAGGGAGTCCGGCGGATTGACCATTTTGCAGGCGCGGCAGTTCGCGGCTATACCCTGTGGGCAGGTGCCGTTTCGCCGTTTGCATCTGTTCCTCGATCAGATAGAAGTTATCGAGCAGCCATTCCCCTGCTGGAGCTATTCGCCGGTTTGCTTTCACCGCCTCCGTCAGAAGAACGCGCACTCCCAGCAAAACACCTTCGTTTTCAGCCAACCGCTTGAGAAGGCGATCCTGAGGACGACCGTGCTGCAAGGTGTGGGACATTGCCAATGCCTTGCCATGATGCTCCATCTGCTCGGCGCTGAACAATCCTGATCGCAAGGGGGGCTCGTCGGTGGCAGAGGACGTCTGCGACGATTTTTTACCGAGGTGTGCTCGCAATGAACGCATAAGATGACGAATAGCCGTAATGCGGATGTTCATACAGGGATCTCCTTGGTCCAACCAGCTTTCCGGCCCACTCAAATAAAAGACGGCATCAGCGTCGTTTCATTGCATGCTCAGTCCACTATTAGAATTTTTCAATATTAAAAGAATTTATGACGAAAAATGGCGCACATTTAAAATGTGCATCAAGGCGTTATTAACACTATTGATTAGCGTCTTTTGTCGGAGAGGTTTTATGAGATAATCGACCGCATCCAAGGTGAAACTCGTACTTATTGATCCGTTGCAGGGTATGGGCTGCACAATATTTCCTACCGCGAGTATTACTCTTTAGCTCTTGGTAATCGCTTTTTGAATCTCGTCTTGCAGTTCAACCCAGGCATTCTCTACCCCCTCTTTAATCTCGTGCCAAACATCCTCATGCGCCTCATCCAGTTGCTTGAGATGCTCCCTGGCAGCTTCAACCTTCAGCTCAAGCTCCTTAATTCGATTCATATGCAGAACCCTTTCATCGACAGTCAGAGTGATCGGCTCTGCCTTGAATTCAGCAAGTTGTTTCTGGGCAAGGTCGAATTCTGCTCGGATTTTCTCTTTGTAGGCTTCTTTCGTGCTCATATCCTCTCCTCTTTGCGTAGGTAGGGTTTTAGACGGTTTTGGAAAAGCCATTCAATGCATCTTTTTGCATGTGATGGACTTTTTATGGAAACGACAATCATCTCTTTATTAATCAAGATCCGTGCCGACAGGATGGTCGCCCTGTGTAAGTGTTGTTTAATTAATAAAAACAGTGTATTATCAAGGATGGCATGAATGATTTTGCCTTGAAAGGCAAAAAGGGAAAAGTGTTGCTTGCAACAGAAACGTTGACCTCTGTTCGTTGATTTTCACGCAGCTCTTTATGCTTGGATGTCGGGTGTGTCCGCGTCCAGCATTTTTCTCAGTTCCTCTCCCTGCACGCTTTCGTTTTTGGCAAGCAGGAGCGCCAGTTCATCGAGAACGGTGCGCCGCTTTGCAAGAATGGTTCGCACACGTTGATGGCTTTCCTCGACAAGGCGTGCAACTTCTTCATCTATTTGCGCGGCTTTGGCCTCGCTGTAATTCTTGCCGGAAGAAAAGCTGTCTGGAAGAAACATGGATTGACGCGTTCGTTCATAGCTCACCAGGCCCAGGCTCTCGCTCATGCCGTATTCGGTGACCATGGCCCGGGCAATATCCGAAGCCCGCTGCAGATCGTTCTGAGCCCCGGTCGATATTTCCTGGAAAACCAGTTCCTCCGCCACTCGGCCTCCTAAGAGTACGGCCAAACGGTCAAGCAACTCCGAGCGCGTCATCAGATAACGATCTTCGGTGGGTTGCTGCTGGGTATATCCAAGGGCCGCAATCCCTCGGGGAATGATGGAAACTTTATGGACATGATCGGCATGTTCAACCGACTCGGCCACAATCGCGTGCCCGGATTCATGGATGGCCACAATCTCTTTTTCCAGAGTGTTCATCACCCGGTTCTTTTTTTGCAAACCCGCAACCACCCGATCAATGGCTTCGTCAAAATCGATCGGCTCTACTGCTTCTTTTTCATTTCTGGCCGCCAGCAATGCGGCTTCGTTGATGATATTGGCCAGATCGGCTCCAACAAATCCCGGGGTGCGCCCGGCAATTTCACGCAGATCCACTTCAGGGCCCAGTGTCACATTTTTAGAATGAATGTTTAAGATAGCTTCCCGGCCATTGATATCCGGCCGGTCCACCAGGACCTGGCGGTCGAACCGACCCGGCCGAAGCAGGGCAGGATCGAGGATCTCCGGACGGTTGGTTGCTGCCATGATGATGACCCCTTTGTTGGTGTCAAACCCATCCATCTCCACCAGCAGTTGATTCAGGGTTTGTTCCCGTTCGTCATGACCTCCCATAACATTCATGCCCCGCGCTTTTCCCAGGGCATCGAGTTCATCGATAAAGATGATGCAGGGGGCCTGAGACGCAGCCTGGGCAAACATATCGCGAACACGGGCCGCGCCCACGCCGACAAACATCTCCACAAATTCAGAGCCGCTGATACTGAAGAACGGTACCTTGGCCTCTCCGGCAACGGCTCTGGCCAGGAGGGTTTTGCCGGTGCCCGGGGGGCCAACGAGCAGCACCCCTTTGGGTATCCTGCCTCCCAGTTTTTGCGCTTTTTCCGGAGTGCTTAAAAATTCAACCACCTCCTCGAGTTCTTCCTGGGCCTCGTCGATACCGGCCACATCCATAAAACTGACCTTGATCTCACTCTCTGCAAAAATTTTAGCTTTGCTTTTACCAAAAGACATGGCGCCCATGCCGGGCCCCATCTTTTTCAGGGTAAAGCGCCAAATGAGGAAAAAAATACCCAGAGGAATAATCCAGGCAAGCAGGCTGCTGAAAAATTTATTTTGGTACCAGCCGGAATAGCCCACTTTTTGCTCATCCAACGCCTTCACCAGGCCAGGGTCATTAACGCGAATAGTCGTGAATTCCTTTGCTGTGGTTTCTGTCAGCGTTCCGGTGATATTTTCAGGGCTCAGGGTAAGGTCGGCTACCTTGCCATCGGCAAGCAGTTGTTTGAATTGGCTATAGGGTATTGATTCCACCTTCGTGGAAAAGAAATAGGGCTGGAGGTAGAAAAAGAAAAGCAAGACCAGCAGGGAAAGCCAGATATTGAACGGGCCTTTGGGCGATTGGTTATTTTTTTTGCCTTGCGGAGCCCCGCGATTGAACACGTTGCGAAGCTTGTCGGCAAAAGAGTCGGGCTGTTTATTGTGCAAATCTTGCGGCATGGTATTTTTCCTTGTTTAAAGGTCGCGGGAAAAATTATTGGAATCCTTTTTTCTTCCCCCGACCCTAACGTCTCAAGTACAACAACCTGTCCTGCAAGGTGGCTGTACTTTCTTATTTTTCACGGGCGAGCGATTGAACGCCGAGCGTTTCAATCAAGCGGTTGATGTCGGTTGTTTTGAGATTCATCCCGCCTTCAGAAACCGGCAAGAGGATGATGCGCTTGTCCTGCATGGCCTCGGCAATCCGCAATTTAACGATGGCTTCGCCTCCCGACCCGGCCAGGGCATTGTTCATCTCCTGGATGCCATTGGCTTCGGCCACACCTTCGGCCGTAATGGCCCGGGCTAAAAGTTTTTGCTGTTCCAGATAGACATCGGCATCGATCTTGGCCTTGAGATATTCGCCATCGGCATCGGCCACCATTTTGTTGACCTCTCCCTTGGCTTCTTCTAATTTACGTTTGTATTCCTCTGTTGCGGCATGCTGCGCTGATTTGTTTTTTTCCACCTGCTGATCGGCGACTTTTTTATCCTCAATGGCTTTGGTGTATTCGGCATTGAAGCGATAATCGTTGGTCAACACCTTCTCAATAATGATACCCATGGGCCCTAAAATCTCCTGCAACGCCTTCCGGACCTTTTCGGACTGGGTCTCCCGAGCGTCCGCCACATAAAAAGCCTCGGTTTTCAATTCGCCAAAAATATCACGAGGTTTGCTGCGCGCAACAGTCCGCACGATAGCACCACGTAAACGTTCATCATTTCGAGCCACATACTGGAGAATATAGGGAGCCTTGACCGCATCAATACGATAGGCAATGATCACATCGAGACTGATATCGTTGCCATCAATAGTTTTAAACAGCAAATCATCTCTGGTTTTTCGATCTCCTCTTGATTTCGAAAAAGTCATTTCCAAATTTTGCAGCTTGGTGTCGAAAACATTCCAGTCGTTGATAAACGGCAGAAAAAAGTAGGTGCCACCTGGCGGGTAGATGCGATCTTCAACACCTTTCGGCCCCCAGAAGGCCACCTTGCGAGTCCTGACCCCAACCTCTGTCAGGCCGGTGGTGTGAGGCGTGCACCCAGTGGATGTCAAAAGGGCCAGGGCCAATACCGTCAAAGCAAACAATTGTTTCATGGGGTGCCTTCCTTGCGAACGTCGAAAAGTTGGAGCGTATTCTCCAGATTCAAGGGATTGACTCCATGTGGGCCGTCACTGGGCAGGATGATCATATCCAGGCCTTTGTACACATCAGCCAGTTTGAGCGCGACCATGCGCGCAGAACCCGTCCCTTGTAAGGCTTGGTTTTTCAGCCGGACCTTCTCTGCCTCAGCCAGTTTGACCTGCAGGTTGGCGGTCGCTTTGATGCTGCGCGCATAGAGGTCTTTTTCGGCAATCTTGCGGGTGACATAGGCTTTGCCTTTCTCAAGTTCAACCGCAGCGATAACCATGCCTTCCTGGATTATTTTCTTTAATCCCGCCTCCTCTTTGGCCGCTCGTGCCGCCGACTGGTTGGTAAAGACCATCTGATCCTGGAGTTTTTTTTCCTCGATGTTTTTCTGAATTTCGGGGCTGTAGATGAAATAGCGAACCAAGACTTGATCCACCTGGATGCCCTTCTCATTTAACTCGCTGTTTAAACGTGTCTTTGCCTCTTCCGCTTTTTGAACTCGCAGGGGGCTGTTGTAAAATTCTTCCGTTGTCAATTTGCCCAAGGTCTCTTTCAAGGCCGGTTCCGCTTTGGGAATGATCCCGTTATCTTCAAAAAGGTTGCCAGGGCCAATGGTTGTGAAGATCAGGTAGGGATCTTTAATGTGGTAGAGCATGGAAACATCGACATCCACGAAGAAACCGTCCGATGTCTGAATGTGGGCGGCCCGGTCCTTGCGCGCATCGCGCGCTGCGGTTTCCGGTGAATTGGTCAATTCCAATACCTGGATTCCCTTGGGGAGCAGATACATTTCTTGGAGCCCAAAAGGGAGGACAAAACTCAGCCCTGCGTGATACACCTCTTTCTGCACACCACGATTCATCCCAATTCGAATAACTTTGATGCCGTATTCATCCGGCTGTACGTAGACGAACAACAGGTTGTAGCAAACAACCACCACGACCAATGCGACCGCAAGCAGGTTCATGCCACCCACTAGGGCGCGATTCATCACCGGTAATCGAAAAAAATCATTGAATTTATTCATAAAAGAAATGAGTGTATCCAGCTGTTTGCCGGTCATAGCTGCAACTCCTTGACAACGATATTGCCCGGAAAAATAGTGTTTCTCTTCGGTGAACTCTCTTTGGTTAAGAGATGTTCAATAGCCGTTTGTAGGTAAAAAAAGAGAACGGTCTGGCAGAAGTTGTTAAGCGATATTCATGCCGATAGGGCGGCCGAACGGAGCAGTTTTTTTATTTCAAAAAAACAGTGCGTTGCGATGGCGAGGAGAGCGGCAGGCAGGGGATTTTGTGTTGCGTGCAGCGAAAGTGTTGATAAATATTGAAGGGTTTTGTGCAACGGTTTTAGGGCCGAAGGGGTTCTTCAATGAGATTGAATTTTTTAATCCTCCGGTAAAGAGTGACCCGGTCAATCCCCAGTAAACGGGCCGCTTTTGCTTTATTCCATGCGGCTTTATTCAGGGCATCCAGGGTTACTTGGGGATCAATACCGGATGTCTTAAGAGGTGACGACCGGCGCACTCCTGGCATCTGCTTGAATTCCAGCGGCAAATGATCGAAAGCTATAATATTCTGGTTGCACAGGACAAAGGCGTGCTCCATGGTGTGCTCCAATTCGCGGACATTGCCCGGCCAACGATATTTATTAAAGATTTTCAAAACGTCGGCGGAAATCGCTTCGATGTTCTTCTTGAATTTCAGATTGAATTTTTGGCGAAAATGTTCAATCAGCAGCGGCAGATCTTCAAGCCTTTCCCGCAACGGTGGTAAACGAATTTCAACCACCTTGAGCCGGTAGTACAGATCTTCTCGTAACTCGCCTAAGCGTACTTTCTCCTGGAGATTTCTGTTGGTTGCTGCGATCAGGCGCACGTTAACCTTGGTGGAGGTTGAACTGCCAACGCGTTCAAACGTACTTTCCTCAAGAACGCGTAAAAGTTTTACCTGGATGTTGGGGGAGATATCACCGATTTCATCGAAAAATATAGAGCCGCCATCCGCTCTGTGGAAGCGGCCTTCGTTATCCCTGATGGCGCCGGTAAAAGCGCCCTTAACATGCCCAAAGAGTTCCGCCTCGAGCAGGTTTTCCGGTAAAGCCGAGCAATTTACCCTAACCAGTGGTTTCTGGCTGCGGTCGCCTGCAATGTGCAGCGCCTCGGCCACCAATTCTTTGCCCGTCCCACTTTCTCCGGTGATGAGAACCGTGGTTTGCACATTGGTCAAGGCATTGATAAGGGCGTACACCTGCTGCATCGGCTCACTCTTGCCGACAAGGCGGTGGAACTGTTGTTGTTCTTTGAGTATATTTTCAAGGTGAACCACATGGGTCTCGTCATGGAGCACCATAACCACGCCCGATGCTGTCCCCTGCAAGTCAAGCAGAGGCGAGGTTCGCACACTGATTATCCGTGTTGCGCCTTTCCCCTGCTTGCATTCGATACGTCGGGCCTCAATGGGAATACTTGAGAGTAAAGCCTGATCAAGAATTTCACTGCAACTGCCCTTGCATCGGTTAGCGATGACGCTGAACGGCTGACCAATATCATTTTGCAGAGCACCACAGAGGTGCATTGCAGCCTCATTGAGCGCAATGACCACCGCCTGTCGGTCAACGGTTATGATTGCATCGTTGACGCTTCTGAAGATTGCCTCGAGATTAGCGCGGTATCGTTCTTTTTCTTCGTGAATGCTCTTGAATTTCAACGCTATTCTGGTGACATACAGCAGTGCTTCCTGATTGACCGGCTTGGGGATGTAATCAAATGCGCCGAGGCGGAGGGCCTCCGAGGCGGTTTCCACACCTGGATCGCCGGTGATCATGATGACCGGACAACTGAGGCCTCTGCTCTTGATCGCCCGCAAAATCTCGATTCCTGTTCCATCCTCCAAAATGATATCGGCAAAAACCACATCAAAGCTGGCATCATCCAATCTGGTCAAGGCTTCGGTACAACTTGCGGCTGTAATGACGAGATGTCCGGCAGCCTTGAGAAATCGTTCGAAGGTAAACCTGATCGATTCTTCATCGTCGATGATCAGAATTCTTGCGCTCATGCTTCTGCCTCAGTTTTGGTTTGATGGACCGGTAATTCAACAATAACCCGGGTGAAATCCCCTTTGACGCTCTCAAAGACGAGGCGACCGTCATGATCCGCAATAATTTTTTTGGTGATGTTCAATCCCAAGCCTGTTCCTTTGCCAAACGGTTTGGTTGAAAAAAAAGGTTTGGTTAGCATCGGCAGTTGATGCTTGTCAATGCCGACTCCTTGATCGTGAAAGATAATACGCACAAATGGACGATCGCGGATCATCAGGGCTTTGCCGGTGATTTCAATGCGTTTGTTTTGGTGCCGTTCCGTATACTTTTCATTCAAGGCATACCGAGCATTGTTGATGATGTTGATAAAAACCTGCTGGATCTGGTGAAAGTTCGCTTCGATTTGGGGCAGGTTATCATCCAGGCGTATTCTGAGATCGATTCCCTCCTTGCGGATTTGTGCCTGGGTAAGAACGATGGCTTCGGAGAGAACATCGGGAATGCTGGTACGTCTTTTTTTTTGTCGTCTATCCTGTTGCGCAAAGGAAAGCAGGGATTTGACGATCCGTCCGACACGCTCTCCTTCCTTTACAATGCGCGAGCCAATGTTTTGCTCCATGCTCTCAGGACGGCATTCGTTGAGTAGTATTTGGCCGTAGTTGATAATACCAGTAATGGGGTTGTTGATTTCATGTGCCACGCCAGCTGCTAATTCGCCCAGAGAGGCTAGATGCCCCGCCTGAATGGCCTCTGCCTGCAGGGCTATTTTCTCAGTAATATCGCTCACCAGCAGAAGTACACTACTGACGGTTTTCGCCTCCACTATCGGGAAGGCCCTGATATCGAGCACGGAGCCATTATACGTGGTCACTGCGACTTCATTTTTTGCAGAATGGAAACATTGTGTTATCGGGCACTCTTTGGCGAGCACGGCATGCTCATGCAACAGCTTGTAGCAGTATTGCTCCGCCGCATTGGAAGATGTCCTTTGCCGCTCCAAGGTTTTGTCACTGTTCATCCAGAGTATTTTCTTTTCTGGGGAAAGGAGGATCAGGGTGTCACTGATTGCATAGAGTAGCGTCTGGAATTCCTTGGAGAGCTTCCTGAATTTTCTTTCGCTTTCACTGAGTTCAAGCGTGCGCGTTGCAACACGATGTTCCAGTTTACTCTGTAATGCACGCAGTTCGTCTTCGACTACCTTCTTGTCCGACATGTCGGTGATTGAAGTCCGGCAAAGCAATCTGCCGTCCGCATATTGGCAACGAACACTGTTGCACCGAACATGCAGGTCAGGGCCGTTTCGTTGTTCCATTCTCAGATTGCAGACCTGCCGTTCGGGGCTCTTGAAAACCTGGTCAAGGTGGGCCCAAACGGCAGGTCTATCGTGGGCAACGACAAACAATACCAAGGCCGAGTTGATTAAACTCTTTCGCTCAGTGTCAAGCTTCCTGGCAATGGTGAGATTGGCTTCCACTATTCGCCCTTTTGGAGTCAATGTGACGTAGCCGACCGGGGCAAATTCAAAAAGATCCGTATACTTTTCCAGCGACTCACCAAGTTTCTCCTGAGTCGCCCTGAGTTCCTCGTTTTGCATCTCCAGTTCAATCTGATGCACTTGCAATTCATGAACAATTTGCTGAATTTCCAGCTCATTCATATTCTGGGAAGGAAGATCCTTTTTGCGATCCTCTGCAAGTCGGCGCAACTCGTAAAATCGATCCTGGTCTGATGAGTGTTCATTCATATCTGTACTCTCAGTCTCAATCCATTACGATTGGTATTTTTTGTTTGGGTGACTGGCTTTAAAAGACAGACTGCCGTTTCTTTGCAGCAAATTGCCGAATGCATATACATAAAGGATAACATGTTGCGCAATGGTACACGAAACACTTCTGTTACATTCAACACTATTTTTCGGATGGTATAATAGAAAGATGACGATATTTTTGGGTATAATTACCAAAAAACACAGAAGTTAATTTGAAATATGCAAGTCATCTTTCAACAAGGCATTGATCTTGCTTTTAGGCAATAAAAGTAAAATAAATGCACAGGCCAACAACTCAGAAAATTTTCTTAAAAATTCGCTGTCCAGTCTTTTTATTCCGGTCCTTGTAGGAATACAAATTCCTATAACAACTGCTCTTTTCGTAAAAATGAATAAGAAAATGACGTATTTTTATTAGCCAAATAACTGTTCTTACGATCACACCACGATTGGCATGCAAATAAGAATTGAGATGAAATCATGTCCGATAACCTGCGGTTTACCGACACGTATGACCCAGCAATGTTTCGAACGGATTTGCCGAGAAAATAGGTAAAAAGTGAACTATGCCCGTTTTTGCAACGGGAGCAAAAATCAAAGAAAAAGTGTCCCCTTATGTTTTGCCTGTCATGCTGGAAACAAACCGGCAGAGCTTGACTTTATACCACAGGAGGAGCTCAACATAATAGTGCTGACAAGTTAAGCGAATTCCAATGGTCAGGATCGATTCCCCCCTATTCATGGGTTAGGATCGGCGTAACCCATGAATGGGGGGGGGAGGAATTACAACAGATGCAGCTTCAAAACAATACTGCCATTGCAATCCGCAGCAACCAGCGGAGCTCAAATTTCGCACTCTGAAAATAGGAATTCTATGATTAATACCGCCAATTATCGCGCCGTTAAATCTTCCTGCGAAAAAAATATCGCGGTTGAAAAAATGCCCAAAGAAGAGGTTGCTTTATCCGAACATCTTACCGCTCGATCAACCGAACAGTTACAACAGGTCTTCCATGAGCTTCGATTGCATCAGATTGAACTGAGTATCCAAAATGAGGAACTGCGTTTGGTCCAGGCAAAACTTGAGTCCTCGCGGGTTCGCCTGGCGGACCTCTATGACTATGCGCCTGTGGGATATGTGACTGAAAGTGAAGCCGGGATAATCATTGAGGCCAATGCTACCGTGGCCAGCATGCTGAATGTAACCAAAAGCTCCTTGTTTAAGTCACCTTTGAGCAACTTCATTTTTCCTGAAGACCAGGATACTTACTACCTCCACCGCAAGCAGCTTTTCGATACGCATGCGCCGCAGGTAAGTGAAGTACGAATGCTCCGACCTGGAAGCTCTCCTTTTTGGGCCAGGCTGCAAGCAATAATAGTGTACGAAGCCAGAACTCTGCCTACATGCCGCGTTATCTTGAGCGATATTACCGTATGCAAATTGGCCGAACAACGGAGGCAAAGACGAAAAGATCAACTGGCCCAGATGCAAAAGATGGAATCGATAGAACGGCTAGCCGGAGGCGTAGCACACAATTTCAATAACATGCTGGGGATTATTCTTGGCAACGCAGAGATGGCTCTTGACCATACAGCACCAGGAGAACTGTTCTTTTATAATCTCCAGGAAATCGGCAAGGCAGTCGATCGTTCAACCCAACTCACCGGACAATTACTTTCCTTTGCTCGCATGCAGACCACTGCAACCGAATGCCTTGATTTGAATAAAGCCGTAGAAGGCCAGCTCACCTCCCTGCGACATCTGTTTGGCAAGGCCATCGACCTTGTATGGATTCCGGGTGCGGGTCTTTGGCCAGTCACAATGGACATTTCTCAAATTGAACAAATTGTAAACAATCTCTGTGTCAATGCCCGTGACGCCATCAAGGAAGCAGGACAAGTAACCATTGAGACGAGAAATACGACCCTTGACCATGACAATCAAGCAAATCACCCGAATTTTTTCCTGGGTGAATATGTGGCGCTCATTGTGCGCGATAATGGTTGTGGCATTGCGGATGATGCCAGAAACAGGCTTTTTGAACCTTATTTTACCACTAAAGCGATAGGGCAAGGCAGTGGTCTCGGGCTGGCCATAGTGCATGGTATTATTAACCAGAACGATGGATTCATCAATGTTATCAGTAAACAGGGGCAAGGGACCTCTTTTGAAATTTACCTGCCACGCCTGCCGATAATCAACATGTCCGACGAAAAGCAAGAGTCACATGTTTTGGATGAAATCGTCTCTGGCTCCGCCCAGTTGATGATTCATAAGCAGAACAATCAATAGGTGCAAAAGGAACGTCGTTTATCGAACAACAGAGATGCACAAAAAAACACCCATAAATTATGGTGCATTATGAGGCCGAGCATGAAGGACCAAACAGAAAAGACGTTTTATCAAATTAAAGGAAAAGTCAGGGAAGACGCTAAAACAATCAGTAAAAATGAGGAGGAAAAAGTCGAAATAATCACCGAAAAAAAAGAAGGAAAAGAACAGGTAATACTTGGCGACATAGGGGGAGCCAGAAAATAGTGGGAGGCGTGCCTCATGCATCGGAAGGCAACTTGACATAGAGCATTGAGAAAAGGAGCACCTCTATGAATATTCTCCTGGTTTATCCACACTATCCGGATACCTTCTGGAGTTTTCGGCATGCCTTGAATTTTATCGGGAAAAAGGCGAGTTTCCCCCCCCTTGGATTGCTGACAGTGGCTGCAATGCTCCCTGGTGTATGGGACAAGAGGCTAATCGATTTAAATGTTCGTTCTTTAACGAATAGTGATTTGCTGTGGGCGGACTACGTTTTCGTCAGCGCCATGGATATTCAAAGGAAATCGGCCCGGGAGATTATCGCACGCTGCCATCTGCTTGGCGTCAATTCTGTCGTGGGCGGCCCCCTGTTTACGAGTTGCCCTGAAGATTTCCCAGAGGTGGATCATCTCGTGCTGGGCGAAGCGGAATGCACGTTACCCAGGTTCCTCGACGACTTGGAAAAAGGTACGGCTCAACGGCTTTATGTGGATGAGCAAAAGGCCGATCTTCTGGACACGCCCGCACCGCTTTGGGATCTGATCGACACCAAGAACTATGCAGCCATGAACATTCAGTATTCGCGCGGATGTCCCTTTGACTGCGAATTTTGTGATATCACTGCAATGTTTGGCCATAAACCGCGCACTAAAGAGCTCCCCCAACTGATCGCCGAGCTGGATAGTCTGCGTATTCATGGGTGGGTTGGATCGGTTTTTATTGTTGATGACAATTTTATCGGTGATCGGGGCAAGCTTAAGCGCGAAGTCCTTCCTGGCTTGATCGACTGGATGGAACAAAATGGACGGCCGTTCTATTTCTACACCGAAGCGTCAATTGATCTCGCCGGAGATGCCAGGCTCATGGAGTTGATGGTCCGCGCTGGCTTCCAGGAAGTCTTTATTGGTATCGAAACGCCTTGCGAGGAATGCCTGCTCGAGGCAGGCAAGGTGCAGAATAAAAATCGTGATCTACTGGCCGCGGTGCGTTGTATCCAACACTCTGGTTTGCAGGTGCATGGCGGTTTTATTGTCGGGTTTGACAGCGATCCATCTTCAATTTTCGATATGCAGATTCGTTTCATTCAGGAAAGCGGCATTGTCACCGCCATGGTCGGGCTGTTGAGCGCGTTACGCGGCACTCGACTTTACAAACGTCTGGAGGAAGAGGGACGTTTGCTTGGCGCCACGACCGGGGACAATATGGATGGCACTCTTAACTTCAGCCCCAGAATGGAGAAAAAAACGCTCATCAGAGGATATCAGACGATTCTCGATACTATTTATGCCCCCAGGAATTACTATCAACGCGTGATGAGGCTCTTTCAGGCGTATCGACCGTTGCAGGTGGGAAAATTTCACCTCCAGCCCGGCTATATTGGAGCATTGTTTAAGGCGATCCTTTTCTTGGGCGTGTTGGGGCGGGAAAGATTGTATTTCTGGAAACTATTTTTCTGGTCACTTTTCAGAAAACCGCGACTTTTTCCTCTTGCCATAACATATGCCATCTATGGATTCCACTTCAGGAAGGTGGCGGAGCAGATCATACGGAACGGATAAGAGGGGAAGAGAGGTGGCAAGAAAGGGATGCCCGAGAGTGTCTGAAGAACATGACAAGGAAAAGGACACTGCCTCAGTTTTCAGGG
This sequence comes from uncultured Desulfobulbus sp., assembly GCF_963664075.1. Classification (NCBI taxonomy): domain Bacteria; kingdom Pseudomonadati; phylum Thermodesulfobacteriota; class Desulfobulbia; order Desulfobulbales; family Desulfobulbaceae; genus Desulfobulbus; species uncultured Desulfobulbus sp. The sequence continues at coordinate 3,275,685 of NZ_OY760916.1, forward strand.
GCAGAGTTCTGAGCGTTCTTTTTGATTATTCAGTATTTTATCGGAAGCCCCAAAGTGGGGCAACCACCCTAATGTGTGGCATAATCACACAACGACAAAAGGAGTAGTTGGAATGGCTGAAGGAATTGTAAAATGGTTTAATGATTCTAAGGGATTTGGATTTATCGAGCAGGAAGGGGGCAAGGACGTTTTTGTGCATCATTCCGCTATCCAGGCAGAGGGCTTTAAATCACTCCAGGAGGGTGGTCGCGTAAAGTTTGATGTGGAAGAAGGGGTCAAGGGACCATCAGCAAAAAATGTAGTCAAGTGCTGAGTCCCGTGGGGTGTCGTTTTCGTGAAAAGGCTCGAGAACGACGTTTCGAGCTTCGCAATCAAGTTTAGGATTATAAAAAAACCCGTTTCATGCGGGTTTTTTTGCTCATTTTTGGCGGCGCTCATCTTTCACCTCAAATGGATGAATTCCGCCTGCTGCTTCTTCATCACGCCTCTTGGTCAATGTGCATCAAATCAAGCTTCCTTGAGTTGGATTGAACTGTAACTATTGACCTGAATATTCACGCAACGTTTGTGTTGCTAGCAACACATACAAGAGGAATTCATCATGAAATGTAAGCTCGTTGTCTTGTTCTCCCTGATAATCACCTTATCCCTGCCTGCATGGTTTGAAGGGGAAGCTGTTCAGGCCTCAAATCAAGAGATAAGGGGAAATCAGGAACAACCGTTCTATGGGAGCCAGCTAATGACCCAGGATGAGCGGCTCGAATACCACAGGCAAATGCGTGAGACAAAAACAGCTAAAGAACGAGAATTGCTCCGCAAAGAACACCATCAACGAATGCAAGATCGGGCTGCGATCCGTGGCGTCACGTTACCCGAAGAACCTCCGGCCAGGGGAGGCGGCATGGGGAAAGGAGGTGGGATGATGATGAATCGTGGTAGTGGTAATCGTTGATTTTTTTCATACGAGTTATACGAGAGAGCCCCCCTGTGTTGTGTCTTGGGGATCCAGTGCATTCAAAGCGATGCATACTCCGTTCTTGCAATAGTAAAGGCTCCTCTCCGTATTTTTTTTAACAAGGGTAAGAGAGGGCTGCTCGTTATGGCATTGCAAGTTTCCTAAACAAGGACTTCCGAACCAATTCAAAGGGAGAATAGAAGCATTGCAGGCGCAGCATTCTTGAGGATGAGTGGCTGCAGCTGAATTAGTCGTTAATCAGATCCCTGTAGTCTTTCAAGGAGTACCTCTGTCATGACCAATCGTGTGCTGATTATAACAGGTGATGCCGGTGACGCCAAAGTGTTGAAGGCGGTATTAAGCGCCGCAGAGAGTGGAGAATACATCGTCGAATGGGTTAGGCAACTCTCCGAGGGGCTTAAACGATTGCTCGCTGGCGATATCGATCTGATAGTTGCTGATTTAGCCTTGTCCGACAGCCAGGGAATTGCAACCTTTGAAAGGCTGTACGCCAGCGCTCCGCACGCACCGATAGTTATACTTACTGCGCCGGATCAAGAATCTTTAACGTCAACAGCGATTCAACAAGGTGCCCAGGGGTATTTATCGAAAGGCAATCTGGCTCCCCCCCTTGTGCCACAATACTTACAAAATCTTATCCGCCGTAAGTCTCTCGAAGAAACCTACTATCTGGAAAAAACCCGGGCTGAAATAACGCTCAATTCAATCAACGACGCGGTTATCGGCACCGATATGTTGGGTAATGTTGAGTACCTCAATATTGCCGCCGAAAACTTGACCGGCTGGTCAAGGGAAGCGGCACGTGGGCGCCCCGTCGGCACGGTGATGCGCATTCTTGATGGCACAACACGCGAACCGAAACCTAACCCGATAGATTTGGTGTTGCGTCACAACAAAACGATGGCCTTGACAACAGGAACAATTCTAATTTGTCGCGATGGTCATGAAGCTGCCATCGAAGATTCCGTTGCCCCGATCCATGATTGGGATGGAAAAATGACTGGTGCTGTGATCGTTTTCCACGATATTACCGTCGCTCAGTCGCTGGCTTTGAAAATGGCACATTTGGCGCAGCACGATTTCTTAACCAATTTGCCGAATCGTATCCTGTTGAATGACCGCATTGAGCAAGCGATCGCGCGCGCAAAGCGCCAAGGAACCCGACTCGCGGTTCTGTTTTTAGACTTGGATAACTTTAAACATATTAACGATTCATTCGGCCATTCGGCCGGTGATATGTTGCTCCAATCCGTTGCTGATCGTTTGTGCGCCTGCGTTCGAGGCTCTGATACGGTGAGCCGGCAGGGTGGCGATGAATTTGTGGTTCTGGTAACAGAGGATAGATATGTGGAAAATGCTGCATTGATCGCCGACAAAATTCTCTCCGCGATGGCTGCTCCACATTTCATTGCCGAACAAGAGTTGTATGTGAGCACCAGCATCGGCATTAGTGTGTACCCAGAAGACGGTCAGGACGCGGAAACACTTATCAAAAATGCCGACACTGCCATGTATAGTGCCAAGGCAAAAGGTCGAAACAATTATCAATATTTTAAGCGCGAAATGAATGCTCGCGTGGTTGAGCGCCAAACTCTCGAAACTCAGTTGCGGCAGGCATTGCACCGCCAGGAATTCGTGTTGCATTACCAATCCATAGTTAACCTGGAAACCAGCGTAATTACCGGTGTTGAAGCCCTGCTGCGTTGGCAGCATCCGCAATGGGGCTTGACCTTGCCCGGTCGATTCCTCCCGGTTGCAGAGAGCAGTGGCATGATGGTGCAGCTCGGCCGGTGGGTATTGCGGGAAGCGTGCCTGCAGGCCAAACGTTGGCACGATGCAGGGCTCTTGCTCAATGCGATTTCAGTCAACATTTCGGCATCGGAATTTTGTGCACAAGGTTTTTTGCAGGACGTACGAATGATCTTGTCTGAAACCGGCCTTGCCCCACGTTGCTTGCAACTGGAAATTACCGAAAACGTGTTGATGCGTGATGTTGAAAACAGCAGTGCACGTCTGGATAAGCTTAAGGAGATGGGGATTCAGGTGGCGGTGGATGATTTTGGCGCCGGCTTTTCTAGTCTAAGTTATCTGGCGAGGTTGCCGATTGATGTCCTTAAAATTGCACCAGCCTTCGTGCATGATATCGGTTTAACCACGAGTAACAACGGACTCAGCAGCCTTGCCAGTGCGGTCATTGCCATGGCCGTCGGTTTTGAGAAATTAGTGGTGGCAGAAGGCGTTGAAGATCACTTGCAGTGGGCTTTCCTCAAAGTAAAACATTGTGACGAAGGGCAAGGGTACCTGTTTAGCAGGCCGATGGCTGCCGCCCCCTTCACCTTATTGCTCTCAGAAGGCATCCCAACACCTTTTTTTCATGTTTAAGAGATGGCGGCCCAGCGGCATCATCATCGGGAAAATGAGAAACGCCGCTCACTTGAAGGATGAATCCCGGTACATAGTCGATGCAGACTGCTCTTTGATAAAAAAATTTAAATAAAATGTTAACGGAAGGTAGAGTATGGAAGAGCATGTACCGGCAGTCTTGTTGCCGGAAGAATGTGTACAGCGATTTTTTGAACTCAGTGGAGTGGAATATGAGCCGAGCGTTGCCATTGAGCTTTGGCCCAAGGTGTTGAACCATAAATGGCTTCTCTCGGAAAAGCTTGGTCGGGACGTGGGGGTAAGGACGGCGTGCATCGACTTCCTGGAAAATATGGATCAGGCTCCCGCAGAGTATCAAATCCACCAGCGGCAGAATATGCTCAATGAAATGGGGGCTCAGATTATAAACAGGGAGATGTGGGACACCATCGCCAACTCGCAACCCCCAAAGCAATTGGTTCAACGCAAAATCATCCTGCCCTTGATGGAAGAAGAACTCTCCAGAAAACATGGAGTGGTTTCTCCCAAAGCGATCATTTTCTTTGGCCCTCCCGGTACAGGAAAAACCCATTTTGCCAAAGCCATCGCAGGTGCTTTGTCCTGGTGGTATATAGAGATCGTCCCCAGCATGCTCATGGTCAACGGCGTTGAAAAAATTGGCGCTAATCTTCGGGGATTGATGGAAAAGGCGCGAGAACTTGACGAGGTCGTTCTCTTTATCGATGAATTTGAAGAGATTGCCGGCAGCCGTGATCTGGCTGACCGTATCGACAAGTCCATTACCAATGAGTTCCTCAAGCAAATTCCATTACTTAAAAATCAACAAAACAAGATATTGCTTGTCTGTGCCACTAATTACATCCGGCAACTGGATTCAGCCATGTTGCGTCCGGGAAGGTTTGACTGCATCATTCCGGTAGGCGGACTCGACAGAGAAGGCAGAGCGACTATTCTCGAATATTATCTCTCCAAATTAAACACCGATAACCTGAGCGTGGATCGGATTGTCGAAATGACTCCTGGCTTTACACCGGCTGATATTCAATATTTGTTTCACCAAGTGGCTCATTTTGCCTTTGAACAGGAGTTGGTCAACAGAGAGAATTATCTGGTCACCGAGGAGACATTCATGCATATTTTGCCTAAAGTGCCCCCATCCTTGAACCAGAAAGTCATTGACGAGTTTGAAAAGGACAGCGTAAGCTTTGCTCGAATTTGAGCAAAGGCGTTGACGTGTTGCAACGTAAGAGGGTTTTTTGGGGCCTCCCCTCCTCCTTTGATGGCCGCTGATCAGCGATAAAAAACGGTAAATCAGATTGGAGGGTTTGTATGGTTACACGAAAACAGCAGAAAGCAACCGTTGCGAGAACATCGACCGCTGCCGAGACCAGCAAGGTGCCCAACGGCGCGGTGAAAATCGCTGTATTGCCGGACGCGGTTGAAACAAATGCTAACGGTTTTCCCATCGTCGGCATTGGCGCCTCAGCGGGCGGTCTGGCTGCTTTTGAGTCTTTTTTTTCCGGCATGCCGGCCGATGACGATCCCGGCATGGCCTTTGTCTTGGTGCAACACCTTGCACCGGACCACAAGAGCATCCTCACCGAGCTGGTCAAGCGTTATACACGCATGCAGGTCTTTGAGGTTGAGGACGGAATGGTCGTCCGCCCCAACTGCACGTACATCATCCCTCCAAATCGTGACATGGCTTTTCTCGGAGGCACCCTTCAATTACTCGAGCCTTCTTCTCCTCGTGGCCAGCGATTGCCCATCGATTTTTTCTTTCGTTCACTAGCCCAGGATCAACACGCGCGAGCCATCGGCATTGTTCTTTCCGGTACCGGGAGTGACGGTACCGTGGGTATTCGGGCTATCAAGGACGAGGGGGGCATGGTCATGGCCCAGGATCCCGATTCTACCGAATACGATGGCATGCCGCGCAGTGCAATTGCCTCCGGTTTGGTCGATTTTGTACTTGCCCCGGCCCAAATGCCAGCGCAGCTTATCGCCTACACGGTTCACGCCTTTGGTCACATGCCCCAAATTGTCGGTTCCTCGCCGTGGAATAACGAGAACGCGCTCAAAAAAATTTTCGTCCTCCTGCGTTCCCATACCGGGCATGATTTTTCCTTATACAAACCAAGCACCATCAACCGGCGGATTGAGCGGCGCATGGCCCTTCAGCAAATCGAAACGATGGGAAGCTATGTTAAGTATGCGCAGCAAACACCAAGGGAGGTAGAGGCTCTTTTTCGCGATCTGCTCATCGGTGTCACCAATTTTTTCCGTGATCCTAAAGCATTTGAAGCCGTTGAAGACAAAGTCATTCCGCGAATATTTACCGACAAGGCTGCGGGCGATGCGGTCCGCGTCTGGATACCGGGATGCGCCACCGGAGAGGAAGCCTATTCATTCGCCATTTTACTCGCCGAACACCAGGAGTTGTTGAAGAAAAAATTTAAAATACAGATATTTGCAACTGATATTGACAGTCAAGCTATTACTACGGCTCGAGCCGGTCTCTACCCTGCCAGCATCGCTGTTGATATTACGCCGGATCGGCTGGCTCGTTTTTTTTCGCTAGAAACTGACGGCGGCAGCTACCGCATTCATAAAACCATCCGTGATATGCTGATTTTTTCCGAACAGGATATCATTAAAGATCCGCCCTTTTCCAAAATCGACCTGATTAGTTGCCGCAATCTCCTGATTTATATGGGAGGGGATTTACAGAAAAAGCTTATCCCCCTCTTTTATTACGCTTTGAACCCTTGCGGATTTCTGTTCTTGGGCACTTCCGAGACAATTGGTGACTTCGGCCATCTCTTCGACGTGCAGGATCGAAAATTGAAAATATATCAGCGAAAGGATACCTGCCAAGGGGCCTCACGTGTTGGTTTTGGCATTTTTTTGCCACCTCTACACTCCATGACTATCGAAAAAACGCATCAGGCATCAGGCATAATGATTAAGTCTCGAAATGTGTCTCTGCGCGAACTGACCGAACAAGAGCTGTTACAGCAAATTGCCCCTGCCGCTGCACTGGTCAACGGGCTGGGCGACATTCTTTATATCCATGGCCGCACCGGTTTCTATCTCGAACCGGCGATAGGAGAGGTCGGCGTCTATAATATCTTAACAATGGCACGCGAAGGTTTGACGCACGAACTGACTCTAGCGTTACATAAAGCGGTCACGGATCAGCAAATTGTTCGTTGCCCTGATGTGCGGGTTAAAACCAACGGCGATTTTACTCCGATTAATCTGACGGTTCGTCCGGTTATTAATACCCAAGCTCTATTGACGGCGTCTCCCTTATATTTGGTTATTCTTGAGGATATTGTTATCCAGGATGACGACCACTCACCGGAATCTTCAGACGTTTCCGGGATTCCATCGGCAGAGAATGTAGATTCGGATATGGAGAATCGCCTTGTTGCCTTGCGACACGAGCTGCAAGCCAAAGAAGAGTTCCTCCAAGCTACCAATGAGGAGCTCAGGTCATCCAACGAGGAAATGCAGTCAATCAACGAAGAATTACAATCTACGAATGAAGAACTTGAAACTTCAAAAGAGGAATTGCAATCGGTCAACGAAGAGTTGGCCACGGTGAATGCCGAACTGCAAAACAAAGTGATCGACCTGACGCGCGCCAACAACGACATGAACAACCTGTTGGCCGGAACAGGCATTGGGACCATCTTTGTCGACCATGATGTCCGCATATTGCGCTTCACCCCTGCGGTGACCAAAATCATCAATTTAATCCAGGGCGACATCGGACGGCCCGTTGGGCATATCGTTTCCAACCTAGTGGGCTATGATACATTGCTGTCAGATACCCAAGCCGTTCTCGACACCCTTGTCCCCAAAGAGATGGAAGTACGTACCCAGGCTGGGATGTGGTATGCGATGCGTATCCAGCCCTACCGGACTCTGGAAAATGTGATTGAGGGGGCGGTGATCACCTTTACCGACATCACCGAGAGCAAGCAAATGAGGATGGCGCTGAGTGCTGCTCATGCCCGTCTGGCCGAGGCTGTTGTTGCCACCGTGCGTGAGCCGTTAATGGTGCTCGATGCCGGCTTGGGAGTGGTCTCGGCAAATCGCGCTTTCTACACCACCTTCAATGTCTCACCTGAAGATACTTTGGGCAAATTTCTGTATGATTTGGGAAATGGTCAATGGAAGATCCCAGCGTTGCGCACTTTGCTGGAAGATATTTTGTCGCGCAATATTGAGTTTCATGATTTTGAAGTGACGCACGAGTTTGAATCAATTGGCCGGCGCTCACTTCGGCTCAATGCTCGTCGACTCTTCGAGGAATCTGGAGAATCGGAATTGATTTTGTTGGCGATAGAGGTCGATGTTGAAAGCTAATTTCAATACCGGACCGCTACCTCTGGGTAGCGGTAACCAGTCGGCTCATCAATTAAACAAGATTGTAGTATCTTATTAATGCTGATTCCAGTATGCTTGAGGTTCCTTTTGGATTTGTACACTTCTGCAGTATTTTCCCGCAATGTTCGGGTTGATCCGGCTTCTGATTTGCACACATTCATCTCCGAGCCTATATCGACAGGAGCATTCTGGGCTTGTTTTGGCAGATATAATGAGCACCTACGATGTGCAGGACTTAAAGTTCTGGAAGTGGGATGCGGATTAGGACCTTACTGAAAGATCTGGAAGCCAAGATTGATACCAACGGCCATTACTCTATCCATATATGGATACCATTACCGTAAAATACGGTGAACTTTATATTCTTTAAGCTCTGAAGAATTTCGATTTAATCGGACATTATGCAGGTTTTTCAGCGAAACAACGAGAGAAGACAATAGGGAGCTCCATGCGCAAACAGATAATTAATAAAGAATCTCAAGATGCTTCCCAAGCCGATCAAGGTTGGCTCGACCTCCAGCAATTAACGCAAGTCGAACTTACATCCGAGGATGCGGATCATCCAATTGAGGCGGCACTGGTATCCAACAATGGATCGGGTTGGCGGGCAGCACAAGGGGGGGAGCAGACGATTCGTTTTTCGTTTGATACGCCCATACAACTTAGCCGAATCCGCTTGGTTTTCAATGAAGAACATCACGTTCGCACTCAGGAATTTGCGCTCCAATGGTTGTCAGAGGGTATGCAGCATTACCAACAGTTGGTGCGTCAGCAATATAATTTCAGTCCACCGACTTCTATGCAGGAGGTCGAAGATTACAGAGTAAACCTCGACCGAGTGACAGTACTCGAATTACGTATCGTCCCAGATATCGGTGGGGGCGAAACGCGCGCGACCTTGACTAAAATCCAACTCTCTTAATTTTTCGAATCGTGTTCGTCGCGTCACTCCTAGTAGTTGCAGCATATTTCCCCTATTCTAAGCCAGCTTTTGGTAGCTGGCTGGTCACGGTAAAGAAAACGAACCTTTTACTTCTTAGGCCGCTCTGAGGTTGTCAGGAAGTATACATAACAAATCCTATTTTTTCCTAATTAGTATGTTAACTGCCGTCATTTCACTCTGTATTTTCTTCGATGCAAAGGGTTTCCTCTGGTAGCGACGTAGCCATGGTATGCCGAAGCTGGTGGCACGACACCGCTATCCCGCTTTCTTTCGACCAGTATTCAATCCTTTTTTGTAAGCCTCTCACCGAGAGAGGCTTCCCCTTATAGGTTCCTTTTTCTACGAGGAACACCTTCTGTTCTTTTGTTTGCATTCTTATCTGCAGGTAATTGGCCAAGGCCTCTGCAGCGTCGTTACTAATATAGACAACCCGGTCTTTGGCCCCCTTGCCACCACGTGCCACTATCTGTTACGTCGATAATCAATGGCATCCAGGGCCAGGTTGGCCAACTCTTCCCCCCTGAGACCGCAGCGGAGCATCAACATAAACATGGCTCTATCTCTTGGCTTCTTGACCGAGGCAAAAAACAGGAATGTCGCCGTCCCGCAGATGGCGAGGCAATGACCTAGGAAGCCGCAAGGCCATTCCGCTGATAGCTGAGTTGTTCACCTGTCTTTCCTCTTCATCAATGATGATAGGCATAAAATCTACGGATGGCAATCAGGTGCCCATTGATCGTCTGCGCTGAAAGACGGCGTTCTAGCAGTGTGTCGACATACCTTTTGACATTTTTGCCCCATACTTGCTGTAGAGGGATTTGCTTCTGTCGTTTTGTCTTTCACCCACCGGCGGAGTTGGGTGGCGTGAATGCCGAGATTCCAAGCCGCTTCGATAATTTTATATTCCTGTTCCGTGACACGTTTCACTGCCTCTTCTTTGAATTCATCCGAAAATTTTCGGCGTATTGATTTTTCCATGTGAACACCTCCAAAGAGCACTCTAAACGCTCTTAACTTTGTGTCCTCTTGTTCTGTACCAGGTCAGTGTCGCTGGCGCTTTTGTAAGCGGCACTGGCAAGCACTTATTTAGATGGGGGAACAGACTTTTATTGAACACGCCCCATCAACCATGATATCTTTGCCATGAGCTTCATGCCCTCTTGAAAAAGTTGCTCTTAAGCACATTATGCCAAAGTTGGCAGGACAGAGAGTGTCCTGCCAGGGAAAATTTTTCAGCTGAGGTTCAGTGGCAATCAAAATATTTTTGAAGAGTTACGTCATGTGATACACTGAATTAAAGTTTCGGATTTGATTTATAGCACTGAATTAACGTTTTTTATAACGGATTCCTGGCATCTCTTTTGTTGATTGCACCAAGAATAACTGCAAGTATTTGACGATAAAATGCAATGGTTTCGGAGGAAAGTCATCCCATACAATAAGCATTTTATCTATTTTTTATCGATACATCAGTGCGTTACGCAACCAAGAAGCTTGAGACTGAACTTACGGATTGAATAAATTTACTTTTACAAGGAAGGAAAACTAATGCCTAAAATCCCCCATCTAATTAAGAATGTTATGTGGACTATTTTTCTGGCTGGTGTCTTGTTTCAATTATTTCAGCTCAATAAGACGGAGTCACCAAACATAAACCAGGTCTTGGTCATATCTGGAATCCTGTTCGCGACGAACGTGCTTCTTCTTTATCTACAACACAAAAAGCAACGATTAATTTTTTACCTTGAGGGCTCTTTGGATGCCCTTGAGTTCCCTGTTACAACCACAGACATGAAAATGAAATGGGTTTTTGTGAATAAGGTCACAGAAAGCCTGTTGGCACAGCACAATTTAAATAAACGGAACGTTATAGGGAAACACTGTTCCAACTGGAAGGCCGATATTTGTGAAACGGAAAACTGCGGTGTCGCCTGTTTGCGTAGTGGAAAGCCAAGAACCCATTACAACCAGGCAATTCCAAATCAACCCAGCATTTATATGCAAGTCGACACTCATTACATCACCGATGATATGGGCAGGAGAATCGGTCACGTAGAGCTTGTAACGAATGTTGATGCCATAAAACAACTCAAAGGGGTTGTTGATGTTCTTCTACCAGCATCAAAAACCTTGCTGGAACTGGCCAATCAACAGTTTGTGAATTCTGATGAGATATCTGCAAAATCATCGTCGCTGGCAGCTGCCTTAGAGCAGATGTCCGCCAATATGAATACCGTATCTTCTGCAATGGAAGAGTCTACGACAAATGTCAGTATGGTAGCATCAGCCGGTGAGGAGATGTCGGCAACTATTAAAGAAATCTCAGAAAATACTGCACGAGCTCGCTCAGTAACAGAAGGGGCAGTCGCTCAAGCCGCAGATACTTCTATACAGGTTGATAAGCTCGGTGATTCTATATCAGAAATCGGCAAAGTAGTTGAGGATATATCAGAGATATCTGAACAGGTTAACCTTCTCGCATTAAATGCGACAATTGAGGCTGCAAGGGCTGGAGAGGCTGGCAAGGGTTTTGCTGTTGTCGCTAATGAGATAAAAGAGTTGGCAAAACAGACCTCAGAAGCAGCAAGTACGATAAAAGAACGTGTTGGTGCGTTTCAATTAACAACCGCAGATTCATTAAAAGGAATTGGTGAAATAACACATGTTATTAGCGATATAGACCAGATTATCTCCACCATTGCTACAGCAATAGAGGAACAAACTGCAACTACCTCAGAGATTTCCAGCAACGTTGCACAAGTATCCCAAGGATTGATGGAGGTTAATGAAAACGTCTCCCAAATGGCGCTTGTTTCTTCGAATGTTTCAAGCGACATAAGCTCTGTAAACAACACTGTTGCTGATATGGCGGCTGGCAGTGGTGTTCTTAAAGAAAATGCGGAAGAATTGAGTGAGATGGCCCAGAGGTTGGATAAATTGGTGCAGAATTGAACCCGAGAACACAAAGGCGGACAGCACGGGTGCATCCGATAGTTATGGAATCGCCCCGCAGATTGACCCGGTCGCTTTATCTAATAATTTTAGTATATTATGCCTTTTTTGAGCGATTGAGAGTGCCAATAAGTTCATCAGCAATATTCGTCTCAAAAAATCCGGTGCCTGGTGGAAAGTTGATTATGCAAACAACATCCTCAAACTGCGATGTGCCAAGTACAATTCAAAATTCGATTCCTTTTTTGAGGAGTATGAGCAAAACTTAAAGCAGCAGCGAGCATCACGACCGAAGAGAATCCGACGGGTTAAATAATGCCATAAGTACCGGATGCACCCGACAGCAACAACGCAAGCTCGATTTCTGTAAACAGACTGAAAACGTATTGGGCATACGTAATCCTGACCGATCACTGAAAAATTCATTTACCTGCGGGCAGTTACGGTCCAGGTTAAAACGCCCTCAGATAGTCAGGCTTGAGGCTGGCATCCCCGTTAAGCGCTCTATTAATAAGTCGAATCGTTTCAGATTTTTCCTTTGGAAGCCGCGCTTTGACCGGCAAATAGTTGGACGCATGGTTGGCATGAAAATATCCGTCTGTCAGTTCGGTATGCTCAATCATGGTCCGCAATTCTGCAAGCATTTCCATGGGAGCGGGCAGCTGAAATTCACCTCGCTCATAGTCCTCATACAGCGGAGTTCCGGGATTGAGCATGAGGCTTAGCCCACCGACATACTTCGGATCAATGCTTGTGAGCACCCTGCCTGTTTCCCTGGCATGTATCAGGGAGCGTTCTCGACCGGCAACACCGATCAGCACTGTCAGAGACAGGGTCATTCCACTCGCTGCAAGCTTTTGCCCCATTTCAATCAGGCGTTTACTGTCAGCGCCTTTACAAATCCTTTCAAGGGTTACATCATCTCCCGATTCAACTCCCATATAGGCAATATCCAAACCGGCCTGATGCAGTTCCAACAGTTCCTGCTCCGACTTCATGGCAATACTCTTTGTATTGGCATAGATACCTATCCTGTCCAGCCAAGGCAATTTTTTCTTGATTGTCACGAGGATGTTGAGGAGACGCTTTTGCGGTACAATCAAGGCGTCACCATCGCAGATAAAAAGCCGGTCTTGCCCTTTACAGTGCTGCTTGGCAAAGTCAATGTCCGCCATAATGGTCTCATCACTCTTAATGGAAAACCGGCCCCCCTTATACATATCGCAAAAGGTGCATTTGTTGTGAGAACAGCCAGTTGTGACCTGCAGTAAAATCGATTTTGCCTCACTTGGTGGTCGAAAAATGTTGCCCTGATAATCCATGTGTCGGTGTGCTCCTGATTTTAAATATCATTCACTTTTTATGACGGTCAAGGGCGGCCAGGTAGGTGTTCCAGCCGCCCCTGAGTTCATTGATTACCGGTTTAACGTAGCATTATTTGCTCACCTTCACAATTGCGCGACCGCGGTTCTTACCTTGCAAGATAAGATCAATGCGCTCATCCAGGGCTTCAAGGTCAGGAAGTTCAGTGGTAATTTTGTCTAAATACTCAAGCTTCCAGTCAGATGCAATTTTATTCCAAACTGCTATCCTGGTATCAACTGGACAGTTCACTGAATCAATACCAAGCAGGCTAACACCGTTCAAAATAAAGGGATAAATTGAGGATTCAAGTTCTGCGGAACCAACATTACCGCAACAGGTTACTGAACCACCATATTGGGTCGTTTTAATAGCTGTTGAAAGAATATTTCCTGCAACAGTGTCAATTGCGCCTGCCCATCTAGGTTTAAGCAATGGGCGACCACTTTTGTCATCTGCTTCTTCAATGGAGATAACTTCTTTAGCGCCCAATTCAAGTAAGTAATCTTTTTCATCTTGAATGCCATTGACCGCAACGACTTCGTAGCCGCTTTTCACCAGAATGGAGACAGCGATACTGCCAACTCCACCGGTTGCTCCCGTGACCAGAACTGGTCCCATATCTGGAGTGACCCCATTGTTGATCAGCTTATAGCAGGAGAGAGCGGCCGTGAACCCTGCTGTCCCGTAGATCATGCTTTCCCGAAGACTTAAATTTTCAGGAAGTCGAACCACCCAGTTAGCCGGTACCCGAATATATTCCTCATAGCCTCCAGAAGTGTTCATCCCCAGGTCATAACCTGTTACGAGCACCTCATCGCCTGATTTGAAAGTACTGTCGCTACTCTCAACAATCACCCCTGCCGCATCAACACCAGGGGTGTGGGGATATTTTCTGGTAACGCCTTTATTGCCTGAGGCTGAAAGGGCATCCTTGTAGTTGAGCGAAGAGTAATGCACTTTGATCAACACCTCCCCCTCGGGAAGGTCAGCAATGCTCTTTTCTTTGATTTCTCGGATAAATTGTTTTCCATCGGTTTCGGTAACGATCATTGCCTTGAATACGATGTTTTGCATGGATTGCTCCTTGACCGGCATGACATGACCAGTCATCTTGGTTATGTTTACAGCTGTCCGCCTTTGTGTTCTCGTGTTCTATCCTGTTCACCGCAGTGTGCAGAACCTGTAAAAAGCTTTAAACGACTTGACTCAAAAAAACGCTCAATCTGACCAGTCGTCTTTAAAGTGCGTGTAAAATTCGGTCAAAAAATAAGGTATCAATAACAATTATTTTAAATCCCCTAAGGACAAATATTTTCAAGAGGCTGGTGCGTTGTTTAAAATCTCATCCAGAAGTACCTGAAACTCTTCCAGAGGTTGTGCAGATTTATTAGCTTTCATGATCACCAGAGCACCGAGCCAGCAATTTCGGATAAGACTCACCAACCTATTTAGGTCTGTTGACGCCGCCAGGGCCCCCTCTTCCTGAGCCTGTTCAAGACATGTGAGAAGTGGTGCATATTCTTGCTTGAAGCATCGAGCGGCCTCTATGGCGATAGTCTCACTTACATCAGCCATTTCCAGGGTAATGTTGCACAGAAAACAGCCAAGTGAGAAAGCCCCTTTTGATGATAAATATTCAATTTTATTGAGATAAAGTTGTTTAATCCTTTCTAGAGGAGGCAGACTGTCAGCTAGAAGAACTTGGCTCATCATTTCAAGCTCTCGTTCTGTGAAAAGACGCATAGCTTCTACTGCAAAGTCTTCTTTATTTTTAAAATAATTATAGAAAGAACCTTTGGGGATTTCAGCCGCATTAGCTATTTCCTGCACCCCTGTCGCATTGTAGCCTTTTTGATACAACGCTTTGAGTCCCTTACGGATAATATGTTGTTTGTTTTCGTCTCGCTGTTTCATGATGACTTTACAATATGACCAGTCGTCTTAAAATGCAAGCGATATTTTTTTAGTAATTCACAGAAAATTCCCAACATGCTGATTTTCGTGAATATAATTACGCCTCTCTTGAAGAGGTCTTCAGCCTAGGGAAATTGCAAAATGCTCATCAGGCCCCCTTTATTCCCCTTTTTTCAATAGCGAAATATGGCGGCAGTAAAAGAGAGTCCTCCGCCTGAAGTTATCAGTAGGATTAAATCATTCTTTTTCAGCGTCCCGTCTTGAACCGCTTCATCCATGGCCATGGGGATGCACGCCGCACCGGTATACCCAAACCTGTCCATGATTGTATAGGCCTTGCGGCGATCAAGGTTAAGGGTGTCCATGGTTTCATGGATACTGTTTATGTTGATCTGGGTCATAAAATAATGATCGATATCGTCCGGTTTAATGGCAAGTTGCAGGCACAAGGAGCGAATTATCTTGGTCCAGGTTTCGACATTTTTATTTTCCGGAAATCTTCTAGTGAATTGCATATGGTGATCGCCATGGGCTAAAGCCTGGGGAGAGATAGGATAATGCGTCCCCCCCGAGTAGATTCCCATCCACTCATGATACTGGCCTTCTGTAAGGTGTTGGGCCCCCATGAATCCTCGGTTGCCCCCCTCAACAGCGGTAAGAACCGCAGCTCCCGCACCATCAGCGAAAAGAGAAACTGTTTTTTTATCTTTTTTGTTTAAATATTTGCTCATAGCATATCCTCCAATGACAAGGATGGTGGAGTAGTCACTTCCTGATCGGATATACCGGCTGGCGACCTCTAACCCTGCCACAAAACTTGAACAGGCCGCATTTAAATCAAAGGCGCCACCATTGGTTGCTCCCAAGCGATAATGGACCGCAGATGCCGTGGAGGGAGATATGTGTTCGGGCGTATCCGTGCCAACGATGATTAAGTCAAGGGCAGATGCCTCTAACCCAGCATTTTGCAACGCTTTTTTACCGGCTTCAACGCACAAGTCAGCGGTGGATTCGTCTTCACCGCACCACCGGCGTTCCCGTATGGTAAGATTGTTCTCCAGCCAGGAGCTGACATTTTCTCCGAGTAATTTATCAAAGTAGCTATTCGGCAGGGTCAAAGCTGGAGCATAGGATCCAGTGGATAGGATAACTGCATTTCTCATATTGGTTACCACCTTATTTTCCCGTAGATTTGGCTGCCCGTTTCTCCAGGAAAGCCGTCATCCCTTCCGTTTGGTCTTCGCTGGCAAAACACTGACCAAATTGTATCGCTTCATATTGGCTTGCTCTGGCAATATCCATCTGGCAACCATTATTTATTCCTGAACCAGTGACTCCCTAGGGCGGATCACCACGTTTATATCTTTCGGGGGGCGATTGCCAGCCTTGCAGGCTGATACTGTTGTTTATACGCCGTACGCTACGGCTATTTTGGTGTCTTGTTCATTGAAAATCCCCCAAGTTGACGCAGTGAAGA
Source organism: uncultured Desulfobulbus sp. (assembly GCF_963664075.1). Classification (NCBI taxonomy): domain Bacteria; kingdom Pseudomonadati; phylum Thermodesulfobacteriota; class Desulfobulbia; order Desulfobulbales; family Desulfobulbaceae; genus Desulfobulbus; species uncultured Desulfobulbus sp. The sequence goes on from NZ_OY760916.1 coordinate 3,292,092, forward strand.
CGCACCCGACCTGCATTGCATTGAATTTATGAACATTTCCCCTAAGCTTCCGTGAGCAATCGAGCATATACACGGCTGAATACGGTGAAGGCCGGGCAATGTCGACTAAAACGAAGGATGTTGTAAGCAAATGCCCCGAACGTCATTACCAGGGCGTTGGTGGCAAACTTGCCGCTCGGGAGCCGCTCAAAATCCAAGTCGGTTTTGAACTCGCTATGGAACTGTTCCGAGGTCGCATGCTGGCGATAGAGTTCAATCACATCTTCTGCGGCTATCGCAAGGTCGGTCCACCACCCTTCAAGGGTAATATCGGGAGTGAGGAGAAACTGCCCTGTTTTGTCGATAGTTCGTTCGGTTACACGAACGATGCGCTTTAAAGTATAAGTGGTGCCTTTGACTACTTTCTGCTCCTCCACGATAATGGTGCAAACACGTTTCCCTTTCCTGGGCGTCTTCACTTCTCCTTGGGCAAATACCGTGTCGCGCCAGACGATGGGGTCGTTCTGCTTGGGGTTCCACTTGACGATGTAATTTGAGCATGATTCTTGAGCAACGATTAATTGTCGGGATAAGACAAGTCCCGGACTCATCGAGACGCTGCCGCAACCGCTCGACCGAAGGGATAATGCCGGTTAATGCAGGCGCCGACCACAGCTAGCCCTGAGTGGCTAGTGTAAAATTCTTCACTGCTTTGCAGTGAGGATAAATCGCTTCATGTTTTCACCTGTCGAGCGAGTTTTTTAGACAGGTGTATATTACACTTTTTTTAATGAAAAATCAAAAAGTTAAATGTTTTGTTATTGCAGTTTTATTGATAAGCTATCACGGATTGAGGGTTAAATAATGCCATAAGTACCGGATGCACCCTCCAATTTCTCCCGTCTTTTTCAGCGTTTTCGTCGTACGAAGCTTCACCCAACCTCACTGAACATATTTTTCTCACATCTTTTCCGATAATTACTGGAGCAGACGGAGCCTAACAAGTAATCTCCTGCTATCTTTTTTCTTGTCAAACAACGAAGGAGACTGGACAATCCAAGCAATAGAATTGCTGTACATGTTTTACTTGCAGGATTGTACACCCCTTTAAACCATTATTTTCCATAACAGAGTACCCAAGGGAGGGAACCGAACATCATGCAGTGGTTCTTCATGACCATGGTGGCTGCCGGAGCTGTCATTCTGACCATCTCCGTCCATACCAGTCGCGGCTTAACCCAATTGGTCCCCGAAACACTCAAACCAAAGTGGCGCATTCTGACCCTGCTCATTGCCTGCTTTATTCTCGGGTACTGTGGCTATCTGATTATTCAGCTCGCGGAAATCACTTTCCCCATGCAACTACTGATCAGTGTCATTTTTTTTGGGGGTTCTCTTTTTGTCTACGGGATAGTTTCACTCACCGGCCACACTCTGCATAGTCTCAAAGAACTCAACCATAACCTGGAACGAGAGGTTCAAAAACAAACTCAAAAACTGCACCTGAGTAATCGCCACCTAAGCCAATCCGAAGAAAAATTGCGGGAGCAAAATATATTTCTCAACTCGGTTATCAATGCGCTCCCCCACCCCTTTCTCGTCCTTGACCCTCAAGATCACTCCATCCTCCTTGCTAATACAGCTGCAGGATACTCCGCCCAAAGCGGTACAACCACCTGTCACCAGCTTTCCCATGGGGACAATACTCCTTGCACAGGCAAAGACCACCCCTGCCCCTTGCGTGAGATTATCAAGAACCAAAAGCAGATCGTGGTTGAACATGTGCACCATACACCCGAGGGAAACGAACAAATTGTCGAGGTGCATGGTTATCCGGTGTTGAACGCCAAGGGTAATTTGACGCACGTCATCGAATATTCAATCGATATTACCCTCAAAAAAGAGATTGAAGCGCAACTTCTCCAAGCAAAACGCACTGCCGAAGAAGCCAATGCCGCAAAAGGTGCATTTCTTGCCAACATGTCCCATGAAATCCGCACCCCGATGAATGCAATCCTGGGAATGTCTTACCTGGCTCTGCAAACAGACCTTTCCCCTGGGCAGCGCAACTTCATTAAAAAGGTCCACCACTCGGCTAGCCACCTGCTGCGCATCCTCAATGACATTCTTGACATCTCCAAACTTGAGGCGGGCCGCATGCAAATAGTCCCCGAACCCTTTATCCTTCGGGAATGCATTGATGCAGTGCTGGAAACCTTCCAAGTTCAAGCAGAAGAAAAGGGACTGTCGCTTCAAACAGTGATAGAACCTGATCTCCCGAAAAGCTTTATGGGCGACGACTTTCGCATACGCCAGGTGCTGGTCAACCTAGTGGGCAATGCTATAAAGTTCACTACATCTGGATCAGTAACGATCAACGTGTATCGGGGACTTACTTCACCTGGTGAAAAAACAAGCTCGCTAACCAGCGTCCCCCTCCACTTTCAGATCTGCGATAGCGGTATTGGCATAGCTCCGGAACATGTGGAACGAATTTTCGACAGCTTTGAACAAGGAGATATTTCTTTCACGCGCAAGTTTGGTGGAACAGGACTGGGCCTTTCGATCTGCAGTCAGATCATTACCTTGATGGGGGGGAAAATATGGGCTGAAAGCACGCTAGGAACGGGGAGCTGCTTTCATTTCACGCTTCCCTTGGAGCAGATTGAGATACAAAAAGACACAGAGCCCCATGACACCGTAAAGAAGCTTGAAAAACAGATTGCCGGCCTACGGATTCTTCTGGTGGATGACAACGAGGTGAATCGAGAAGTGACCAGTATGATGCTTGAAGCTAATCACTCTATCACCTCGGCTACGAATGGATTGGAAGCGCTTCATCAACTCGCCAGCCAGGAATTTGATCTCATCGTCATGGATGTGCAAATGCCCGTGATGGACGGGATAACAGCCACCACGGTCATTCGTACCATTGAAAAGGGATTGCCCGTGGACACGCCCCTGCCCTTTGAATTACAGCAAAAATTAATCACAAGGATGCACCAAAGGCGCGTCCCCATTATTGCCATGACAGCGCATGCTCTTGAAAAAGATCGAAATCAATGTATCCAGGCCGGCATGGATGGTTTTATTACTAAACCCTTTCAATATGAGCAAATGCTTCGCAGCTTTGAAGAGATCCGACAAAACTGTCTACGCTTTGCTTGAGCGCTGAAAAATCAATTATTCAAGATTCCAATGACCGCCCGGTGCGCTGGTGAAAAACCACCGTCCCGTTGTATATACGCTGGCGACTAGCTGCAGCCAGCCCCAGTAAACCGATGGCAAAAAGAGAGATAGAGGCGGGCTCTGGCACGGCCTTAATAGAGAGAAGGTACTGGCTGGTGGTTGCACTCCCCTCGTTAGCCACGGCAAGAAAAGAGGCACCATTATAGGAGTAGGCATAAAAACCTTCCGGGGCCAGGTCACTGGCAGCATAAATCAAGCTGAGAAAATCGACATTGGCGGGGTCGGTAATATCAAAAGCCATAATAGCATTACTGCGCTCCAGGCCAATAAAGGCAAGAGTAGCACCTTCAGCCTCAAGCAGCGCTACTCCTTCAGGCTCCGGCCCTTTGTTATCACTTCGTCCATCATCCCATAGCTCCGGATAGTTGTCCTTAAGATAGGACTCAATAAAATCACCGCTGTCCCACACCAACTGCCCCTTGGCATCCCAGATGGAAAACGACCGTGCACCATAGGAAAAGAGTTGATCGTAATCGCCATCACCATCGGTATCACCGTCCACAGAGGAGACATTGAGTTTTCCCAGGTTTTCCTTTTCTTGCAGAAATGATGCATTGGGAAACGCTGCAGAATCAAGCGTCAGGCCGCTCACCTCTACATTTTCTCCTCGATCATCTCCCTCATTTGCCGTGACATAATAATTTGCTCCCCCCGCTTGATAGGAGGCGATTGCATCAGGCATATACATCCCCTGAAGAGGCCAGGTCTTAATATTACCGTCTATCTTATCTTTATTTGAGGCATCCAGGCCATTGCCGCTGAGGCTATGATCCTTGGTGCCCAGCGGCAGAATCTCAGAGATCATCTTCGTGTTCAGATCCAACACAGCCAGGCTGTTGTTTTCCTGCAAGGTGACATAGGCGGTTTTCCCGTCAGGACTCACGGCGATATATTCCGGCTCAAAATCCTCAGCAGCAGTTTTATCTGTGAAAATTCGCACGCCTTCGTTCCGAAGACTCTCCTCATGTCCAATATAGGCTTCAAAACCAGCAGTGCTCACACTGTACGAGTTTGTCGCATTCTCATATTCGATAATACTGACTGAGCCGACCGGATCTGCAGTGTCATTGGCTTCTCCCTCATTGGCCACAAGCAGACTCCCTGTTTGGGTAAAGATCACCATATCCGGGTTGGCTCCTACCTCTACGTTTGCCTGGATAGTCCCATCGAGACCCAAAAAAACGACCTGTCCAGCATCAGTCTTTTCGGTGGCACTTACAGCAACAGCTACCCGGCCATTATGAATTGCGATGGAGTTGGCCTCTCCATATTGACTTAGATCGACGGTTGCCACACGTTTTCCATCCGTTGCACTCAGAACATCGATGCCGTTGCGCCCAACCACCCACAACTGATTGTTTGTTGTATCGAGCGCTAAAATTTCGGCGGTGGTGGCAGCTGAGCCGTCCACGCTGGCATTGCTGGTTGTCCACTGGTGACTCCAGCCCAACTCAATGGCTGTGGCCTGAGCAGTCAGTGGCAAGAAACAGAAACAACTGATCGCAAGTACAGAAAAACATTTTTTCATCATTCCCCTCCATGGTTAGAACATATTTTCCTCCAAGGACACCAAAATAGGGCATGGTACTCAAAAACCATTAACAGCAAGTTAACACTTCATTACAATTCTATTTATTCAAAAACCGGCTGCATCGAATGTTCAATCAACAACAAATCGCTCCGTGCATAGCTCTCCTGCTGCCCACCTTCATAGGTGTCAAGCCTCCGCTCGTGCTCACGAGGCAACAAAAAAACACAAGTCCTTCAACCTGTTCATCGTCGGCAAGGACAACATTGGCATAGCCGCGTGCGTTGATGATCCAGCGATATCCCGGCAACGCCCCGCCCCCGATTAATTCCCCCTGGGGACATCGACTCTTCATCTGCTGCAGGCACATATTGAAACCATAAGCAAAATAAACCTGGCTCATACTACTCCTCCACCGCCCTGCCCTGCTGTACAAGAGCTATGGTTTCTGGCGCTGAAGCGTTTCCTCCCCTGCTGCCAGCAAAGCCCCCAAGCCTGGCATAATCGGTTTTTTTGCGGCCATCAAAAAGGTTACAGGCCCTGGCATAGCGAATATCTTGCAACCAGAACCTGAGAAAATCAGGATCACGATAATGATCTGCTGTCAGTTGCCATGGCCTGGACAGCCCCCGGATCATGGGCCCAAATAACTCGGAAGGGTCGCGAAAACATTCCCAGTCGCATCGGCGACAATCCGACTTTCGATTGGCCGCCACTTTCGCTTCATCAAGCTCCCACAACTTTCCCATCCCTTCGTTACCCCGATAGCCACAAGGGTAGGTTTGTCCATCACTACTGTCCACAAAAAGGTAATCACTGCCCCCCCGACAGCCATAGCCATGCCCTTTGTGCTGCCCGTGATGGCCAATCATACTGTGGAGAGTAGAAAGTGGTGTGACGATACGAATGCGCGCCCGATATTTTTCGACAGCCGCAAAAAGTGCCCGATACAAAAGAATCTTCTCCTGCTGATCAAAACGGACAATTCGCTCTGATCCGGTTGCGGCATACACCGCCTGCAGACCGCTCTCTCCAGGCTCTATACTCATGGGATAGCAGGCACTGGTGAGAGTGAAGCCCATGTCGATAATCAGCCGGTACAACCGATCAAACCCCTGGCTAAATGCCTGCGAAAACCGCCCCTCGTCAACGCCATCACCTTCAAGGGGGGCCAACGAGGTAGTTTCCTGGGTGAGATTACGGTTAAGACCGACATTGGCAGAGGGATAAATACCGTGTGCATGAAAGATAGGCAGCGCCTTCTCTATACCTTTGAGGACGTCTGGAAAACCACGCATGGAATCATGGGTGGCTGGCTCAGAAGAATCTATTGAAAACCAAAGATTACGTAAAGGCGTTGCAGCCAGGCGCTCGGCTAATCGATGTACCTTGTCGATGAACCCAACCTCCTGATGATAGCGAAAGAGAAAACCATTGGTACCGGTTCGAATGTATCGATACCCCGCTCGCCCCGCGTAGTTGATAAGCTCTACCAGATCATTGAGGAGCAAAAATGGTTCCCCTCCGGTAAACGACACCATGCGCATACCGCGCCTGGCTCCAGCATCAAGCAACCGCTTGACATATTCTTTCTCCAGTCGTTTTCTGGGGTAACGGTTCAAGACCCGCATGCCGCACTGGGGACAACGGGCATTACACCGATCAGTCAGCTGAATAATTAATTGCCCCGGTGCCTGACCGCGTAGCAAACGCCCCCCTGTACACAAGCTTTCCACCACATGTCCCATACTCACTCTCCACTGAAATAAAAAAGGGCTCTTACGCTGCTTTAATTACGTAAGAGCCCTTTTTAGCACATCTCTGAAGATGTAAGGGTTAGGCCTTGGTTATAGCTTTATTGGCACCAGATTAGCGCCTTGATCCGAGCAGAATGGTGCCCAAATAAACGTTCAGAGCCTTAGATCAAATACCCCCAACTACGTTTTTTACTGCAGGGCTGTATCGATAGCGACTCCCAGCGCACTTTTCTTATAGGGTTTCTGGAGAAACACCTGTGGATAGGCCTGACGCCCTGAAGCCATCACCTGAGACTCATCATAGCCACTGGTTAAAATAAAAGGGAGATTGGGCGCCATCTCCTGTAAGGCAGCCATGATTTCCCATCCCCCCATTGTGGGCATGGTCAAATCACAGATCGCCAGAAAAATCTCGGTTGCATGTTCCTGAAAAAGTTGCAATGCCTCACCACCATCTGAGGCGCAGATACAGTCATACCCCAGGCGAGAGAGCATGGTTCGCGTCATGAGCCGAATCTGTTCTTCGTCCTCAATCAACAAAATTTTGCCGCCTTCCAACGAGGTTGTGTCATATTCGTCTTGTCTGGCAACCAGAGGCTCTTCAACAGCAACAGGAAGATATACCTGAAAGACGCTCCCGTTCCCCGGTGAGCTCTGTACCGTAATACCACCGCCGTGGGAACGAACAATGCCCATAACCACGGGCAACCCTAAGCCGCGGCCGGTAAACTTGCTGGAAAAGAAAGGATCAAAAAGTTGCTCGATATCAAAAAGGTCGATTCCTACGCCTGTATCCTCAACCTGCACGCACACATATTCGAGAGCTGTTGGATCCCAATCCACGGGAAACCGATGCTGGTCGGCAATATCAGTGGGCCCCACCAGATACATTGAAATATTAATGTGTCCCTGCTCTTGGCCAAGGGCTTCAGCTGCATTCACCAGCAGATTTTTCAGCATACGATTGAGGTGCCTGGCATTCCCTGACACCACTGGCCCAACCTGGGTGAAATGAGTCTGGAGCACAACTCCTTTCTGAACCAATGCCCGAAGCTGTGGCAGCGCCTTTCGATACAACGCGCCAAGGTCGAGCAGTTGACGCCGCCCCTCTGTTTGCCCCAGGTAGGTCAGCAGCAGACCACTGACCTCAACAGCGCGTTCGGCGGCCCTGGTAGCAGCACGCAAACTTGGCACCGAGGGAGCATCGTCGGGAAGGTCCTCAAGACTCATTTCTATATTCCCAATGACAACACTGAGCAGATTATTGAAATGGTGAGCAATAGCCCCAGCCATGCGACTCAGACTTTCAGCCTTTTGCAGCTGCTGCGCCTGTCGCTCCCATTCTCGCCGCTCCTCTTCCATTTGTTTTTGTTCACTAAGATCGGTGTTGATTCCGGCAAGGCGAATGACTTCTCCCCGCGCATCACGCTGCACAGTTCCCCGGGTCAATACGGGCAGGTAGGTACCATCTTTATGGCGAAGACGAACATGAACTTCAAAGGTTTCCCTATTTTTGAAAGCCTCTTCCAGCTCTCGTTGAGCACGCTCGGTATCGTCGGGGTGCACCAATCCCATCCAGAGGTCTTCATTGAGATCCAGTTCCTCAGGAGTATACCCTACCATGGAGAACCAGCGGGGAGAGCAGTACAGCAGATCCGTCCCCCGATCCCAATCCCAAAGCGCATCTTTTGAGGCCTGCAGGGCCAAATTAAGACGTTCTTCACTTTTTTTAAGGGCTTCGGCAGCTTGCCTGCGCTTGGTGATATCAACAATCAATCCCTGGATTGAAAGCCCGCCTCTGGCCCGTGCGATCATCGTGGGTTTCACTTCCGCCCAGAGAGCTCGCCCCCCTTCACACACCAACTCAAGCTCCAATGTCAGCGGGAGCGTTCGATTTTCAACTGCTTCGGCAAAATGCTGCTTAACTCTCTCCAGGTCGATAGGTGCGACAAAATCAAAAATACTACGCCCCAAGAGGTCATGTTCTTTGTGGGCCCCCAGCATTTTCACCAAAGGAGCATTGACATAGGTAACTATCGACTGAGCATCACAGGCAAAAAATCCATCACGCAGACTAGTTATCAGATGCCGATATAGCTCCTCACGTTCACGCAGCTCATCCTCTGCCTGTTTTCGCACTGAAATATCACGTGAGAGGCTAAACATAACTTCACGGCCATCCCATTTAAAGGGACCACCAACAATCTCTACCGGCACAATGCTACCGTCTTTTTTTCGATGATTGCACAGGGGAATAAATATTCCACCTTCGTCAACAGCCCTCTCCACTGTCTGCCTGGTCTCTTCTTTATCCATCGACACATCAACAATGGTCATACCACCCAAAAGTTCTGAACGGCTGTACCCATACAACCGTAGATAGGTATCGTTGACATCGAGGAAGCGGAGAGTGACAAGATCAAAGACCGCCACCGCAAATATCTGATTTTCGAATATTACTCGATACTTTTCCTCACTTGTTTTGAGTGCTTCCCGCGCTTGATTGCGCTCACTGACATCACGACAGACACAAAAAACCAGCTTGTTCCCGTCAAACTCGGCACCATTGGTAGAAATCTCGACCTCGATAATCTGACCATTTTTACGACGGTGCTTGGTTGCAAGCCGATCACCCCGGAGGTCTATCTGATTGACCATGGCAAGCAGTTCATCTTGAGACCAGTGCACATCCCAATCCCAGACATGAAGATTCTGTATTTCTTCAGGGGAATAGCCAAGCATGTTGGCAAAACTGCGATTGGCCTCGTAGACCTTGCCCTGGTTGTCTAAAATGACAATGCCATCACGGGACTGATCAATAAGAAGGCGACGACGGGCCAAATCGTCATCCCGCTCTGTTTCACGAATACTTTGCGCATGAAGATGACGGAGTGTAATCCAGGCAAGCGCTGTGGTTGCAAGTAACAGCACCCCCAAAAGAAGCATACCCAGGCTTGCCTGCATGTGCCAGGGTTCCAAATACTCATGCTCCACCAAGCCTACGGTAATCGTAAACGGCCACCCCATGACACGTCGATAGCTGCAGAATCGGACAACAGCCTCTGGGGATGCCTCAGTTGTATAATTGCCCACCGGAACGTTACGTTCAAGGAGCTCCCGATAGGCTTGACAGGTTTGCTGACTTCCAGGCTTGCCAGCCGGACCTTCAAGGGTGGGAACTCGGGTAACCAGAGAGCCATCGGTGTAGCGCAGAGCAGCTGTCCCACTGGCACCAAAATTGGGATTACTTAAAACCCGGAAAAATACATCAAGGGGAACAGCAACGATGACCAGGCCCCCAAAACTGCCGTCCTGCTGATGGTAACAACGGGTAAAAGCAACAACCCATTGACCGGTTACGGGATCATGGATGACAGAGGAGACAATTGGCTCAGAAGCGCGGTGTTTTTGATGTGCTTGGAAATAGGAAAAATTCGTAATACTAACAGGCTCTCCTTCCTCGAGTCCTTCGCCCCAGATAAGGAGCCCCTGGCTATTAGAGACTCGGACACTGTCAACTTCGGGGAGAGCATCCATTTCAAGGCGAAGTTGCCTGCGCATATCGGCTGAATCGGTCTGTCCTCCTTGCAGCTGCAGTTCCACTTCGCGGGCAATACGTAGCGCAGCTCCATCCACCAAACGGGCCTTATCGGCAATACGCTGTTCCAGCAGCTGAACTAGGTTATGCCCAGTGACCTCTAAGCTTTCTAGATAGTGTGTACGGCTATGAAAAAGGAAAAAAAGCGCACCAACGACAAGAAGCAGGTCAATAAACACCGTGCCCCAGATAATAGATTTTTCGAACCGTTTTGAGGTATCAAGCTGCATACAATAGCCCTCAAGGCCTGGTTACAAATGCAGTGTAGATCAAGGAAAGGTTGAAAAAAAACGAGAACTCTTTACCAGCAGAGATGAATATGGTTTCTATTTACGCATGATTACCTTAGTTATGCAAACCAATTTCACATTTTACCAGAACTCTAGTAACTCTCCCCTCTCGCCGAGTATTTTGCACCCTATCAACTGAAAGAATGACACACACACCAAACTATCTCATCGTCGAACCCTATTACGGGGGATCTCACAAAGCCTTTATCAAAGGCTTAGAGCGAACGATCAAGGCAAACTTCACCTGCCTGAGCCTGCCGCCCAGAAAATGGAAACTGAGAATGCAACTTGCCGCTCCCTACATGGCGGAAAAAATTATTGCTGCCATTCAAGACGGGTATCGCTTTGATGCAATTCTCACCTCAAGTTTTATCGACGTGGCGGTCCTACAAACACTCCTCAGACAGGCAGGAATATCGCTTCCCCTGGGCGTATATTTTCATGAAAACCAGCTGGCTTATCCTCTACGACCGGAGGACACCGATCGTCACCAATTTGCCGCTATTAACTGTACCTCTGCCCTCTGCGCCGATGCTGTGGCATTTAACAGCACCTATAACCTGGAAACTTTTCTCCTAGGGATCAAACGATTTACACAAAAATACGCAGACTTCCCCCTCCCCGACATCGCAGAAAAAATTCGCAAGAAAGCAACGGTGCTCTACCCCGGCATGGACTATACAAGCATCCCTCCAATCGATAGGCCCGAGTGTACCAACAAGCTCGTACCTGTGATTGTCTGGAATCATCGCTGGGAGCACGACAAAAATCCAGATGAATTTTTCTCAGCGCTTTTCGAGCTCCAAAAAAGAGGGTACGCATTTGAACTTATCGTGCTGGGGGAGTCCTTTCGCAACCAACCCGAAATATTTGCCCATGCACAAACAAAACTGGCCTCCCATATACGTCACTTTGGGTATTGCCCGAACAAAGAAGACTATTATACCCTCCTTACCCAAGGGACGATTATTGTGTCCACCGCTCTGCATGAATTTTTTGGAATCAGTGTTCTCGAGGGAGTGCGGGCGGGCTGTTGGCCGCTCGTTCCGGATCGCCTTTCCTACCAAGAAATTTTTCCCAGGCACTACCGCTACACGGAAGGGCAAGTAACAAAAGCTTTAGCCGCACTGATGGACCAACAGCAACAATTGACACAGACAGAGGCGCTCACATTAACAGAGGCATATTCGTGGGCTAGCATGAAGGATGCCTATGAGGTTTGGCTCGCTCAACTACGCAAGACGGACCTATCCTGATCACTGCAGGACTCTAGGGCATCTACAGGAAACTGTTGACAATTATTTTCGAAACAAGGCCCCCTGTGCTTGAAGGGATCAAAGAGCTGCTGGAGTGCTTCAACCTGCATTTCAGCGAGGGAATAGTCCGCTCACCCACTCTCGACCCATGCCAGCGCACTGGAACGCCTTGGAAAAACCTCAAATTTCCATTTAGGAACAAACAAGCGTGCGTACTGGATATACGAATGGACAAGGGAGAGGGCATACGCTTCCGTCACCACAAAGGCGACTTTTACGCAAAGTCGGGTCGTTTTCGATGCGACGCTGTCGGTTACAGCGGGAAATTCAGCGTCGTCCTCGGTGACCGAGTCCAGGGTTGCATCCAAAAAATCGATCAACTGATACCTGTGATGATCAAAATCGAAATGCCCCTGCATTTCTCCATTGGCTCGGTTGAGTTCGTCAATGGAGACTTCTCCGTGGAAACGCGCATGGAACCCTTGATTGAAATACCTCAGTTCATAGGACAACTGCCGACCTCATAGATGATAACTGAATCAGAGAGCGTAACCTGCGGGCTATACATTGCAGCCTCTCGTGAAAGCTAACAATCATTCAGGTAAAGATAGATACATACTCTTTTGATTTTTTCACACAATTGATTTCGCACCATGGCGATAAATTTTCAGAAATATTTTGTAGATTGGCAATAGTATGGCCGAAACGATTTTGCCCCGCTGAGGGTATCGATTGGTAATTTTTTTTTTTTGGGGGGGGGTAAAAAAGGCGCGCAATGAACGGCATTAACGTTTAGCAATGAAATTAGCCAGATACGTTTGCGGAAAAGAAAAAGGGGTTAACCCATAATGAGTTAACCCCTTGATATTTTTGGTGGAGCTAAGCGGGATCGAACCGCTGACCTCTTGAATGCCATTCAAGCGCTCTCCCAGCTGAGCTATAGCCCCGTCGTTTTCGTGAAGAGGCATTTACCATGGTGCGGGGGGCCTGTCAAGTTTTTCTCAAATTCTTTTTCACAACTTCACCATTGAGATTGCCAAGGGTGGGTTTGATTGGTAATGTACCTCTTTTATTTTAGCCCTGAATCCATGGTGATGGGACGTTTTTGTGGAAATTTTCCTAGTATCTGTAGCCACTTGGCGACAGATACTTTTTCCGGCGTAATTTCCACAACGCATCCTGTCGTTCACTTACTTTCAGGACTGATGCTCAGTTTTTCAGCCCCTATCGCCCAACTCTTCTCAGTGCGCAGCATCTACTGATACCTCTACTTCTTATTAGGTGATTTCGGAATGTTTTCTCCGTTCAATTTTTTGTTTGGCTGGATGTCAAATGACCTGGCCATCGATCTTGGCACCGCCAACACGGTTCTCTACGTTAAAGGCAAAGGCATCGTTCTTCGTGAGCCCTCTGTTGTTGCAGTACGAAAAGATTCCCGTGGCAGCCGGGTCCTGGCTGTAGGTCGTGAAGCTAAAGAAATGCTTGGCCGGACACCGGGAAACATTGATGCCATTCGGCCGATGAAAGATGGAGTCATTGCGGACTTTGAGGTCACCGAAGCCATGTTGCGCTATTTTATCAACAAGGTACACAACCGGCGCACACTGGTTCATCCACGCATCATCATTTCAGTGCCATCGGGGATCACCCAGGTAGAAAAACGAGCTGTACGCGATACGGCTGAATCTGCCGGTGCCCGGGAAGTATATCTAATTGAGGAACCCATGGCCGCCGCCATAGGTGCCAACCTGCCCATAACCGAACCAACAGCCAACATGATTGTCGACATCGGTGGAGGAACCACTGAGGTGGCAGTCATTTCCCTTGCCGGTATTGTCTATGCAAAATCAGTACGGGTGGCGGGTGATAAGATGGATGAAGCTATCTTACAGCATATAAAACGCAAGCATAATTTGGCCATCGGCGAGCGTACCGCAGAACAGATAAAAACCACCATCGGTAATGTTATGCCGGAAGAGCCCTACGAGACTATGGATATCAAAGGACGAGACCTGGTTTCGGGTATCCCCAAAACCATCAGCATCACCTCCCACGAAATTCAATCAGCTATTTCAGAGCAGGTGGACGTGATTGTCGATGCAGTCCGGGTAGCTCTCGAACAAACCCCTCCTGAGCTCTCTGCAGACATAGTAGACTCAGGCATTGTGCTCACCGGAGGTGGTGCGCTTTTAAAAAATCTCGACACCCGCCTCAAAATCGAAACGGGGATGCCCATCATCGTTGCAGAGGACCCGCTCTCATCTGTCGTACTTGGTTCTGGACAGGCACTTGACAATATTGACATTTTGCGCGAAATTGCCATTGACTGACAATGCATGACAATAGAAACAATTTGATTTTCTATTCATTTTTCATGAACTGCACCCACGGATTGCGCCCTTTCTTCCCATGAAAAAAAAGAGCTCCAGAAAACGTCCCAGCCGCTTTAGGCTTTTCCGTGTCATCGTCCTGGCCGGAGTTCTCCTGACCCTGGCACTGATTTTCCTTGTCTCCACCCTGGGAAGCCAGCAATTTGGCTCTCTGCACAAGCTGATTCTTGAAGCCGTGGGGCCACTGCAAAAAGTCGTTACCATTGGCACCAGCACGGTGGAGCGGTTCAAATCAGAATATGTAGATATCCTTCAAGATAGCCTGCGTCTGCGGGAAAAAAACAAACAACTGGTCAAACAGCTTGAGGAAAACGAAATAAAACTTAACAGAAGCCGGGAGGCCATGGCCACCAACGCCAGCCTCCGTAAACTTCTGGAATTTAAAAATTCCCTTGGACAGCAGTCGAAACTCGCAGCCACCATTATCGGCAAGGATCCTTCGACCATGTTTCGATCGGTGATCATTGACCAGGGCTCCAATGCCGGTCTTGCCAAGGGAGATCCAGTGGTCAATAACGAAGGTGTCGTTGGCCAGGTTTTTGCTATATCTCCTAACTACGCCAAAGTGTTGCTGGCCATTGCTCCCTCAAGCGCCATTGATGTTCTCCTGCAAAAATCACGCGTACGTGGCATCTTAAAGGGAGACGGAACACTCACCTACCGACTTGAATATATTCTAAAAACAGCCGAAGTCCAAGAAGGAGAATACGTGGTTACAGCTGGGTACGGCGGTATTTTCCCCACTGGGCTGCGAGTTGGCGTGGTCTCTGAGATCATTAAAAAACCTCGTGGCATGTTCCATGAAATTAAGGTGACCCCTTCAGTTGACTACCAAAAGCTGGAACATCTCCTCATTCTTCATCAGCCCAACCTGGCCGAAATAAAGCAGCTTGAGCAGCCTTGATACTGCCCAGAGCGCAGTTTTACGTTCTTCCCGCAGCCTGACCTACAACTTGGGGGAGCCCTTGAGGCATGATTGTCATTAATTTTATTGTTGTAAGCCTTTTTTTGGTCATAGCCCAGACAACGTTTTTTATGCCCCGGATTGTCTGGCTTTCAGCCCCTGATTTCTATTTTGTCCTGGTCGCCTTTCTGGCATACCGCCTTGAGCTGGTTCACAGCCTGCTCATTCTTTTTCCCCTGGCCTGTTTTCTTGACGTGCTCTGCGGGACGGTTCTTGGAAGTTATGCCTTGATCTGCTTCATTGGCTTTTTTTTATTAAAAACAGCCAATGAAAAATTACCCATCAGAGAACCCCTGTACCAAATTCCACTTATCGGAGCTGTATATCTGTTGGTGCATTACCTGGTATTCCAGTTGCTCAACTTCTTACAGCCCGAACACCTGGTCCTCTGGTCCTGGCCCCCTATGGGTATACGCACCGTATTTGTGATGGCACTCGCATACCCATTGTTCATCTTCTTTGAAAAAGTGCGCACATTTTCCATCAATAATTTTCTTCCCTGGAACCGCATGCGTCTGCGTACAGATAACCGACGCAGACGGAACGCCTGAAATCCTTTTTTTGATGTTTTCACGAGGCATACCCTGTGGCAAATCTCTACGGCGCCGATAAAAGCCCTATTGGAAAACGAAACCGTCGTCGAACGGAATCATTGATCGACGCGGAAAAGCGGCGAGAAGTACGGAGTACGAGGCTTGCTCCTCGCGACGAAAATGACCTCAGCGGCTACAAGAAAAAAGCTCTGTACAGTTGCATTATTATTATTTTCTTTTTCTCTGTGATCATCACTCGGCTCTGGTTTCTACAAATACAGCAGGGCGAAGCCTTCTCCACCCTGGCAGACAACAATCGGGTTCGTTCCATCGAGATTGCTGCTCCCCGAGGTAATATCTATGACCGTGAAGGCAGGGAGCTGGTCACTAATCGCCCCTCCTTCAATGTTGTCTGGATGCGTGAGGACAATAAGATCAATGACGAATGGCTGAAAAACCTAACGCAGATCCTTGACGAGGATCCCTCTGTCCTTTTGGAAAAAATTCGCAAAATGGCCAACACCCCTGGCCACTTACCAGTACGCCTTGCTGAAGATATTGACTGGGAGACTGTTGCCCGCATTGAAAACAACAGGATGCACCTCCCTGAAATCAAGATTGAGGTTGTCCCTCTACGTATTTACCACTATGGGAACCTGGCATCCCACCTAATTGGCTACATGGGCCAAATCAACCAGGCAGAGATTGATAAGGCGGAGAACGATCCTCAAAGTCAGGGGCATTACAAAGGCGGCGATCTCATCGGCAAAATGGGCCTTGAGCGCTTACGCGAAATTGACCTGCGTGGTGAAAAGGGCCATCAGAACCTGGAGGTCAATGCACTGGGATTTGAGCAGGAGAACCTCAAAGGCGATGAGCCACTTCCAGGCAACGATATTAAATTGACTCTGGATGTTGAGCTGCAAAAAATCGCCGAGGAAGAAATGGCACTCAACCACTATGCGGGTGCAGTTGTTGCCATGGAAGCCAACACTGGCCGCATCCTGGTGGCTGTCAGCGCGCCGGAGTTGAATTTGGAAGAATTTGTCGGAGGCATCTCCCATAAGGCCTGGAACGCGATGCTCAACAATCCGCAGCATCCGCTGGTCAACAAGCTGGTTCAAGGCCAGTACCCCCCCGGTTCCACGTATAAACCGATAACAGCTTTTGCCGGATTGGCCGAAGGAGTGATTACACCAGAGACCAGCATCTACTGTCCTGGTTTTTATCGTTTTGGCAACCGCATTTATCGTTGCTGGCGCCATGTGGGCCATGGAGACGTCACCCTCAAACGTGCTTTGGCCGAATCCTGTGATGTCTATTTTTACCAGACAGGGCAACGGCTTGGTGTTGACCGGTTGGCGCGCTACGCCAAGATGTTCGGCCTGGGTTCTCGTACTGGCATTGAGATGGAGCATGAAAAGGCTGGCATCGTCCCCTCTACCCAATGGAAGAAAAAACGTTACGGCACAAAATGGCACGAGGGAGAGACCCTTTCCGTGGCCATTGGCCAGGGGTATGACCTGACGACCCCCTTACAGATTGCCCAGATGACCACGGTGATTGCAAACGGAGGCACCCTCTATAAACCCACGCTTGTCGAAGAGATTATTGATCCAGACGGCAAGGTTGTCAGCGAGTTCACCCCAGAAATCACCTCCCGTATCACAGGTCAGGGGCAGAACCTCAAACTTATTCGTGAAGGTATGGTGGAAGCGGTCAATGCAAAACGAGGTACCGGAAGCGAGGCGCGTATTGACGTTCCCGGCCTTCTGGTTGCTGGAAAAACCGGCACTGCCCAGGTTGTGCGTTTGGCTCAATATAGGCATCTGCGAGAGGAAGACATTCCTTATGAGTACCGAGACCATGCCTGGTTCACCTGCTTTGCCCCGGCGATCAATCCTGAAATTGTGGTCACAGTATTAGTCGAGCATGGTCTCCATGGAGGATCGGCTTCCGCCCCCATTGCTGCAAAAATTCTCAAAAAATACTTTGAAGACCGTATACAGGCTCAGGAAATTGCCAACCAACAGGCAACCTCTGAACTGAGCCACTGATGAGCCACGCACAGCCTAAGAGATGATCATGCTTCAATTTGACCGACGCCTTCTACAACATTTTGATTGGGTCATGCTGCTCATGCTGCTTTTGGTGGGCTCCATGGCATTGACCAACCTCTACAGCTCCACTTATATAACTGAGATTGGTCCCTCTTCGACCTTTTACAAACAGGGTTTTTTTTATGCAGTAGGCATGGCACTGATCTTTATATTGTTGGTGATTGATTACCACCGTATCGCCAAGCTGGGCTACGCGCTCTACGGGATTATCCTTATCCTGCTCACCTATACCTTGTTTTTTGTGAAAGCCATTGCTGGGTCACAGCGCTGGATAGACCTGGGCTTTTTCAACCTGCAGCCATCTGAGCCAGCCAAACTGATCTTGATCCTGGTGCTGGCTTCCTGTTACGCCACCACAAACGTCTCCGGAGGCTACCGACTGCGCGACCTGCTCAAGCCAGTCCTGTTGACGGTCTTGCCCTTTGTCCTCATTCTCAAGCAGCCTGATTTGGGCACAGCTTTGATCTGTGCGATTATTTTTGTTTCAATGACGCTCTATGTCCGCCTGCGCTGGTCCACTCTGGCCTTGTTGACCGGAGCAGGAGTCAGCTGTGCCTTTATAGGCTGGAAATTTCTGTTAAAGGATTATCAGCGCAAGCGGATTGAAACCTTTCTCAATCCTGAAGCCGATCCTATGAACCATGGATACCAGATTCTGCAGTCAAAAATAGCGGTGGGGAGTGGCAAGGTCTTTGGAAAGGGGTTTATGGAAGGCACCCAAGGGCATCTCCATTTTCTTCCGGAACGGCATACGGACTTCGCTTTTTCCGTATGGGGAGAGGAGTGGGGTTTTGCAGGCTCTCTTTTTTTCCTCAGCTGCTATTTTTTCATGCTGGTCTGGGGGCTGAATGTGGCAATGTCAGCTAAAGACAAGTTTGGCTCAATCCTGGCCTTTGGATGCACCATGCTCATCTTTTGGCAGGCGGTAATCAATCTCTTTATGATTATGGGCTTTCTTCCAGTGGTCGGTGTCCCCTTGCCCCTCTTCAGCTATGGCGGCTCCTCCCTGCTCACCAACCTGCTTGCAATTGGCGTTATCATGAATGTCCGTATGCGGAGCTTTACTCCGGACACCTCCAGCAATGTGTAAACATCAGGTGCACACTCCTCAAAGCAATGCGCACCTGAGATGGGTCAACCGCAGCGCTGCACCACCAACGAAGCCAGTCCAGCAATAAACTGAGGATCAGCATTCAGCGCTCTGGTGAGTCCAAAGCCCAGACCTAATTTCTCGGCAAGCTGTCGATATTCGATGTCGATTTCATACAAGGTCTCCACATGGTCGGAGACAAAGGAAAGAGGCACAACCAGGATATTTTTTTTGCCCTCAAAAGCCAGCCGCTCAATGACCTCGGGCAAAGCTGGCCCCAGCCACTCCACAGGCCCGCTGCGACTCTGATAACAGAGAGCCCCCTGCACCTTAGTTTGGGCCTCGAGAGCTGCAATGGTCTGCTTCAGATGGTCAACATAGGGATCGCCCTCTTCAATGAACTGGACCGGCAAACTGTGCGCCGAATACACCAGTTCAACTCCTTCACCGGCAAAGGAATCTATCCCCTCCTTAACGCGTCTGGCCAGTGCATCGATAAATTCTGCCTGTTCTGGCCAGGCGTCGATCACATCAAGCGGCAGCTGGAACCTCATTCGTTGCATCTGCTCCTTCAGATCAGCCACTGACGAACCTGTGGTTGCAATGGAATAATGTGGATAGAGCGGTAGGGCAATCAAACGGTCGACCCCGGCCTTTTGCATCTGCTCTAGCGCCTCGCCCGCAAATGGATGCCAATAACGCATACAGGATCGAACAATGAAGGCCCCCTCAGGAGCAAGAGCATGCTCCAGGGCACAGGCCTGCTCATCGGTCTTGGCCCGAATCGGGGACCCTCCACCAATTTTCTCGTAATTCGCCCTGCTTTTCGGGGCACGACGGGTGGCAATGATACGGGCAATAATTTTCTGCATAAACGGCGGGCCAAGCCGAATAATGTCTCGATCAGAAAACAAATTCAGCAAAAAAGGTCGCACGTCTTCCAGTCGCTCCGGACCACCGAGATTCAACAGTAAAACACCTATTTTCTCTTGCGTATTCATATTGTTACCCTGCTCTCTCACTAAAATTAACAGGAAGAAACACCCTGCCCCCTTGATTTCCAGTTCAGGCAATGCCTATAATTGAGTCATGTTCAAGCGGTTTCCTTTCCCCAACAGTATCTCAGTGAGCCCCCTGCTCACATTTTTCCCAGAACCAACGCTATCGGCTTGCGCAGGCAGAGCATTAATCCGAAAAACCTCCAGGAAATCGCTACCTGTTTCATAGGGAGCGGCATAGGGTCGCTGCCGCCGTTCACATCGGAGGATGTATATGGAATTGAAAATCGAGGCCAAAAATCTTGACATACGAAAGAGCTGGCAGGAAAAGATTGAGGAAGAGCGAAATCGGCTCATCCGCCATTATGCGAATTTCGTCCTCCATTTACGCGTAACTATTGAGGCAACACCGGGGTATAAAGAAGGGGGTCATGAGATCCGTCTGGTTGCTTCAGTTCCTAACGATACGGTCGCAGTCAAACGCTGGGGTGAAAATGTCCGCAGCCTGCTGACCGAGTCTTTTGATGTTTTAAATAAACAACTCAAAGAAATCGTTAAAAAGAAACAAAAACATAAATCAGATAAAATTGCATCTGCGATCGTCACCGACCAGAATTCAGGTATTGTCCGCAAAATTGTCCCGGCGGAATCCTATGGTTTCATCGTTACCCACGATCAAATAGATGTATTTTTCCATGCAAACTCACTCAAAGACGTTGCCCTGGGCGATCTCACCGAGGGTGACAATGTTCTATTCTCCATGGAAGAGGGGGAGCAAGGGCTCCAGGCGACCTGGGTGCGGCTTGAAGCCGCGTAATTCCACGCGTATTCCTGTGAGCTGAGCCAATGTGCTCAGCTTCTCCACGACCCTGCCTGCGGGCAGGGTTTTTTTTGCCCTTTTGCCCTCCCCGTTTATTCTTCTGCTTGCATGTCCCCTGCTCCTGAAAATTATCCTTGGTCTGCTCCGCTGCAGTGTGTACAAAGACAGGGACATTATTGTGCAACCCGCGGTCTTGGCTGCAGTTGCCCGCCCATCCACCGAAGACCTACGTGCCAAATACGCCCATGACCCAGCCTGAACTCTACCTGATTGACGGAAGCGCCTATATTTACAGAGCTTACCACGCCATCAAGCCACTCTCAAACTCCCAAGGATTACCGACGCATGCGGTCTTTGGCTTTATCTCTATCCTGCGACGGCTGATCAACGAGCGGACTCCCAAGTATCTGGCCATTGCCTTTGACACCAGAGGTCCTGTTTTCCGTCACCGCCTCTATGAACAGTACAAGGCTAACCGACCGCCTATGCCCGAAGACCTTGCAGCACAGATTCCCTATATTCATAAACTGGTCGAGGCGTACCGCATCGCCAACCTGGAAGACGATGACCAAGAAGCCGACGATATGATAGCATCAGCCACCAGAAAGATGGTTGACCAGGGCTATAAGGTTATCGTTGTTTCCGGGGACAAGGATCTTCTCCAGCTGGTCGGCCCCAACGTCAGCCTCTGGGATCCGATGAACAACCGTCTGATGGACGAGGCAGCAGTTCAAGAAAAATACGGCCTGCCACCGTCACAGCTGCTGGATTACTTCGCCCTCACTGGTGATAGCGCAGATAATATCCCCGGCGTTCCTGGAGTTGGCCCCAAAACCGCCCAAAAATTCATCAGTGAATACGCAAGCCTGGAAGGATTATACGCGGCGGCTGATCAACTTAAAAAGACCAAGACCAATCTTCGGGTTCTGGAAAATAAAGCCCAGGCCTTTCTCTCCCGCGATCTGGTTCGACTCAATGAATCTGTTACCGTTCCCGTGGATATCGATCACTACCTTTACCAGGAGCCAGATGGAACACGTTTACGTGAGCTGCTGACCGAGCTAGAATTTCACTCGCTGATCCAGGAAGAAAACACCGCAAGCAAGGTCGACACGGCAGATTTTCACCTGGTACAGGACCAGGATGCCCTGAACGCTCTAGTCACTCGGCTTGCTCAGACAAATCTCTTTGCTCTGGATACAGAAACAGATTCCCTCGATGTTTTCAGCGCCAACCTTGTGGGGGTATCGATTGCTCTTGAGGATGGTGAGGCCTGGTACATTCCCTGTGGTCATCGCAACGAAGAGGGCATCCTGGTGGACGGGCAACTGAGCCTGGATGCAATAGTGGGTGCGCTCACTCCTGCCTTCACCCAATCTTCCGCCGTAAAGATCGGACATAATCTAAAATTTGACCTTGCCATCCTCGCGGCCCCTCAAAATGGCGGCACCCAACTTTCCGGGCCACTCTACGACACCATGATCGGCGCCTGGCTGCTGGATGCCGATCGGCGCACGTATAAACTCGATGATCTCTGTCTGGAAATTGGTTTGAAGATGACCTCATTTGCCGAGGTCACGGGCAACGATAAAAAAGCGGACGCTTTTTGTCGAGTTGCCCTTGAAGCCGCAGCTGCCTATAGCTGCGAGGACGTCTTTGCTGCTATCCAGCTTTACAGGCATCAAAAACCACAGCTGGCAGAAATCGAGCTTGAGAGCCTGATGACTGAGGTTGAAGGCCCGCTGATCCCAGTCCTGCAAGCCATGGAAAACGTGGGCATTCTGGTGGATGGTGACCAGCTCCAACAACTCTCCCTGGAATTTGGGCAGCGACTCGAAGCCTTTGAGCGTTCCATCTATGCCAGCGCCGGCACCGAATTTAATATCAACTCCCCTAAGCAACTTGGTGAGATTCTTTTTGAGCGACTGCATCTCCCCAAAGGACGAAAAACGAAAACCGGCTGGTCCACGGATGTCAAAGTACTTGAACGTCTCAGCAAGGATCACGAGCTACCGTCCCTCATTCTTCAGTACCGCAACCTGGCCAAACTGAAATCCACCTATGTCGACAAACTGGCCAGCCTGCAAAACCCGCTTACAGGTCGAGTTCACACCTCATTTAATCAATGCGGGACTGCGACCGGACGCCTGAGCTCCAGCAACCCCAATCTGCAAAATATACCCATTCGCACTGAAGAGGGACGACGAATCCGCTCGACCTTTGTTGCAGCTCCAGGCTGTTCGCTACTGGCGGCGGATTATTCGCAAATCGATCTTCGGGTTATGGCCCATTACAGCCAAGACGCTGCACTGACGACTGCATTTCAAAACGGCCAGGATATTCATCGACGCACAGCAGCTGAGATATTTTTTGTGGCACCCGAACTAGTCACAGCCGAGATGCGGCGAGTCGCCAAGACCATTAATTTTGGCATTGTCTATGGTATGTCCGCTTTTGGTCTTTCCAGCCAGCTGGAGATCAGCCGTAAAGAGGCACAAACCTTTATTGATCGTTACTTCGCACATTTTTCCGGAATCAAGGAGTTCATGGAATCAACTGTCGCTCAAGCAAAACAGGATGGATTTGTCACCACCCTATTAGGACACCGACGCTCCCTGCCAGATATCTCAAGCAGCAACCGCATGCAGCGTGAGTTTGCCGAGCGCACGGCGATCAATACTCCAATCCAGGGAACAGCGTCAGATATTATCAAGCTTGCCATGTTACGTATTCACAAGGAACTTCTGCAACTTGAATTACAATCCCGTATGCTGCTTCAGATTCATGATGAGCTTGTGCTCGAAGTTCCTGACCATGAAATAGAGCTGGTCACCCAACTCCTCAAAGAACATATGGAGTCTGCCATGACTCTACGAGTCCCCCTGGTCGTTCATCTCAGCTGCAGCCAAAGCCTGGAAAAAGAAGAATAGAGAGAACATGCTGCTTGCCTTCAAGAGAAATGCTTCCCCGGGATACGCCCCCCGGGGACAACCCGAACAACCAATTAAAAATAAATAACAAATCATCAAATCGAACAGAGAGGATATTGTTCAACAAGACAGACCTATTGCTCTCGGTAAAACTCGGAAACCGCCCCACGTCAACTCCATTTTTCCGGAAAACAAAAGAACAAAATCGTACATAAACATCATAATTCCCCTTCCGTTCTACCTCTTTTCCGCACAACAACTCGCCACAATAGGCATATTAATTGCTAGAACAATAGCAACTGTTTGAGTTAAGGAGGGTCTGTTATGAGTACGAGAGAAGCTATTCGAATTTTGATGTTAAGTCCGATCTATTTTCGATTGCGCCCGATGCAACGCTGGCAGCTGATTCAAGAATACTGTAGGCAATTTGCTGCCTGTAAACAATAAGCTCGAAAGAATTTGAACCATCCTAATGATCGAAACTCAGCGCAATCAACCGCCCCATGACAAGGAGCGAAGACAACATAGGCGCCATCGGGTCCATTCTGACGCGCTCGCTTTTATTGGTACTGAGCCAGGAGGCATTATTGATATCAGCGAAGGAGGCATTGCCGTTCGTTTTGTCTCTATGCAACCTCAACATTCACGACCTCGTGAGGTAGATCTCTTCTTCCCTCCGACTAACCTCTACGTCCAAAATTTGCCGGTGGCAGTTGTCAATGAAATAACCTCCCCTCCTCACTCAATTTTCAGCACGCTAACCTCACGACGCTACTGCATTCAGTTTGGTTCGCTCTCTAACCAACAACAGACTCTTATCCGCAATTTTCTCGACAACTGTCGCATCAAAGATCAGTAGAGCTGTGGCGAATTACGACAAAAAAAAGGCCGCACCAAATGGTGCGGCCTTCTGCGTCTTTAACAAGACGAACTGATTACAATCGCTCACACAACGGAACAAATTTACGGGAAGGGGCACCTACGTAAATTTGACGCGGACGACATATTTTTGTGTCCTGATCCTCACGCATTTCTCGCCATTGAGCGATCCAACCGGGGAGACGTCCCAAGGCAAACATAACCGTAAACATGTTGGTAGGAATACCAAGCGCTCGATAGATAATCCCAGAATAAAAATCGATATTGGGATAGAGATTTCGACTAACAAAGTAATCGTCCGTCAACACGATGTCTTCCAAATTACGTGCAATTTCCAGCAGCGGGTCTTTCACGTTCAGGACATCGAGAATACCATCGCAGGCGGCCTTGATAATCTCTCCACGTGGGTCATAGGTTTTGTAGACGCGATGCCCAAAACCGGAAAGCCGAAAGGGATCATTTTTATCCTTGGCTTTGGCGATGTACTTCTTATAGTCGTTGTTATCCTCATGAATCGCCTCAAGCATTTCGACAACCGCCTCATTTGCCCCTCCATGAAGCGGCCCCCAGAGGGCGTTAATTCCGGCAGAAATAGAGGCATAGAGGTTACCTCCGGCGCTCCCTACCAGACGCACTGCAGAGGTCGAGCAATTCTGCTCATGGTCGGCATGCAGAATCAGGAGTTTGTTCAGAGCCGCGACCACCTCCGGTAAGACGATATATGGACGCACCGGGGTATCAAACATCATGTTAAGAAAATTACCGCAGTAGGACAAATCGTTACGCGGATACACCAACGGCTGACCGATTGATTTTTTGTACGAG
This sequence comes from uncultured Desulfobulbus sp., assembly GCF_963664075.1. Taxonomy (NCBI): domain Bacteria; kingdom Pseudomonadati; phylum Thermodesulfobacteriota; class Desulfobulbia; order Desulfobulbales; family Desulfobulbaceae; genus Desulfobulbus; species uncultured Desulfobulbus sp. Next base: position 3,317,298 of record NZ_OY760916.1, read on the forward strand.
AATGCCGCGATAGTTCGTATTTTGGAAATCAGGCGGGTTGCCGTCAAATCGATATTTTCCAGGGGATCGCCACTCATCTCCGGATAGAAGTTGTGAAGACTGGTCACCATGGACGACAAGATTGACATTGGCGAGGCGTTGGGCGGAAAGTTGTCAAAAAAATGAATCATGTCCTCATGAATCAAGGCTTGCTGTTCCAACATGACCCGAAAAGCCTCAAGTTCCTCGCGATTAGGCAGTTTGTTATGGAGCAGCAGGTAGGCAACTTCGATAAACAAACATTTTTCCGCAAGATCCTCAATGGCGTACCCACGGTACCGTAAAATCCCCTGACTACCATCAAGATAGGTAATCGTCGAGCTACAGGAGGCTGAATTTTTATAGCCAGTATCAAAAACAGTATACCCGGTGTCTCGCAGTAAATTTCGGATATCGATAGATTTATCTCCCTCCGTACCCTCTATGAGAGATAATTCATACGTTTTACCGTCAATATTTAGGCTGGCTGTATTATTTTGATCGGTTTCAGACATGCAATAAATCCTCCTACAGAACTATGTCGAACTCCGGTGGGTAGTGGCAAACGGAAACACCTGGCTCCGAAGAAGTACCCTGAAGAGATGGAAAAACGATGCGTGGGCCGGAACGGCCCGTTAGAGTGTCGGTACAATAACCGCTAGTGCCACGGGGCAAATGAAAAGACGCCAACAGAGGTGCCTGGAGTCCGTACAGATTAACCAACAGTCCTTTTTACCGCATTTAACTTGAAAATTCAAGCAACCCACTGTTTTTATCTAAACAACCTATAAGCTGCAATTGCTTTCCCTATACAAACAAACAGCAGCTCCTCTGCTTTTTCGAACGAGAGATTACTCATGCATACTGACTTTGAAAGACAAAGAAAATACATTACCACAGCTATGGATTATGCCGTGCCCGAAGAATTTCGCGCCGAAGCAGAAGACCTGTTGGAGATCTACCGTGATGATCGCATCGGCCTGACCTTACTGCTTGAGTTTTACAGCTACTTGCCCGAGGCACGGGAGGACTGGATTCGGGAAGTCCGCTTAATCAAGCGCCACCAAGGTATCTTTTTGCTGGCAGTACGCACCCAGCACACCTGCTACCTCTACCTTGTATCCAGTGAGGGTATTGAGTTTCAGGGCAATTTGAACGATGGTTTCCTGGCCCAGGAACTCATTGATTTTTTTGAATATGAAAGTGTTACAGCTTTCATGGAAGCCTGTACGCCTTTTGAGAAGCTGGCCATCTATGAGCCCCTCCAGGTCGATGCAGAGATCTGCCCGGCATGCCATGCAGAGAGTGGCGAAAACCATGAATTGGGTTGCCCGGTTGAGATCTGCCCCTGGTGCGGGGGGCAACTTGTTCACTGTGACTGTCGTTTTGAACAACTTGGACTGGACGCGTTGACCACAGAGGCGGAGCTCACCCAGTTTGAAACTCTGTTGGAAGAACGGGGAAGGATCCCTTACTCGCCGGAACAACGACCGAGTTTTGCAGATGAGGGGCCGGGCGTGTTTCTTGAGTAACTCCATAAATCTGTGGCAATAGCCACAGATTTATGGAGCCGACGACAGCAGCACGAGATCTTGCGTGCTGCTTATTTCCCCACCTGCTGCCGCTCCAGGTAGCGCAGTAGCTCCGCATCGGTGTTCAACACCAACGAGGTATTGCCCGCAAGAATCTTTTTATAGCTCTCCAGACTCTTTAAAAAGGCATAGAATTCCGGATGGCGGGAGTAGCTTTCCGCATAGACCTTAGCGGCCTCAGCATCTGCCTTACCACGAATCTCTGTCGCCTCGCGGTCAGCTTTCGAGGTGATTTCCTGCAATTCCCGATCAACTCGCCCTAAAATCTCCGCCTTACGGCCCTCACCGGTTGATCGTTTCTCCGCTGCAATACGTTTCCGCTCTGAGATCATACGGTCATAAACCTTCAGGCGGACGGATTCAATGTAGTTGACCCGCTTGAACATGACATCCAAGAGTTCAATCCCGTACTGAGGCGTAATTTTAGAGGCGGCCTGCAGAACCATTTCACTGATCTGATCGCGCCCTACCTTGGGTGGCCCAAGATTATCCCGAGATTGCACGCTGGAGGCCATATAATCCTGCGACCAATCGGAGCTACGGATAATTTCAATCAGGTTATTTTTATTCACCAGGTCTCGAACTGTTCCTGCAATGATGTCATTAAGCAGGGAGGCGGCCCGACGCTCGTTGCCCACTGCCTGCAAAAACCGCAGGGGGTTGGAAATCCGCCAGCGGGCGGTGTTGTCCATGTAGATGAAGGTCTTGTCATTGGTTGGAATCTGGTTGGGATCGCCATCCCAGATCAACACCCGCTTGTCAAAGTACTGCACCACCTGAATAAAAGGAGTCTTGAACTTGAGTCCGGCCTCTTGCACCGGCTCCCCAACGGGTGCTCCGAACTGGGTAATGACCGCCTGTTTCCCCTCAGGGACGATAAAAAAACCATCCCAGACGGTTACACCGACCGCGATCAGAATGACTGCTGAAAATATCTGTAGAATCTTTGTCATAGGTCTTGGCCTCTTCTGTTATTTCGCCGCATTTGCCGTAGGCAGCGGAGCACGTTTGGTCAGATCAAAAAGCGGCAAGAGATTCTGCTGACTTTGGTCGAGGATGTACAAATGTTCGACCTGCGGAAGGACATCTTCCATAGTTTCCAAGTACATACGCTGGCGGGTGACCTCTTTGGCCAGCAGATACTCCTTAACAATAGAGTTGAACCGATTGGTTTCACCATTTGCCCGGTTGATCCGCTCCACTGCATACCCTTTTGCGGCCTCGACTATCTGCTTCGCTTTACCGCGAGCCTTGGGAATGACCTTGTTGTAGGTTTCTTCAGCCTCGTTGACCAAACGCTTCATGTCCTGATCGGCAACGTTGACCTCATTAAAGGCAGGTTTGACGGGCTCCGGCGGATTGATATCCAGCAGCTGCAGGGTAACGATAACGATTCCGCAATTAAGTCGATCCATCTGGTCCTGCAGTTCCTGTTTCGCATTGGCTGCCAGGATCTCACGGTTACTGAGCACATAATCAAAATCCATGTTGCCGACGATGCGCCGGGTAACTGTTTCCGAGGCATCACGGACAGCCTGGGCCACATCCCGTACTTCAAAGAGAAATTTCACCGGGTCGTTGACCTTATATTGGACGATCCAGGCGACCTCAATAACGTCCTTATCACCGGTCAGCATCAGGGACTCCATGTCGTAGCCCTTGCGGTCAAAGGAGGAGCGGAACCCCGGCGAGCGGGTGCGAAAGCCAAACTCCTCTTTGCGCACGGTTTCCACGTCGACCTTAGTCAGTTCTTCCAGATAAGGAATCTTGAAATGGAGACCGGGCTGGGTGGTTCGCGCGTATTTTCCAAAACGCAAAACAACACCGACCTCACCGGGTTTGATGGTGAAAAAACTTGAGAATGCGCCCTGGAGAAGCACGACAGCCAGAGCAATGGCCAAAAGTTTGCTGAATCCGGCAAAGAAACTCCCCGGCTGCTCAGGCGGTTGTGTGCCTCCTCCCTGGCCCTCCTCGCCCTCTTTTCCGGTAAAAGAGTCTCGAATTTTTTGGATAAGGGTAGCGAGAATATCCTCTGGGCCGGAGGGTTTCTTCTTCTGGCCCCAGGGGGGTTGTTCATTCATTGGCATGAAAACAGCTCCAGTAGGGTATTTTTGATGAAAGTGATGAAAGACAGGGAAAAAATCGCTGCTTACAACACATTTTAAATACAGCCGAAATCAACAAAAAGAGCAAATATTCGAAATATCTTAAAGCATCTTCCCCGCATATAATGGGGATTACATTATGCATTACCCGAATAATCGTCAAACAAGATCGGAACAAGAAGCCACTTTTCCACAAAGACCATAGAGAATAATTTGTTGTGGAATCAGCCCATGGCCCACCACCAGGACCAGACAACCAGCCCCAGAGTAACTCCAAACAAATATCGCTGCCGACTCTCAGGTCTGGCCCAACGAATCAGCCCTGAGATCTCAGCCAGAATCCCGCAACCGGCACCAACCCAAAAACCAAAAAAGTGGGCCCCCAGATCGGTACGCCCCCCTGCGGTTCCCAACAGAGCGAGAAGTGCCATCCCCGCGCCGAGCGACAGCAGCACATCCTGCCAGACCATTTTTTCTTTCTGAACCATCTGCATTCCGGAGAGCAGGCCAACCACGGCAAACACCGCGGTGGAAAATCCCACCGAGAGGTGATCTGTCTGTCGAAAAACAACGTTGCACCAGTTGCCAGCAGCTCCACAGCCTATGAGCAATGCCCAGGCCAACCCGAAACCAATCTGCCGACTTAACAGATGTACTAAAACGCCCCCAAGACAGCAGTTGCCCAAAAGATGTCGGCTATCGGCATGCAGGCTTAAGCCGGTCAGCAGACGCCACCACTGTCCATCGCGGACGGCGGCGGCATCGACCGCCCCATGAACAAACCAGGGGGAGCTTTGTTTCCATGCCCCGGTCACCAGGTAAAAAAAAATCAGCCCTCCCAGGAGCAGAACCGTTGGAGGCATCAACGGATGGGGCTCAACCTGTTTTCTGAGGGGAGGCCAGTGACGGTTTTCTTCCTTGTAAAGCTGAAGCTGTTCCAGAGCCAGATCATATTGATTCCGCCGTACCCACAATGTGTGCTCTTTTGAATCAACAACAACATCTAGCCCCACAGACTCCAGCACCAGGGCTAAAGACTCCAGAGACTCTCCTTCCTCTCCAATAGGGAGCTTAACTTGTTCCAGATCACTGAAGTCAGAAAAATTCATACCACGCCAAGAGAAGATGCTCGCATTACAAACCGGATTTGCTTGACAACCACAGGAAAAATCTTACCCTAGACAAAATTGTCGTTTTCGTCAAAGATCTAAAAAAACTAGCTATGGATACCTGAAAATGCTTGCATTACTCAAACGTTGTTTCCCCTTTATGGCCATATTCCTGGCCCTGAACCTGGTTGGTGCTGTTGTGGTGCCGGACCATGCTGATGCACGTTCTAAGTCTGGCGGGCGCTCGTTCAGCAGCCCCACCTTTCGCTCAACACCAAAATCAACTCCCAGCCAAAACTTCAATCAACGGACAAACCGCAGCGGAAGCTTTGGCCGTGGCCTCATGGGCGGACTGCTTGGCGGCGCCCTGGGCGGTATGCTCTTTGGCAGTATGTTTGGAGCTGGCGGCAGCGGCATGGGCATTCTCCCGCTGATCATTCTGGGCGTAGTGGGGTATTTTCTTTACAAACGCTTTGTCAACCGGCCGACCTCTTCAGGCTCATCGGGCTACCAGCCGCCGCCCAACTCCATGTTTCAGGGAGGGGGCAACAACATGGGGGGAAGCTCAGTCCCACCGGTTCCGCCTGTCCCCCCTGCTCCAGGTCCGATGGCCGCGGCAGAAGGCCTGGCTGAAATTCGCCAGACCGATCCCGGCTTTGATGAAAACCATTTTCTTGAAGTTGCCTCAGACGTCTTTTTTAAGGTCCAAGCGGGGTGGATGCGGCGAGAAATCGATTCTTTCCGTCACTTACTCGGCAATCAGTTGGCGTCAGAGTATGAAAGCCACCTTGCAGAGATGAAAGCCAAGGGCCAGATCAACAAACTCGAATCCATTGCCATTCGTAAAGTTGAAATTATCACTGCAGGTAGCCAGAACGGCGAAGACTTTGTCACCGTGCTTTTTACCGCCAACCTGCTCGACTATACGGTTGATGACAAGTCCGGCAACCTGATTGAAGGCAGCTTGACTGAACCAGTCAAATTTGCCGAGCAGTGGACCTGGGCCCGCCCGGTCCGCACAGAAAACTGGAAACTTGAAGGGATCGATGTGGTAGAAGGCTAAATTTCTATCCACTTATGCACACAAACCGCCTTCCACACTTTGGAAGGCGGTTTTTTTTGTCTGCTGGTACAAAACATTACGGCTCCAGCGAAAAAATTGCTTCTATTTCTAGGGCTGCCCCAAGGGAAATGACTTCATCTTTGTTCCATCCTCTTTTGACAACAGCAAATGATCAAGCAAAATATCCACTTGCCTGTTTTTCCTTGCCCTTATCATGAAGAGCATTACATACTTCTAGTATGACCTTATTTTCTGCGATTGCTCACTCACCTGAGAAAAGTTAATCCGAGCAGGTACATTCATGAGCAGTCCTTGCATGTCCCATGCAGTCCAAATCCGCATTTTTTCATCAAATAATCTCTCTTATCAAGGAGTAAAGCATGAAAAATATTCATTATACTGAGCTTGGCCTGGTCAACACGAAAGCTATGTTCTCGCAGGCCATGCGTGAACAATTTGCCGTTCCTGCGTATAACTTCAATAATATGGAGCAGCTTCAGGCTATTGTCACAGGCTGTGCCCAATCAGCCTCACCGGTGATTCTCCAGGTCTCTGGCAGTGCACGTAAATACATTGGCACTGCTTTTCTCCCACACATGGCAGCCGCTGCAGTCGATCTCGCCAAGGAAGTTGGCCTTGCAGTGCCCATAGCCTTACATCTGGACCATGGAGGCAGCTTTGAGTTGGCCAGGGAATGTATTGACTCCGGTTTTTCTTCGGTCATGATTGACGCCTCCCACCATGCCTTTGCAGACAATGCCGCCATGACCAGGAAGGTGGTGGAATACGCCCATGACCATGATGTTACTGTGGAGGCCGAATTAGGGGTGCTTGCCGGTATTGAGGATGAAGTCAGTGCCGAACATTCCTCTTACACCCGCCCGGAAGAGGTCGAACGATTCCTAGAACAAACCGGTGTCGATTCGCTTGCAATCTCGATTGGGACCTCCCATGGAGCCTATAAATTTAAGCTTAACCCTGGCGAAGAGCCTCCTCCCCTGCGCTTTGATATTTTGGCAGAGATTGAAAAGCTGGTACCTGGGTTTCCCATCGTGCTCCACGGTGCATCCTCGGTGACTCAATCGCATGTAGCACTGATCAACCAGTTCGGAGGCAAGATGGACAACACTGCAGGAATCCCAGAGGAGCAGTTACGCAAAGCGGCTGCCTCTGCAGTTTGCAAGGTCAATATCGATAGCGATGGCCGCTTAGCCATGACCGCAATCATTCGCCAGGTCTTTGCTGAAAAGCCCGCAGAGTTTGACCCTAGGAAATATCTTGGCCCCGCACGCGACGAATTGATCGCCATGGTCAAACATAAAAACAGTGCGGTCCTGGGAAGCGCTGGCCGCATCAAAGCCTAAGCAGGCCAACCTCTTCCTCCTGGTCTACTCTCCCGACAGACCAGGTCGCCCTAAAAAAACTCGGCAAAAAAAGTTGAACTGGACCACAAGCTGTGGTCCAGTATACAAAGAAGTGATACAAGATGACGGCTAACCAAGGGAGCCGACGTTGGCAAACAGTAATCTTGTCTGGATTGACCTAGAAATGACCGGGCTCAATCCCCTCTCCGACAAAATTCTTGAAGTGGCGACGGTGGTCACCGATTCGCAGCTGGAGATCCTTGCCGAAGGCCCGGTGATTGCTATCCATCAGCCTGAAGAAGTACTGGCAGCCATGGATATGTGGAATAAAAGACAGCATCGGGAATCCGGGCTCATCGAACGGGTCCGCCAAAGCGAGCATGACTGCCGCCGGGCAGAGGAAGAGACCCTGGCCTTTATTCAGACCTGGGTCGACCATCGTTCCTCTCCCATGTGCGGCAACTCTGTCTGGCATGATCGCCGATTTCTGGTGCGCTATATGCCAGAGCTTGAAGCCTATTTCCATTATCGCAACATCGATGTTTCCACCCTCAAAGAACTCGCTGTACGCTGGGCTCCTGACCTCCCTCAATTCAGAAAAGCATGCTGCCACCTGGCCCAGGAGGATATTCGGGAATCCATTGCCGAACTGAAACATTATGGCCAATGGTTTATCAAAAAAGCCTGAACCAGAAAAGCTGGTCCAGGCTTTTTCATTGTTAGCTTCGGAAAAATTGTTCAGGCCTCATTCTCTCCCCCCACTGGTACCCCCCAGATTTCCTCCGCATATTCCTTGATAGTTCGATCACTCGAAAATTTGCCCATACGTGCGACATTGAGGATAGAACGTTTCACCCACGTTGGAGTGTCTGCGTAGACTTTTCCTACCATTTCTTGGCACTGGAGATATGACTCCAGGTCCAGAAGCAGCAAATACGGATCGTTCTCATTCATAAGGTCATCAACAAGCGGCTGGAACAGTTCGCGATTGCCATGACTAAAGGCACCATGACCAATAGCATCGATTATCTCACGGACCTCTTCATTCTGTTCATAAATCTGCCAGGGCTTGCGAGATTTACATTTTTTCTCGTACTCAGCCTCCTCGGCGGTCATCCCAAAAATAAATATATTCTCCTCCCCCACCTCTTCGCGAATTTCAATATTGGCACCATCAAGGGTACCGATGGTCAGTGCCCCGTTCAGGGCAAACTTCATATTCCCTGTGCCTGAAGCTTCGGTCCCTGCGGTGGAGATCTGCTCCGAGAGATCGGCAGCTGGCATAATCCGTTCGGCCAGGGAGACACAGTAATTGGGAATAAAGGCGACTTTGAGTCTATCTCCTACCCGAGGATCGTGATTAATCACCGACGCCACTGAAGTGATCAACTTTATAATCAACTTAGCCTTATGATAGGAAGGCGCTGCCTTTCCAGCAAAGATAACTGTTCGAGGGATAGAGGTGTTCTCGGGATGCGTAATAATGCGTTGGTAAAGATGAATGACATGGAGCACGTTAAGCAACTGTCGTTTGTACTCATGAATCCGTTTCACCTGAATGTCAAACATGGTGTTGGGGTTCACCCTGACCTTACAGTTGCTCTTAATAATCTTGGCCAGCCACTGTTTATTGGCCAGTTTCACTTCCTGCCAGCGTCGTCTAAAATCGGGATCATCTACCCACTTCTCCAGCTCCCGTAACCGGTCCAAGTCCACAACCCAGTCATAACCGATCTTTTCACTGATCAATTCGGCAAGCCCGGGATTACTCTTCAACAACCAGCGCCTTGGAGTGATCCCATTGGTCTTTGAATTAATCCGCTGGGGGTACATCTCATGAAAATTACGAAACAGATAGTTTTTCAAAAGCTCAGTATGCAGTGCAGCTACGCCGTTTACCGAATGACTCCCCACAATCGCCAAGTTGGCCATGCGGACCCGACGAACAGGTCCCTCCGCGATCAAGGACATTTCTTCAATTTTTCGTGCATTGCCGGGATATGTCCTGGCTACCTCTTCTAAGAAACGACGATTGATCTCAAAAATAATCTCGAGATGTCGGGGCAAAACATGCCCCAGCATATCAACAGGCCAGGTTTCCAGAGCCTCGGGCATAAGGGTATGATTGGTATACGCAAAGGTACGTACACAGATATCCCATGCCTGCTCCCAGCCTAACCCTTCGTAATCCATCAACACCCGCATCAACTCAGGGATGGCAATGGCCGGGTGGGTATCGTTGAGCTGGACGGCAACCTGATTGGGAAAATCGTGAAAGGTATCATTCTCTTTACGATAACGACGAAGGATATCCTGAAAGGTGGCGGCAACGAAAAAGTACTGCTGCTTCAGACGCAGTTCCTGTCCCTCGCTGATATCATCACTTGGATAGAGCACCTTGGAAATAGTCTCCGACTTGACCTTGCCCTCCACCGCATTGATATAGTCGCCCACGTTGAAAAAACGCAAGTCCAGCTCTCGCGAAGCCTTGGCCCGCCAGAGGCGCATATTGATCACATGATCGTTTCCAAACCCCGGTACGAGCATATCGCAGGCCATGGCCATAACGATCTCGGTATCGACCCAGCGGGCTCGGTAGCGGCCATGCTCATCGGTGGTAGAGGTGACATGCCCATAAAATTTGACCGGATACATGAAACTGGTTCGTTCATACATCCAGGGGGAGCCCAGGCGCAACCAGGAGTCGGGGGATTCGACCTGATACCCATCGACTATTTTCTGATGAAACAATCCAAAATCGTAACGGATGCCATATCCATAGGCAGGAATCTTCATGGTGGCAATGGAGTCCATAAAACAAGAAGCCAGCCGCCCCAAACCTCCGTTACCCAAGGCAGCATCCTCCTCGCAGTCCCGAAGGACCTCCAAATCATAGCCCAACTGCTCTATAGCTTGAGTGACCTCATCCATAAGCCCCATGTTGATAATGGCATTGCCAAGAGACCGTCCCACCAGGAACTCGAGAGAAAGGTAATAGACCCGTTTCATTTTCTCGGCATAAAAGGTCTTTTGGGTCTTAATCCACTTTTCCATGAGCACGTCGCGCAGGGCATAGGAGAGTGCGCGGTAGACATCAGGGTTTCCCGCCCGTTCCGGGTCGCGGCCCTGAAAGCTCATCAGATGATGTTGGATACATTTTTTAAACTCTTCCACCCCTGTACCCTGGAAGATGGATGAGTAGGCGTTATTGTCGATCGAGGCTTCTGTTTGTCTATTCATACAACCTCCTGTAGACGACGATGCAATCAAAATGAAACCAGTTTTATTCTAGCGCAATTAGTTTTGAGAGCAAACGACTATTAACGGGGAAAAACAGAGATTTTCATAACACAAGCAAGCGAAAAATGATTTTTATTCTCTCATTTGACTCCTTTGTTTTACAGGCCTATGATGCAAAGAAGGCATCAGGTTCTTTTTACAGAATTTCGGGGTGTTCTGAATGCTTACACCATAATTGGAGGAAAATGTTGAATAATATGAAGCTACGCTCCAAGCTGGTCATTATCGGTGTCGTGGTCACCATGATTCCCCTGGCGATTATTTTGACCTCCGTTTTTGTCCAGAATAAAAAAAGTAGCAACCATTGGTGAAGAAAAAAGTCTGCAGCTAGCCTATGCAGATCTTGAACATATTGTAAACAATCTCTACACCTTGGCCGAATCGCACCAGGAGGTCACCCAAAAAAACATCGATGCCTCCCTACGCGTCGCCAGTGACCTGATGAACAAAGCAGGCGGTGTCTCTTTTGCGGAGGAAACTGTCAGCTGGCAGGCAAAAAATCAATTGAGTGGTGCAATCCAAACGGTTCAGCTACCCAAAATGATGCTGGGGGAACAGTGGTTAGGCCAGATCAGCAATGCCAAAGAGTCGGCTCCGCTGGTTGCCCCAGTGCAGCAACTGCTGGATGTTACCTGTACCATCTTTCAACGCATTAACCCCCAGGGAGATATGCTGCGGGTTGCCACCAATGTTATCACCAAGGCGGGAACGCGAGCCATCGGCACCTATATTCCAGCTACCAATCCCGATGGCCGGAGCAATCCTGTAGTTTCAACCATTCTGAGCGGAAAAACGTTCAAAGGTCGGGCCTTTGTCGTCAACGCCTGGTACATCACCGCTTATGTCCCTATTTTTGACAGTTCCAGAAACGTCATTGGGGTGCTCTACGTTGGAATCCCCCAGGAAAATGTAAAAAGCCTGCGGCGCGCCATCGTTGACATGCGTATCGGTGAAACCGGTTATGTCACGGTGATGGACACCACCGGGAGTTATGTAATTGCCCACACCGAGGCAGAGAATGGTAAAAACATGCAGGATGTTCTCGATGCTGAGGGTACCCCCTACATCAAAGAACGGATAGAGGCGGCCAAAGCTCTTGGGCCGCGTCAGATCGGCAAGCAACAGTTCACCCTGAAAACCGACACTGGCCCAGAAATAGTCCGAGAATCACGCTTTATCTATTTTGCGCCCTGGGCGCTGGATCGTAGCAGTAGAGGCTGATAAGGCTGAATTTAGTGAAGCCGCCGAGCGCATCACCCGGACCAACCAACAAAGCATTATTTCCCTCAACCTCATCAGTGCAGGCGCAGTGATTTTCACCGTTCTCGTCTGGTTTTTTATGGCAGGATCAATCGTGAAGCCCATAAACCTGGCAGTGGCCGGACTCAAGGATGTGGCTGAGGGGGAAGGCGATCTGACCAAGCGCCTCGCAAGCCACGGTAAAAATGAGTTAGGTGAACTGGCCTTTTGGTTCAATACCTTTCTTGAAAAGCTGCAAACCATTGTTACCCGTATCAGCAATAATGCACAGCATGTGGGACAGGCTGCGCTTGACCTAACGATGATCTCTGGAGGGATGGCTGATGGTGCTAATGAAACCTCGAGCTCAGCCCACAATGGCTCAGTGGCTGCCGAGGAAATGAGCGCCAATCTCAATGCCGTGGCGGCTGCCATGGAGGAGTCGACCACAAACATCTCGATGGTTGCCAACGCTTCGGAAGAGATGTCCTCCACCTTCAGTGGGCTCAACAGTATCGTTGAAAAGGCGAACTCCGTCTCTGTTGAAGCAGTTCAGCAGGCCGAGAGCGCTGGCGAAAAAATGGCCATTTTAGGAGAAGCTGCGCAGGCGATTGGTAAGGTCACTGAAACCATCACCGAAATATCCGAACAAACGAACCTCTTGGCGCTGAATGCCACCATCGAGGCAGCACGAGCTGGAGAGGCGGGTAAAGGGTTTGCGGTGGTGGCCAATGAGATCAAGGAGCTTGCAAAGCAGACTGCAGAGTCGACCCTGGATATCAAAAAACAGATTGCCAATATTCAAAGTACAACCGAGACTACCCGGGTGGGGGTTGATGCGATATCCACCGTTATCGAAAGTGTGAACGACATCGTTTCCTCAATGGCCACAGCAGTCAGCGATCAGTCAGAAGCAACCCATAACATCACAAATAATATTGGTCAGGCATCCATCGGTCTGCAGGAAGTTAATGAGAATGTAAGTCAGAGTTCCACCGTTGCCTCTCAGATTGCCTTGGATATTACCAGAGTAAACACCTCTGCAGAGTCCATATCCAACAGCTCCTCACAGGTAAAAACCAGTGCTGAAGAGCTGCAGAAAATGGCAGAAGAACTCAACTCCATCATAGGACAGTTTAAGACCTCGTAACAAAGCAACGGGATGCTTAAAAAAAGCTCAGGTCGGTTGAACCGGCCTGAGCTTTTCTCCACTCACTTGTCAGGGGTACCACTATTACGGATTAAGACCATCACCGATCTGGGCCTGTCTTTGACTCCCCACTCGCTCTTCGGCGATGTCAATAAACTGATTGCGCAATAGATCTTGAAGAGCCATCGAACTCTCTTCGATTTCAGCTTCACTGCCTTTTGAAATAGCACGAAAAAAACGATCGCAAACCGCCCGTTCTTCACGGCTCCAGTGGCTGGTGAATCCTGTTTTACCGCCAACCGAATCCAGTGTTACTCCTCTTGTCTCCCCATAATCGCGACGTCCGTGTGCCCAGTTGATAACATGGGAGTAAAACAGCAGACCACGATCAAGAAGAATGTAGAGTAACTGTATATTGTTGACTGGCCCCACCTGGAGTAGTTCTCCCCCCATTTTCATTCCAAGCACTCGGGTTCCCGCCAAGATGTCTTTCCCCTTTAAGGCCGTAGCTCCGGCACCGATCAAACCACCTATAGCTGAAAAAAGCCCAAAAGAGGTACCAATGGTGGCCGCGTCAATGCCTACGCCCAGAGCGGCCCCGCCAAGGGCTCCGGCAATAATCACCTGTCGATCGGTAAGCCCAAGAAATTTCCAGGTACGATCACTAAAGAGATCTGCCTCCAGGATCGACTGCGGCGGCAGCTCCAGGTTAAAAATATTATGTTTAAAGAGTCCACGTATATCCTGCTGCGCCTCCCGTTCACGCCCGCTAACATAAGCGGTGTAGTCACTGTGCAACTCCCGGCGTTTTTTTTCTTCATCCTCGGGTTTGCAGGCAACCGTCCGGCGATAACTGAGGATGTCCTGCAAACAGTCGGTTAACAGCGTTGCGGTTTGCTGGCTTCGAACTTCCCAGTCCTCCTGAAAGGCTTCAACGACCTGCCGCAGGATTGGCTCGAGCTCCTGGTCGATGGATTTCAGACTTTCAAGCAGTTCAATCCGCTGGCGATAGTTGGCACGACAGGAATTAAAAACCCGTACTGCATTGAAATTTTTACGAAACTCGCTCTGCCATTTGACAAGATAGTCGGAATCGTCTTCCTTGGAGTTAATCACGGCCATGCGCGGCGCTCCACTGAGACGAAGTATCTCCATCTCCGCCCGATCAACCTTGCGTAAGGGCCGGGAACCGTCAACCACAAAAATAACCCCGGCTCCAGCAATCAGCGGACGGAAGAGTTCACAATCATCGTGAAAGTCGGGATCTTCTTCATGGGCCCGGATAAAGGCAGACAGCATCTCTTCCTCGGGTCCATCGTATTGTTGGAACCAGGCCAGAGCCTGACGGGGATTCTGAAAACCGGGAGTATCGATAAAGCGTATAATTTCACGTCCATCGATCCGTACAGGAAAGGACTGACAGACAACGGTCTCCCCAGGGATGGGGCTCACCCGAACGGAATCATCCTCGGCCAGGGTGGAAAGGACCGAGGATTTCCCCTCATTGGGATGGCCGATAATGGCAAATTCAGCGGTGGTCGATATCATGGCAGTATCAGGGGTTGAACAGCAAGGTTTCCATCTCCAAGTGCCTGCATCTTCATCTGCCAGATGCCAAGCTGATTACCATCCACAGAGGTGAGCATGGTTGCAGGAGTAGGCTTACCAATAAGAAGAATAGTTATGGGGAAATCCCGCCCCAGATTTATGCGGAGCCCGCGCAGAAACGATTCTGTCTCCTTCAAGGGGGGCTGCCAGGCCTCAAGGAGCAAAAAGAGTTCATCCAGCGTGTTGGGCTCAAGGTGCAAAGCTGCCACCGAGTCGGTCTCATCATAGCACTGCAGCTGCATACACAGGTTGGGGTAGGTGTGCTTCAGCTGGGTGAGCAAATCGGCTTGCGGGCACTCTTCAAAAAGTTCATCGGGGATGAGAATCAGCCCCTGTTCCTCGGCTGGGACAAGAGGCTCCGGCTCGGAATGTACGGCTCCCTTGAATACAAGCTCTTCCGATTCAAACACTTCCGTCTCTTCAGGCTCAGCCTCAGGCTCCTCTTCCCTCAGCTCAGGAACCGGATTAGGCGAGAGTTCCTCCTTGGACAGTGCTCCGGTATCGGGCGGACTTGGTATCTTAGGGGTGACCACCTCTGGTTCGGGTACAGGTTTCGATGCTGGGGATACTGGCTGTTTTTTATGCACACCGCTTGTATCCACCTTGGGTGCTGTCATGCGACGCAGTAAAGGGCGGAAGTTTAGCGAGCCAAAATTCAGCGCCTCCAGAGCTTGTCGCTGTTGCAAACAGCCAATGGCCAAAAGAACGCAGCGGGGAAGCAGCCCATAAAGGACCACACTCCAACAAAGGAAAGGCCACCAGGAAACCAGATCCGTCGAGGCCAGATGCGTGATCCCCTCTTTAAGAACCATCTGGCTCCCCTGAATTTCTGCCAAGGTAGGCACCGCCTGGGGAAAAAGCCAGGACCAGGGCAGAGCTATCAGGTGCACAATTTGGGCAACAAGCTCTGGAGAGAGCTGCAGGCTTGATTGCCAGGCAAAAGCCATGTCCGAAAAAGTCACTTTGGACAGGGTTGCCAGAAGCGCCCCCAGATTAAAACCAATGGCTCCGAGCTGCACCAGAATAAAGGCCGGCCAGACAAGCAGTACCCCTAACTCTCGTCGTTGTTGAATTGATCCGACAAGCGCAGAAAGATCCAAGCGCTGCTTACCGCTCAACCTTCTATACAATCGGCCACGTACACGCTCCAGCAGCCGCAACATGGCCCGTCCTAGGATAACATACAGACTCGTTGACTCCAGAGGAAGACGACGCCAAGAACGGTACAGAAGCAAACAGCCCTGCAGAAACACCATGATAAGCTGGGAGACAACCAGAATTCCCAAATAGAGAGAAATATTCAGCGGCGTTGTTCCGGTATAGAGCAGCAGCGCCCCTGCTGTCGCCCCTCCCATCAACACTCCCAGCAACAGGATCAGTCCCCGGCCCAGAACCACGAGTTCCTGCCAGAGATTCCCTGGTAAGGGCTGGTCTTCGCTCTCTTTTTTACTTTGAAACTGCTGCCGTCGAGTCGTCAACCACAAGCGGATGAGCATCCGGGGCGCAACCTTCCCTTGATTTCGAATCTGTGGTTCGATTTTGGTCAGATAGATCACCCGGTCACGCTTGGCAAGCCCGGCATCCCCCTGGGTACGTTGCACCTCATCATCAAGGCGAGAAAAAAAGTGCAGGTCGAGCAGATCAGCGATATTCCAAAGACGACTCACCGGCACAGCTCCGGGTCTGGGGCAGTCTCAAGTACGAAAGAAAAAAAATTGCGTGCGGGAATAGTCATATCGTATACAAAGAAGGTATTAGTCACAAATGGCATGCTGGCAATGATTGTTTCGACGTCAGTCCCTGCAAGGGAGCCATAACAACTTTTCATCACTAGCAAAAAAATTGAATCAGGACAAGGTAAAGCAGCGACACAGGCTCCCATCATCGGCCAGCACATTTCGACAAGGGCTGACCGCCAGCTGGCCGATCTGCCTGGGATATTTTCCCATCGGCCTGGCACTTGGAGTACTTGCACAGCAGGCGGGGCTTCCCTGGTGGGCCATGGCGATGATGTCGATATTGGTCTTTGCCGGTTCGGCTCAATTTATCTGCGTGGCCATGCTGGCAAGCGGCGCTTCCTTTCCTGCCATCGTTTTCACCACCTTCATGGTTAACCTGCGCCACGCCCTGATGAGCTCAGCCCTGGCAGTGCACCTTCCAGGAGTTAACCGTTGCTTCCTTGCATTCTTTGCCTACGGCATCACCGATGAGAGCTTTGCCCTCAATATGGTCCGGTTTAACAAGGAAAACTGGAGCCGTTGGAGCGCACTAACTGCCAATCAATTCCCCAACCTCATCTGGATTTGCGCCACCACCTCAGGTATACTTTTGGGTCAGTTCATTCCCCAAGGTGCCTTTGGTATTGATTATGCCCTCAATGCCATGTTTCTTTCTTTACTTATGTATCAACTCAAAAGCTGGATCACGGTGTTGACGTCTCTTATTGCCATGCTGGTGGCCGTTCTCTGGTATCTCTGTATTCCTGGGGATTCCTATATTGTCGCTGCCGCAATCACTGCAGCTACCTGTGGGTATCTGCTCAAACGGTACAAGGAGAGGCAGGTATGAGCTGGCAGGATGCCCTCCTGCTCTTTGCTGCCATGGGCCTAGTCACCTATATCCCCCGGTGCCTGCCCCTCATCTATCTGGCTCACCGCCGACTGCCCAAACCACTGGTCGACTGGTTGAGTCTGATCCCGGCGGCCATTCTCAGCGCCCTCATTGCCCCAAGCCTGTTCGTTGATACCGTAACCCGCCACCTCGAGATAGGAAAACCTGAGTTATGGGTCGCCCTCCCGACCCTCTATTTTGCCTGGAAAACAAAAAACCTGGCGGCAACTGTAGTCCTTGGGATGTTGCTCTATTGGCTGGCAGGCATTTTCTAAGCTTTAATCCGTAACGACAGCCACTGACGGCACTACCTCTTTCCCAGCATTGGAGGAGATGTATTGCTCAAAACGGCTATTATTCAACCGCTCCCACAGGTCCTTCAAGAAAACAGGTGGACTGCGTCCCCTTTCCCTTCATTTCCACTGTGCGAGGGCGGGAGAAAATAAACTCGTCTTTCAACCCCTGACAGAAAGCATGGGAAACATTGATACGCATTGGCTGGGAAAGCGATTCAAGTCGGGCTGCTATGTTGACCGTATCACCGAAGATATCATAAATATACTTTTTGGTTCCCACAATGCCCCCCACCACAGGGCCTGCGTGCAGACCGATACGAATTTCCCACGCCTGGTCACTGCATTGATTTCGTGCTTCCAGATAGGCGATCATTTCCATGGCCACCAGAGCAGCCGCCCGGGAGTGATCGGCCCGTGGTTCGGGAATTCCGGCGGCAAAAAGGTAGGCATCTCCAATGGTCTTCATCCGTTCACATTGATGCGCCTCGACAATGCGATCAAAAGCAGTGAACAATTCGTTGAGTTCGCTGATAACAAAAGAAGGATCCAGGCTTGCAGCTGTGGCGGTGAACTGGACAATATCAACAAAGCCGACCGTGACCTCGGAAAAATACTGAGGCGTACAACATCCCCGCTCCATTAGTTCCTCAGCCACACGGGCAGGCAGGACATTTAAAAGCAGCGACTCTGACTTCTGCTTCTCCAGGGCCAGTTGCCGATTATTCTCTGCCAGCTGTTTTTGCAGTTGTCTGATTTTCAGGTGGGTTGAAATCCGGGCCAGCACCTCTGATGGATGAAAGGGCTTGGTGATATAATCCACCCCACCGGCACTGAAACCGCTGAGTTTATCGGCGGTGTTATCCAGAGAAGAAATAAAAATTACTGGAACTTCACGTGTTACCGGATCCTCTTTCAGGATCCGGCACAGTGCAAGTCCGTCAAGCTCCGGCATAACCACGTCAAGCAACAAAAGATCCGGCAGCTCCAGGGCAAGGAGATCAAGCGCCTCCTTACCATGATTAGCCACGGAGACCCGATACCCCTGCTTGCTCAAAAGCGCCTGCAGTTGCCGCTGGTTTATCGGCGAGTCCTCGACAACAAGTATGGAGGCGCCTTGCTCGGTCACAACCTTGCTTCCGGTTAGCGGGAAAGGGGACGCCGTGCGCGCTGCTGCAGGGCCATATCGATCAGCACCAGAGACGCCATGGCCTCGACAATGGGCACTGCCCGGGGGACCACGCAGGGATCGTGCCGCCCTTTGGCTGCCAGGGTAACATTTTCACCATCAAAATCCACCGTTGCCTGCTCCTGGCCGATAGTGGCCACCGGTTTAAACCCGATGCGAAAGACAATGGGCTCCCCGTTACTGATGCCGCCCTGGACACCTCCGCTGTTGTTAGTGAGCGTTCCCAGCCGGTTGCCCTTCTGGACAAAAGGGTCGTTGTGCTGACTGCCGCGCATCCTGGTACCGGCAAATCCAGAACCGATATCAAACCCTTTGGTTGCAGGTAAAGAGAGCATGGCCTGCGCCAGGCGGGCCTCAAGCTTATCAAACACCGGCTCTCCCAGACCGACAGGGACATTACGGCAGACACAGGTGAGGATGCCGCCGATGGAGTCCTTTGCCTCCAGCACCTCTTTGACGCGCTGCTCCATCTTGGCGGCAGTGGCCGCATCGGGACAACGGATAATCTGAGCATCCACCTGCTCACGGCTGATGGTGGCCAGGTCCATTTCCGGAGCCTCAATATCCCCCACGGCACTGACCCAGGCAACGATCTCCGTGCCAAAGGTCTCATAGAGCCACTTCTCGGCAATGGCGCCAGCAGCCACCCGGCCGATTGTCTCGCGTGCACTGGATCGTCCGCCCCCGCTTGAAGCACGGGTACCGTACTTCATCTGATAGGTAAAATCAGCATGCGAGGGTCGGGGTATTTTGCTCATCTCCCCATAGTCCTGTGGCCGTTGATCCTTATTGTTGACCAGCAACATAATTGGGGTTCCCAGGGTTTTCCCAAACTCGGTTCCAGAATAAATGGTCACCTGGTCGGCTTCCTGGCGAGGAGTGGACAGGTCGCTCTGACCGGGACGACGCCGGGAGAGCTGCTTCTGAATATCCGCCTCCACCAGTTCCATACCGGGAGGGCAGCCATCGACAATGGCGCCGACTCCCTTGCAATGGGATTCGCCGAAGGTGCTGACTTTATAAAGGGTACCAAGGGTGCTGGACATCGAATGCTCCTTATTTTGTTCAGGGCTGGCCCTGTGAATAAACGATTATTAATGACGATGTGGAGGGAAGTGACCACTCCTTGAGAGGTGGTTATAGAATACTTTCGATATACCAATTAGCCGCTTTATCAAGCCCGTCACGGACAGAAAAAGCAGGGTGATAGCCGATAAGCTTGCCAGCTTTAGCGATGTTCGCCAAAGAATGACGCACATCTCCAGCACGAAAATCACGATACACCGGCTTGGCCTCTGCCGCTTGTGGACACTGTACCGCCACCCGCTCTTGAATCAGCTCGTAGAGGGTGTTGAGTGTGGTCCGTTCCCCAAAAGCCACATTGTAGACATTGTTGGCCGCTTCGTCACTGGCAGTGGCGGCCATAATGTTTGCCTGGACACAATTTTCTATAAAGCAAAAATCTCGGCTGGTCTCTCCGTCCCCATTAATGTAAACGGGCTCATTTTTTAGCAAGCTGGCAAACCATTTGGGGATAACCGCAGCATAGGCACCATCAGGATCCTGGCGCTGACCAAAAATATTGAAATAACGCAGACCGATGGTTTTAAAATTATAGGTGCGGGCAAAAACACTGGCATAGAGTTCATTGACCAGTTTGGTCACCGCGTAGGGAGAGAGCGGGTTACCGATATTCTCCTCGACCTTGGGCAGATCCGGATGATCGCCATAGGTCGAACTGGAAGCAGCATAGACCATACGCCGCACTTCCGCATCCCGGGCAGCGACCAGTATATTGAGAAAACCGTCAATATTATTGGCGTTGGTGGTTTGAGGGTCTTCTATGGAGCGTGGGACCGAGCCGAGCGCAGCCTGATGAAGAACGTAATCCACGCCTTTACAGGCCCTCTGGCAGTCTGCAGGAACACGAATATCCCCTTCCATAAAGCAAAAACCTGCCCAGGCTTCCTGACCAACGCGGCGTTCCACCTCATCGAGATTATGCTGATAACCGGTCGAAAAGTTGTCAAGCCCCACCACTCTCTGACCAAGAGAAAGTAAAGTTTCGAGTAAATTCGAACCAATAAAACCGGCGACCCCGGTTATCAGCCAGGTTGCTGGCTGTTGGACAAGCTGCTGCTGCCGCTCGGTATAGAAATGCATTGTCTGTTTTCCTTGATCTGAATCTGGTGTATTGTGGTGGAATCAATTGAATTTGAGTCGGATAATAGCCTTGCAAGCCTTTAGCGTCAATGGCGATAAATGCCCAGGTCTCTCCCTTGCACGATCATGCCACCTCTTCGTAAAATCATTCATATCGACATGGATGCATTTTTTGCCTCGGTCGAACAACTCGATACCCCTGCCCTACGTGGACGTCCGGTTATTGTTGGGGGGAGCCCCCAGAGTCGTGGTGTAGTTGCGGCCTGCTCCTATGAGGCCAGAGCTTTTGGTATCCATTCAGCCATGCCTTGCGTTCGGGCCTACCAGCTCTGTCCTCAAGCGATCTTCATCCGTCCACGCATGGATCGTTACCGGGAAATTTCCGAAAAAATCATGGCCCTTTTTCATCGCTACACCGCGCTGGTAGAACAACTTTCAGTGGATGAGGCCTTTTTAGATGTTACCGAAAATTTCCTGGGCCAGCCGTCGGCTACCCGCATTGCCCAGGCTATCCGTGCTGACATAAAAGCCACCTTGCACCTGAGCGCCTCAGCGGGTGTTTCCTACAACAAATTCCTCGCTAAAATAGCCTCGGGTCATAACAAACCCGATGGTATGACCGTGATTCCTCCAGACCAAGCGCGTGACTTCATTGCAGCCCTGCCCATTGGCAAGTTTTACGGAGTAGGGAAAGTCACAGAGAAAAAAATGCAAGCCCATGGGATTCGTACTGGAGCAGATCTAATCCGATTCCCCTTAAGTCAGCTGCAGTATATTTTCGGTAAATCAGGGCATTATTTTTATGACATTGTACGAGGCAACGATCTCCGTCCGGTTCAACCGGTACGAAAGCGTAAATCCATTGGTACAGAAACGACGTTGTCTGAGGACATTGACAGGTATTCTGAAATCACAGCCCTGCTCTCTGGTCTGATAACCAAGCTAGCTCAAATCCTAGCCGATAAAGAGATCGGGGGACGCACCCTGACGCTGAAAGTACGCTACTCGGATTTCACAACGATCAGTCGTTCGGCCACTACTCCCCAGGGATTTTTTAGCGCAAGCGACATCCTCCCCCAGATTCCCCGACTCCTGGCAACCACCGAAGCGGGACAACGAAAAATCCGCCTACTGGGCATCACCGTATCGAATCTCTACGACAAACAAGATGCCAGTCGTCTACGACAACGACAGCTACCTTTACCATTTCCCCCTATCGCCATAGTCTGAATACAACGTACCGAAGAGACTTTTGCTCTTTCTGCATTTTCAAAAAGGGAAAGAGACTTGCTCTTGTTGCTCCTTTTTTGTAATTATTTTCCTCAGATTCCACCATCGATTCAATCTGGTAAAAGACACGAATTCAAGAAAGAGACACCTCCCTCGGAGTGACAGGCTCCTTCTGTCCCCGCCACCCTTTACCCAGGAAAGGATATGTCTTATTCAACTCCTTTTTACTCCCTTCATAGATGGTCTTTGAACGCCCTGGTGCTGTTTGTCATTCTTGTCCTGCAAACTCTTCATCCGCAAAATCTCGAAGCAGCCTCTACAATCCGCGTCGGGATCCGTGATATCAAGCCTTTTATTTTTATTGCCCCCGATCAGGAGCCTACCGGTTTTGCCATAGATCTGTGGAAAGCAGTTGCCACTGATCTTGAGTTACCGTATCGCTTCGTTGCCAGTGAGGGAATCGCCTACACGCTTGAAGACATGCTCAATCACAAGATCGATCTGGCCATCGGTGCGATCACTATCACCGAACAACGGGAAAGTCAGTTTGATTTCAGCCTTTCTCACTATCACACAGGGCTGGGAATCATGACCCCGGCAGAGCCGAGCTACTCGTTCACCGCCTTCTGGTCCTCCTTTTTTACGCGGGACCGTTTGATAAAGATTGGATCATTTTTGGGCTTCATCCTCCTCACCGGCCATGTGATCTGGCTGGCAGAACGGCGCCATCAGCAATCCTTTAACCCGCGCTATCTTCCCGGCGTTCTCGAGGGGGTTTATTGGTCCATGGTGACAGCCAGTACCGTTGGTTACGGCGATTACATCCCCAAAAGCAGAATCGGTAAACTGCTTGCCGTTATAATCATCGCCGTCTCCCTGCCCATGTTTGCAGTTTTTGTCGCCAATATCTCCTCTGATATTACCCTCCATGAACTACGCAGTTACATTGAAGGACCAAAAGACCTGGCAGGAAAAAAAGTGGGTGTGGTCAAAGGGAGCACCAGCGAACAGTTTATGGAGCGCGAACACCTGGGACAACTGGTAACAACCGCCAATGCCACGACCATGTACCGACTGCTGGAAGAGGGCAAACTCGCGGCCGTTGTCCACGATTTGCCGACCTTACAGTACCATGCTGCCACAGCGGGCAAGGGGAAGGTTAAACTGGTCGGGCAAATGTTTAACAAACAGGACTATGCCTATCTCTTGCCGGAGAACAGTCGTTACAAAGAACGTATTGACCGATCCCTTTTGAAACTCATAGAAAACGGCACCATGGACGAGCTGGAGACAAAATGGTTTGGTACCGGCCAAGAGCAGTAAAATGAACCCTGGCCAGCCTTCAGTCAGGGTATCAGGCCAAAACCCCGCCTCCTAGGCGATCCCCCTCTGGAGAAGCACCATGCACGACGAAACCCTTTTTTATATCATTGCCGGTTTGTTAGCGGCAAGCACCCTCTGTCAGTGGTGCGCATGGCGAGTACGCCTTCCTGCGATCATATTTCTCCTGCTCACCGGTATCATGGTCGGCCCGGTCCTTGGCCTGCTCAACCCGGAACAACTCCTGGGTGATTTTCTCTTTCCCTTCATCTCCATCTCTGTTGCCGTTATTCTCTTTGAAGGCAGTCTGACCCTGCGCTTTAAAGATATTCTGGGCTTTGAGGCGGTCATCCGCAACATGGTCTCCACCGGCATGCTGGTGACCTGGCTGATCACCACAACCACCGCCCATTATGTGGTGGGGCTGGGCTGGCAGTTGTCCTTTCTTTTTGGCGCCATCACGGTGGTGACTGGACCGACGGTTATTGCCCCCATCCTGCGTACCGTCCGCCCCTCGGCCAATGTGGCCAATATCCTGCAGTGGGAGGGGATTGTTATTGATCCCATCGGGGCAGCGCTCGCCGTTTTGGTTTATGAATATATCATCTCTGCCTCTGCCGGTTCCCCCTGGGGACACACCCTCTTATTTTTCCTTAAACTCCTCGTTGTTGGCACCGGCATAGGAATTGGCAGCGGCTATTTTTTAGGGCTCTCGCTGCGCGCCAACTGGATCCCTGATTTTTTACGCAACATTGCCACCCTCTCGGTTGTTTTGGTCTCTTTTATCATGGCAAATGGCCTTCAACCCGAGGCGGGCCTGGTCACCGTAACGGTGATGGGGATCTGGCTGGCCAACATGAAAGACGTTGATGTTAAGTCGATTATTGACTTCAAGGAGTCCATCAGCATCCTGCTCATCTCGCTGCTTTTCATCACCCTCGCCGCCCGCATTGATCTCCAGGCGCTGCTTGATCTGGGGTGGCGGGCCCTGGTACTTTTTCTTGCCATTCAATTTCTTGCCCGGCCACTCAACATTCTTATATCTGCGGCCGGCTCAAAACTTTCCTGGCCGGAACGCCATTTTCTCGCCTGGATTGCGCCCCGGGGTATTATCGCTGCCGCTATCTCGGCACTTTTTGCTGTCCAGCTTGAGAAAGCTGGATTTGCCGATGCTAACCTGCTCAGCCCTCTGACCTTTTTTGTCATTATTGCCACGGTCCTCCTACAGAGCACCACTGCTCGCGCTCTCGCCACCTGGCTCAAGGTTGTAGAGCCTGAACCCAAGGGGTTCCTTATCGTTGGCGCCAATGAGGTGGCTCGATCCCTGGCAAAAGCGCTGACCCAAAACGGGGTCACCATCATGCTGGCAGACACGGTCCGCAGCAATGTAACCAAAGCGAAGATCGAAGGGTTGAAGTGTTATTTTGGTGCGCCCTTTTCCGAACACGCTGATCGCTTTCTGCCGCTGACGGGAATTGGGCGCGTGCTGGCGCTCTCCTCCCATGAGACGATCAATGTGGGGGCGGCTATGCATTATCGCAATGAGCTCGGCGCTGAACAGGTCTTCATCATTCAATCCAAATTACGCGAACGAATTTCAAAACGGGTACGCCTGCCTATTCAGCGCCTCTCGCGGACCCTCTTTGGGCGAAATATCACCTTTTCCTACTTGAGCTGGAGCCTCTCCAACGGGGGCAGTATTCATACAACCAGGCTCTCTAAGCTCTTTAACTTTTATGATTTTCAGCAAAAACACCAGGAGAGAGCAGTACCACTCTTTGCCATCGAGCCCAAAGGCGAAATCCATGTCTTTTGTGAAGAGCTGGTCATTGAGCCTAAAGAAGGCTGGGCCATTATTTACCTCCGCCATGACCGCCGCAAAAAGCCACGCAAGCGGACCACTGTTCCCCTGGAGCCCCGACGCGTCTGTACGCTCGAGAACCGGGTTGTGCCCTGTCCCCCCAATGAGCTGTTCTAAAAAAACCTGAATCCGTGAGTCTGGAAAAAGGTTGAAATACAGTGGCTCAAGGTGGTTGAATAGTGTCCGGTGTGGCTGACAGGTCTCTCTATTCAGCACCTCATGACGTTGGACCGAACCGGCCCACTCTCAACAACTCATTTTTTCACCCGGTTATCGCCCAAAATAAGACAGGTATTCCGGGAGGAGGTCAGATCATGGATATGAAAACTGTGCGTACCCAGGCACGGGAACAACTCAAAGGATTTTGCCGGGTCTGTCCGGTCTGCGATGGCCGTGCCTGCGCTGGCGAAGTACCCGGCATGGGAGGTGTGGGTACAGGCTCCGCCTTTAAGGCTAATATGGAAGCTCTTGCTGCCGTCAAGCTCAACATGCGAACCGTGCATGGCGTCAAAGAGCCTAATATGCGTCTGACACTCTGGGGCAAAACCTTGGAGATGCCCATTCTCGCAGCTCCCATCACGGGGTCCACCTACAACATGGGGGGACAGATGAGCGAGGAAGACTTCATCACCGCCATGGTCGAGGGCGCATTAGAAGCAGGCTCGCTCTCCATGACCGGCGACGGAGCGGATCCGACCATGTTTGGCAGCGGCATCAAAGCGGGTTCTGCCAACAAGGGAGGCTCCATCGCCATCATCAAACCTCGGGAACAGGACGTCATCAAGAGCCACCTGCAGACAGCCAAAGAGGCGGGCGTTTTAGCTGCGGGGATGGATATCGATGGTGCTGGCCTGGTGACCATGGCCATGAAAGGACAGCCGGTTGGCCCCAAGACCAAGGCTGAGCTGAAAGAAGTCATCGCCGCCACTAAATTGCCTTTTATCCTTAAAGGGATCATGACTCCTGACGAGGCTGAGGTCGCGGTCGAAGCCGGTGCCGCTGCCATTGTCGTCTCCAATCACGGCGGCCGAGTCCTTGATTTCACCCCGGGTGCAGCCACCGTGCTGCCCGAAATCGCCAAGCGCGTCAAAGGAAAGGCCCTCATCTTTGTCGATGGCGGCGTTCGCAGCGGTGCTGATGTGTTGAAACTGCTGGCCCTTGGTGCCAATGCAGTCCTGGTTGGACGCCCCTTGATCATCGCCGCCTTTGGAGGCGGTCGTGAGGGGGTGGCCATGTATCTGAAACAGATGCAGAACGAACTGCTGCAGGCCATGCTGCTTACAGGCTGCGCAGACGTGAACAACGTTTCCTCGGAGATTGTGTATACTGACTGATTGCCAACTCAGGAAAATCATACCTGAGTTCTGAGCATCCATCTCAAACCGGTCGCCCTGCCGTTGCGCAGGACGACCGGTTTTCTTTTTCCCTTCCTGCAAGATTGTTTGAATGCATAAGTCCCTGAAACGGGAGAAACCTCCATGTGGGTATAATGTTATTAGCAACTGTTGGGTCGAGAACCAGCTCGCCCAAAATACGCCACAAGGAGGTTTCTATGAATAGATGGTACTTTATCGGACTGGATCTTCACAAGAAGATGATTGCCTACTGCATCAAAACCATCGATGGTCGACTCATTGAGCAAGGAATGGTAGCCTCTGACAGAACATCGTTGAAAACATGGGCAAAAGGCTTACCTGGCCCTTGGATTGGTGCGATGGAGGCCACGATGTTCACTGGCTGGGTCTACGATTTTCTTGCACCTTATGCCGTTGAGTTAAAAGTGGCCCATCCTGAGATGCTCAGAGCTATCACCGCTGCCAAGAAAAAAAACGATCGGGCCGATGCGGAAAGAATTGCCGATCTCCTGCGGGTCAACCTCTTACCGGAATGCACCATGCTTCCGCAAGAAATCAGGGAACTGCGGCGGGTTCTGCGATATCGCAACCACCTGTTACGAACAGCGGTCAGAATGCACAACAAAATGTCCGGTCTACTGATGGAGGTTGGAGCGGGCTACAATAAAAAGCGCCTTCGAGGCAAAAAATATTTTCATGAGTTATTGGATCGACTTGATGAGGTCCCATCTTCGGTTAAGGAGTTACTCATGCTAAGCCGTAGCGGATTTGAGATGTTCCAAACTTTTCAAAAACGGCTACTTCAGGCCTTGCGCACAAATCCTTTAATCCAGGAAAAGGTTGGTCGATTGATGACTATTCCTGGAGTTGGGGAGGTTACTGCGCTGACCTGGGTACTTGAGGTCGGGCCTCCGTCACGATTCAGCTCTATTCGCCAAGCAATCAGTTATTGTGGCCTGTGCAGTGCACAACGGGAATCCTCAACTCGCAGCCGTACATCAACGGGAACTGGGCAAAGGCAACCGAAACAGGGCAACGCTTGCCGTGGCCAGAAGGCTGGTGGCGTACATGATGTCAGTTGACAAAAGCCAAACCGACTTCGTTTTCCGTGAGGAACAAAAAGCAGCTTAGAAGAATTATACGCACAACATACGCTCTACCAAAACCACGATCTTCCCGTCGGTCCTCGCCGAGAACGACTCTGTAAGCGAATTTTGCGATACTGCGATAAAATTGTTTCGAGGCCGGTGGGTTGCCCCAAACTCAATCTTCTGCCGAGGTCAATGAGGATAGAGGGAGAACATGAACCGTATCCGGCCTCGAATGCAGCAAATGGATGTCTGGTCGCGTGATCACGTTGGCCCATGGAACAGGATGAAAAAGATCGGATTGCGGTGAGTGATTGAAAATCTCTAGGTATTACACCGAGCTTGCACCCGCTCCAGCCGGAGGCCCGTTCCTCCGACGAGCTACACTCTGGCCCATTCTCGGAACGTCCCTCCGGCCTCCGCTCCCAACGAAGCAGAGGCAGGATCAGGTCAGCGGCAAAGCTGAATTGGCTTAATACCAGGGGGATACGGGAAATCTCCGTTTTCCCCTTGACTATACTTATCATGGATATCATGGATGTCGTTCTCGTAAAAAGCCCCGAGAACGACGTTCCGATCTTCGTAATCTATTCATTTCGCAATATGTGATTTCTCGGCTTCTGGCTTTTTACGAATCCATCAAGATTGCGGTGCGCTTTATTCATACTTAATGTAAAAGGTCTCATGAAAAACCTGCATGCCCCCAGAGAAGAATCAGCCCCCATTCTCCAAAAAACTCCCCGCGTCCTTGTTATCGGCGGAGGTGCAGCCGGACTCATGGCTGCTGGCCAGGCCGCCCTTGCCGGCGCCGAAGTGATCGTCCTTGAAAAGATGCGTAAACCCGGACGCAAAATCTGCATCACCGGCAAGGGGCGCTGCAATCTGACCAACGTTGCCCCTCTGGCTGAATTCATCGGCCACTTTGGCAAAACGGGTTCCTTTCTTCGCCAGAGTTTCCATCAGTTTTTCTCCCCGGAACTACTGGACTTTTTTGATGCTCTGGGCCTGAAAACAGTGACCGAACGGGGAGGCAGAGTCTTCCCTCAGTCAGGAAAAGCGCCCGAAGTACTGGCTGTATTTGAGCAGTGGCTCAAAGGTTTGCCTGTCGAGATACACACAGACACCCCGGTGGAGGCGCTGATTCTTGCGGACAGGCATATCTGCGGCGTCCGGACGAAAAACAAAGAAATCCTGGCTGATCGAGTCATCCTGGCCACCGGTGGGGCCTCCTACCCACTCACCGGCTCCACCGGCGATGGCTATCGACTGGCCGAACAGGCAGGGCATCGACTGGTGCCCATTCGGCCCGCCCTGGTCCCCATTGTGACCGCGGGCAAGAGTACAGCCGAAATGGAGGGGTTGCAGCTGCGCAACATTCAGGTGCGCCTCTTTATTGATGGCAAAAAAAAAGCTGAAGCCTTTGGCGAGTTGAGCTTCACCGATTTTGGCCTCAGTGGCCCGGTTATTCTCACCTTAAGCGGTACCATCGTTGATGCCCTGCGCGACAAAGCTGAAGTCTACCTGCTGCTTGACCTCAAGCCCGCCCTCGATGAAAAAAAACTGGATGCCCGGCTGCAGCGTGACCTGCAAGACCGCCAGGCAGAATCCATGCAGTCCGTTCTCCGAGGGCTCATGCCCAAAGAGATGGTCCCGGTTGCCCTGCAAGCAGCAGAAATTGAACCCGAGCAACAGGCAGGAACCCTGCGCAGTCAATCACGCAAAAAGCTGCGCCACTGGCTCAAAAATTTCAGGCTTGAAGTCACTGCGCACCGCCCACTCAAGGAGGCCATTGTCACCGCCGGTGGCGTCGATACCCGTGAAGTAGATCCGCGAACCATGGAATCTCGCCGAATTAAAGGTCTCTATCTGGCCGGTGAAGTACTCGATATACAGGCCGACACCGGCGGCTACAACCTCCAGGCCGCCTTTTCAACCGGCTGGCTTGCAGGGAGATCAGCAGCTACCGCAGAGGAGTTCTGAAATGTTTCTGCCCTCTACCCGTGAGGAGATGGCCCGGCTTGGCTGGGAACAGCTCGATGTCATCCTTGTTTCCGGTGATGCCTATATCGATTCCGCTTTTATTGGTGTGGCGGTTATTGGCAAGCTCTTACTGCGTGAAGGGTATCGCGTGGGTATCATCGCCCAGCCCGATCCAGCGGGAGATGACATCAAACGACTGGGCGAGCCTTTGCTCTTCTGGGGCATCAGCGGAGGCTCGGTGGACTCCATGGTCGCCAACCGGACGGCATCCAATAAACGACGCAAGTCAGATGATTACACTCCAGGTGGTCAAAACACGCGACGTCCGGACAGGGCCGTACTCGCCTATGCCAACCTGATCCGACGTCACTTCAAAAATACGGCCCCCCTGGTTCTCGGGGGAATCGAGGCCAGCCTCAGGCGCATTGCCCATTACGATTACTGGGATAACCGCGTGCGACGCTCCATCCTCTTTGACGCCAAAGCCGACTACCTGCTCTACGGAATGGCTGAAAAAGCAGTCCTCGAACTGGCCCATGCCCTCAGGGACAAACAAAATCCACAGACCATTCGCGGCCTCTGCTATGCCGCCCAGGAACCTCCCCAGGACGCGCTCATTCTTCCGCCCTACCAGGAAGTCAGCAAAGACAGCCAGAGCTTCAACGATATGTTTGCTCGTTTCTATGCAAACAATGACGCACTGACCGCAAGCCCTCTGGCCCAGCAACAGGACAACCGTTTTCTGGTCCACAACCCGCCGCAACTGCCCTTAACCAGCAAGGAGCTCGATCACGTCCACGCCCTGGAATTTGAACGGGCACTGCACCCTTTTGATGCCAAGAGTGGCCCGGTCAACGCTCTGCAGACCATCCGCTTTGCACTCACGACCCACCGGGGCTGTTACGGGGAGTGTAACTTCTGTGCCATCGCAGTGCATCAGGGACGGACCATCCAGGAACGAAGCCCGTCCTCTATCCTTGCTGAAGCGCGAGCCATTGCCGCCCACCCGGAATTCAAAGGCATGATTCACGATGTTGGCGGGCCCACCGCCAATATGTACGGTTTTGAGTGCCGCAAGAAACTAACCAAGGGTGCCTGCCCCGACAAACGCTGTCTTTTTCCTTCCGCCTGCCCCAGTCTGCGCATAGATCATGGCCCGCTGATCGAACTTATGCAGCAGTTACGCAAAATAAAGAACATCAAAAAAATTGCTATTGCCTCAGGCATACGCTACGACCTGATTCTTGCGGACACGAAAAACGGGCAGACCTATCTCAAACAACTGGTCCGTCACCATGTTTCAGGGCAGCTTAAAATTGCTCCGGAACATACCGAGCCTGACGTGCTTGCTGCCATGGGCAAACCCGGCACGGAGAATTTGCTCCATTTTCGCGATCTCTTCATGCGTCTGACCCACGATGAAGGCCTCAAGCAATTTCTCACCTACTATCTTATAGCTGCGCACCCTGGCTGCACGCAAAAGAGCATGGAAAAGTTACGCCAGTTCTGTCAGCAAAAGCTGCATGTTCTTCCCCGGCAGGTCCAACTCTTTACTCCGACTCCCTGCACCTGGTCCACCCTGATGTATTGGACCAAGCTCAATCCCTGGACCGGTCGCCCCCTCTTTGTTGAGCAAAATCCACCTTCCAGAGAGCGGCAAAAAGCGGCGCTGACCGGCGCTCCAGAGCGCAATCTGCCCCCCAAAAAAGGGCTACCACAACGTTCCCCTAAAAGACGACGTCGCTGATCTGGTCATCAGTTTCGCACATCCCCCTCTCTCCACTCCACCCAAAAACCACCTTACTCCTCTATATTTATGCCTTTTTTTAACCTTCACTGAATCTGCCATTTTCGTTCAAAAAAATTGATGATCAAAAAAACTGATTGACCTTCGCATTGTTCACCAGTATTTAGACTGATCAAAATCCTGAGTGAGTGCTCAGTCAAAAACTACTTGATGGGTGTTTTTTGACTGATTACTCACTTAAGAATGATAATAGGATATCGCCATGCCCTCAACCAGAGCACAGACGAAAAAAGAGGCCATCCTTCAAGCGGCCTCCAAATTTTTCTCCGAAAGGGGATACTGGGATACCTCTGTCAACGATATCTCCAAAGCCACCGGTGTGGCCGAGGGGACCATCTTTTATCACTTCCAGAGCAAGGAAGATCTATTCCTCGCCGTTCTTCAGAAATTCAAAGAAGATTTTGTCGGGAAGTTCAAACAGCACCTCAAAGAACAGGAATTCGCCTCGGGCATGGATATGCTGGAAGGAGCCATCTCCTTCTATCTCTATCAATCCAGTGTCATGGAAGAGCGTTTTCTCCTGCTCCACCGCCACCACTACTATCAAATTGCTCCAGAAAACCCCAAGTGCTGGCAGTATCTTGAAGAGATCTACAGCGGGCTTATCAGTATTTTCGAACAGGCTATCACAAGAGGCATGGAAGATGGGTCAATCCGTGAGGTTTCGCCCAACAAAAAGGCTCTTTTGGTGTTTACCCTGATCGATGGATTGGTCCGGCTGGATACCTACAATCTGTATCAGGCGACCTCACTCTACGATGAAGTCATCGAGTCGTGTCGCTGTTGGCTGAAACCCTGATGATCACCATTTGACTTCAACAAACTCGAGCGGACGGACATGTTACTCACAAAAATTTTTCCCTTCATTGACTGGATCAAAGGTTACAACCTGAAGAGTTTCCAGGCCGATGCACTTGCCGGTCTGACCGTAGCCCTGGTCCTTATCCCTCAATCCATGGCCTATGCCCAGTTGGCGGGCTTACCGGCCTACTTTGGCCTCTATGCCGCCTTCCTGCCGCCCATGGTCGCGGCCCTCTTTGGCTCCAGCCGTCAGCTGGCCACCGGCCCGGTTGCGGTTGTCTCGCTCATGTCGGCTGCCTCGCTACAGCCACTGGCGACGGCGGGCAGTACGGATTTCATCGCCTACTCTATTATTCTGGCCCTGATTGTTGGTATCTTCCAGCTTTCCCTGGGGGTACTTCGACTGGGTCTGGTGGTGAACTTCCTCTCCCACCCGGTTGTTAACGGATTTACTAATGCCGCAGCCATCATCATCGCCTCCTCCCAGTTCTCCAAATTCTTTGGTGTTTATGTAGATAAGGCAGAACATCATTATGATACCATGATTCGGGTGGCCCAGGCCGCCTTTGATTATACCCACTGGCCCACACTGCTCTACGGTATAGGAGCGGTGGCCATCATGGTCTTCCTCAAACGGGTGAACCCCAAAATTCCGGCGGTTCTCTGCGCGGTTGTGGTCACCACGCTTCTTTCTTATTTTACCGGCTTCAATAACGATATGCGTGTTGGAGTAAACGCCATCCAGGAGCAAACTCTCCCGACAATGGTTGAAGAGTTCAACCACGAGGTGGCAGCTATTGCCGAATTCGGAGCCCAACGGGCCGAACTGGGTAAAGAGCTGGAGGCAATGCTCAAAGAAGAATCTCACGGACACGGTCCTTCTCTTGAGGCCATTCAGAAGAAAAGTGCGGTCGAAATCCTGACCGCAAAGATGAAGCAGGCCCAGGCCCATAGTGCCGATATCCGCCAGACCCTGCGTCTGATGAAATTTGAGAAAGCCATGGACGGCGACCAAGCTGTCTTCCTGCCCAAAGAGAGCATTCCGGAGGGTGTAACCACCGACGGTGGTACCTGGCGCATCAAGGTCGGCAACACCGCACTCAAAGCGGATAATCTCCTGCTCATGGGTGGCGGCGCCATTGTTGGTAAGATTCCAGAAGGTTTACCCACCTTTACCATACCCCAACTCGATGGCAGTATAGCCCTGAAACTTTTCCCCACCGCGATCATCATCAGTTTGCTCGGCTTCATGGAAGCCATTGCCATTGCCAAGGCCATGGCAGCCAAAACCGGCCAAAAACTTGACCCGAATCAGGAACTCATCGGTCAGGGATTGGCGAACATTTTGGGTTCGTTCAGCTCCAGTTATGCCATCTCCGGTTCGTTCTCCCGCTCTGCGGTCAACCTGCAGGCAGGTGCGGTCACTGGTATTTCCAGTGTGATCACCTCAATTATGGTTGTCATCACCCTGCTCTTTCTAACCCCGCTCCTCTACCATCTGCCCCAGGCCGTTCTGGCGGCGGTTATCATGATGGCGGTTATCGGTCTGGTTAACACCAAGGGGTTTGTCCACGCCTGGAAGGCCCAGAAGCACGACGGTATCATCTCCGTGATCAGCTTCCTCGTGACCCTGGCCTACGCGCCTCACCTGGACAAGGGTATTATGGTGGGTGTGGCCCTGTCCATGGGGGTATTCCTCTACAAATCCATGCGCCCGGTTGTGGCCAAACTCTCCATGTACAAGGATGGGTCCCTCCAGAGCGCTGAGCATCACCGTCTGCGTGGCTGTCGCCACATCGCGGTCGTTCGTTTTGACGGCGCGCTGTTCTTTGCCAACGCCAGCTATCTGGATGAGCAGATCATCAAGTTCCGCAGTGAGATGCCGGACCTGCGCTACGTGCTCTTGGATGCCTCGGGTATCAATGACATCGACGCCTCGGGTGAGGAAGAATTGGCGCTGCTCGTTGACCGCCTCCACGCGGCTAACTACGGGTTTGGTGTCTGCAACGCCAAAGGTCCGATCCTGGATGTACTTGACCGCACCCACCTCTTTGACAAAATCGGCCGGGAAAATTTCTATGCCGATACCAAGTCTGCGGTGGCTGATATCGTCAGTACGATCCATGAGCAACCGGACCTGCCCTCTGAGGGGTGCAAAAGTTGTCCGCTGACCAAGTATCTGCCCGTGGAGAGTTAAACCTTGAATCCATGATTCACGTTACAAGCCCCGTCCTTTCACTTGAAAAGGACGGGGCTTTTTTTTGACCAGCAGTGAGAATGCAGGACACCTCAAGTAGGCCTGTTCAGACAAAATCCAGCGCTGAGGTATTTTTTTGGTGCAAATAGAAAAAATTCTTTTCCCTTCTGCTCCAAATCCCGCTACCTTTATCTGTCTGTATAGGTTACATCTAGAGTAACCAGGTAGAGCGGCCGTTTTTCCGATAAAAAGCGGCACCCCATCCCATGATTTTCCCCAATCACCACGAGATGACATCCTCAGGAACAACGTCCCAGACCGCGAATACGCCATCCAAGGAGAGCAACTGGCTCCCTGATAATTTTGCGACTATTTCCGCTACCCTCAAGCAACTTGCCGAAAATCCTTCGGTGAAGAGGCCAGTGGCAATTTTCGATTTTGACAACACCTGCATCTTTCGCGACATTGGCCAGGCCCTGTTTCGTTTTCAGATCGAGCATCTGCGTTATAAAATCAGCCCGGAACAACTGGCTGCGATCCTGCCCCCTGAAAAGGGCAACCTCGCCGGTCGTCCCATGGCAGCGGTGCGCGCAAATCTCCTTGAAACATACAGCAGGCTCTATCCGTTGATTCAGACGGGAGAAATCGACGCGGCCCAGCAGACTGCCGACTATCCCCTCTTTGCCACGCTGCTGCTCTGGAGCACAGCCCAGGCCCGTAAAAATGAACACCTGGGGCCGCGCTTTGTGCTCCCCTTTATGGCAAAGATGCTGGCTGGATTTACCAGCAATGAGGTGCGCCAACTGGCAGTGGAGGTGGTCAATCAGGCCAGGCAGGAACCCCTAACGCACAAAACGCTAGCTGTGGAGGCACCTGCCCCCATTGGCACTATCAGCGCCAGCTATCCGCTGGGGTTGCATGCCTATCCTGAGATGCAGGCACTCATGACCCAACTGCAAGCCTGTGGCATAGAGCGCTATGTCATCTCAGCCAGTACCGAATGGTTGGTGGAAGGAGCGGCCCCGCATCTTGGTTTTCCTGTAGAGAGCGATCATATCTATGGGATTCGTGTCCAACGAGACAGCGAAGACAGACTCACCACTGCCCCCTTTCCCGAGTATCCGGTGACCTTTCGCGAGGGGAAGGCGGAGATTATTCAGGGCCACATCGATGGCACGCCGGTGCTGGTGGCAGGCGATGCGGACACTGATTATGAGATGCTGACCCTCCCACAGATCCCCTTGCGCATCCTGATCAACCGCTGCCAGAGTGGTCTCATCGGCAGCCTCTACCGGGAACAGGGGGTTCTCCTCCAGGGAATAGATCTGGCTGAGGGGTGCTTTTTGCCCTCGCGCGAATCCGTCTGCAGTTAACTGGCAGAGCCCCCGTCCCGACAAAAAAAGCGGACAATCCACTGAGTGGATTGTCCGCTTTTTTTGTTGGGACGGGATGTATGCTAAAGAGAAAAGTACTTACTTCTTCAGCGTCTCTGCAAAGGCAAGCATTCGCTCAATGGGCAGTTTAGCCTTTGCTGCGAGTTCTGGCTCGACCTGGATCTCGCCTTCGCCGGTCTCCAGGACATGGGCCAGTTTTTCCAGGGAGTTCATCTCCATCCAGGGACAACGGGCACAGCTTTCACAGGTGGCGCCATCTCCACCGGTGGGGGCACTGAGCAGGACCTTGTCCGGGGCCAGCTGTCGCATCTTGTTAAAAATTCCTGCATCGGTGGCCACAATAAACTCTTTGTTGGTCATGTTCTGCGCCGCTTGAATCAGGGCCGTGGTCGAGCCCACGACATCAGCCTGATCCACAACCTCCTGGGGTGATTCCGGATGGACAAGCACGGCTGCCTTGGGATGAAGCGAGCGCATGGTCCTTAGGGCATCGGCTTTAAACTCTTCATGAACCACACAGGAACCCGGCCAGAGAATCATCTCGACCCCGGTCTGCTGCTGCACATAACGCCCCAGGTGCCGGTCCGGCCCCCAGAGGATTTTTTCTCCCTTTTCAGCCAGATGTTTAATCACTGGCAGCGCAATGCCAGAGGTCACCACCCAGTGCGAACGGGCTTTGACCTCCGCACTGGTGTTGGCATACACCACCACGGTGTGATCGGGATGCTGGTCACAGAAATCGCTGAAAAGATCAATGGGACAGTTTTCATCCAGGGAACAGGTTGCAGCCAGATCAGGCATTAAGACCCGTTTTTCATTGTTGAGGATCTTTGAGGTCTCTCCCATAAAGCGCACACCAGCCACGACCAAAGTCTCTGCCGGATGCCGGGTTCCAAATCGGGCCATTTCCAGAGAGTCGGCAACGCAGCCGCCTGTCTCTTCTGCCAGGTCCTGAAGAACACCTTCTGTGTAGTAATGGGCCACCAGCGCTGCATTCTTTTCCTGCAGCATGGCTTTGATACGCTCTTTCAACGCCTCAGTTTCTGCAGCCGGTAAGACGCGTTTGACCGGATGCGCGGGAATCTTCACCTGGGGAATGGTGACCTCTGCCAGTACTTCTCGTACTCCGTTTTTCATGGCCTACTCTGCTTTCTAATCTCAAACCTGAATCCATACCTCTCAAGGGGACATTTTAAGAAAAAAGACAGGGAAAACGGGTGTCTGCTCCTGTCTGTTTTCATCTCAGTCATCCATCGTTTGTCTGGATCCAGGTCAAACTATCCCAGCGTATCGAGCTGCACACCGGGCACTCCAACCGCAAGGATCCGTACTACTGCAAAAGGCCCGCTAGCACAACCCTTTTCCCGGTTTCTCAACCAGCTGGGAACGCAGCTCCGAGGAGAGCTGGAAAATAAATTTACAAACCCTCTCCATCATGGTTTTATCTTTATAGAGTCTTCTGAATACTTAGATTTTTCAGATACAATCAGCAAGAAACAACGATGGTTGGCAAAAAAATCAGGTTTTCAGGATGCTTTTTGGTCATCACCCCTGTTTTCTCATCTCTCTTGGCCTTTTTCAGTGGACTAGCGCATGCACGTTTATCCTGCAGAACTCGTTGAACTCATTACAAAACGCTGGAATAATGCGTCTGCGAGCGAGCAGGAGGGCACAGCCCCTATAGAGAGCACCCTGCCGGATAAACCCGCCCTTGAGCAGTTGATCTCCACCTGTTACCAGGTAAGCATGATGCGTGAGGAGGATCGTCCGATCACCCTGAGACTGATCGTTGCCGATCCCGAGCTGTTTCCACCGGACCAGGGGCCTCCCAAAGGCTTTCTTCGGGTTCTTTTTTCCTCAACCCGTTCTTTCAACGAGTACGAGTTGCGCCGGTTGTCACCGGCTGTTGATTTTGAACGTTCACTGATTGGTGTCATTCCCCATCCGGAAAAAGGATTTCGCATCTGGGGCATGCTGAATTCAGGTATTCGTTGGCTCCAGGAAGAGCGCGGCGGCAACAAAAAAACCACGCAACTGCCCGATACCTTTGTGGTCCATGTGACCGGGCCGGGTATGCTGACCATCTGTCGCGGGCTGAAGATCATCGCCACGCTCAACTCTGGTCGCCTGCTGGACTCTGCCGCCAACGCCTTTCAATCCAAATGGATGCAGAAACTTTTTGCCGAAGACCGGGAAAAAATGCTGCACATCCACGAGGGATTCCGTTCCAGTGTCCTCTACCCTGTGGCCCGGATCCAGGACGAATTCATCGACAATCTTCAGTTTCAACTGCTCAAACGGATCATCAGCGTTACCCGTATGTCGCTGCATGGAGGGACCTTCCTCATTTTCCCCGGTTCCGAGCTCCCTGAACTCTCTGGTGAAAATGATCCCATTCAAATCAAGTACCGCTTCCACGAAGATGAGGCCATCAAGCGAACGCAAAACCTGATGATTCGCACCATTCGTTTGGCCACCACAGCTCTGGGTGATATTAATGAGCCCGATAAAATCATCACCTGGAAAGATTACGTTGAGCTCCGCCATGAATCAGCGGTCTATGACCTGGAAGAGGCACTCTACGAGCAGGCGCAGTTTGTTGCCAGCCTGGCCTCTGTGGATGGGGCCGTCGTCACCACCGGTCAGGGAGCTATCGGTTTTGGGGGGATGATAGTAGGCTCGCTTGATAAGCTCACCGAAGTCGCCATCGCCCATGATGTCGAAGGGACCATGGTCTCACTTGCCAAGATTGAAGGCTATGGCTCACGCCATCGCTCCGTCTACCACCTCTGCAACGCGCTCCATCAGGTTATGGCCTTTGTTGTTTCCCAGGATGGAAATGTGCAGCTTGCCAAGTGGCGTAACGGCATTGTCACCTGCTGGGATTTAACCAGCCAGATGTTCATGGATGACAATTAATCACCCATTGACCAGGCCGCAAAGAGCGCTCCCAGCAATCGGGCCAGATCAGCAGCCTTGTAGGGCTTTGCCAGCCCTCCTTTAAACCCATAGGATGCAAAATCCGCCATAATGGGATCATGTGAGTAACCACTGGAAACGATTAAGGTTGCATCTGCATCCTCTGCAAGTATCTGGCGAGCAGCCTCCTTGCCGCCCATTCCTCCGGGGACGGTCAAATCCATAATCACCGCGTCAAAGCCTCGGCCCTTTTCCTGGGCTTTTCGATACAGATCTATGGCCTCCCGACCATCACCACAGGCCTGTACCTCGTAGCCGAGGTAATCGAGCATGGCAGAGACAATATCACAGATAGCGGCCTCGTCGTCCATGACCAGGATACGGCGGCGGCTGGCAGCCTGTCCAGGAAGCACCTGCGTTGCTTCATCCGCTTCCACGACCGGGGTTTTCATGGTCGCCGGCAGAAGCAGGGTAAAGGTGGTTCCCTTTCCCAGGGTGGAATCAACAGCAATAGTACCTCCATGCCGCTTTAGAATGGAATAGGCCGATGCCAGGCCCAGGCCACTTCCCTCTTTCTTGGTGGTAAAATAGGGGTCAAAGACCCGCTCTATGGTCTCCTCAGACATCCCCGGTCCATTATCCTCCAGGCTGACCCGCACATAGTCTCCGGGCTCGAGTGCTGTGAGCGTCTGTTCGCTGACAGGGTAATTTTCCGCCCGCACCTGTAAACGCCCCCCCTTGGGCATCGCCTGCACTCCATTGATGATGATGTTATGCAGCACCTGGGATATCTGCCCGCTGTCGGCCTCGACACACCAGAGATCTTCGGCAATCGAGATATCGCCTTGCACCTGGGAACCTCGCAACATCAGGGTCATGGAATCGTTGATAATTTCTGAAAGACGCACCACTTTTTTCACCGGTTCTCCACCTCGGGCAAAGGTCAGTAACTGACCGGTGACTTCAGCAGCCCGCCCTGCCGCATCCTCTGCCGCTTTCAAAGGGCCATAGGCCGGGTCTTCCCGGTCTAGTAGAATCTGGGCATAGGAAAGATTGCCCATAATACCGGTTAAAATATTGTTAAAGTCGTGAGCCAGTCCTCCAGCCAATAGGCCGATGGATTCCAGCTTCTGTATTTTAATCAGCTCGTTATTCAATAATTCCCGCTCAGTGATATCGGTGAAGATGACCACCATGCGGTTACCGATCATCTGGGTATTGGTAATTGCCTGACGCACCTCGCCATTTTTGCAGCGCACACGAATTTCAAGAGGCTTAATGCCGCCCCCCTGCTCCCGGGCACGCTGCAACTCCTGGGACCACTCCAAAAGAAATGCCTCGCGGTATTCCGGATCCGGATAGGCCAACAGACACCACTGTTCTGCGGTGGGGATCTCATCAAGCGTGTAGCCATAGCGCTTGTTGAAGTGGATGTTAATGTATTCAATGCCTGTCCCATCGGTGACCATGACTCCCACGGGAATAGCATCGAGGATATCACGCAATTCCTGAGAACTGCGCGCCAGACGCTCCGATGTTTTTCTATAGGCCTCAATCTCCCGCTCCATCAACAGGTAGATGAGAACCGCAGTACTGCAGACAAAAAACCAACCTTTCAGGGTCTGCACCAGAGAGAGTTGGTGAGTATCCATAAAGACAAGGGCTACCAGCTGATCCGAACACCCAATCCAGAGGACCGAGACCAGCAGATAAATAGCTGCAATTTTCAGGGAGGCAGATCCCCAATGAGGCCGCTTCAATCGTGCCATGACAAACGTATCTCACGCAAAAAAATTTATGAGTGTTTTGGCGATCGTAAAACATCCAGGCGTAAACGCTGCCGCCGGTCAAATATGCGACGCCCTATGGCATGGACCGCAATGATGCTGCCAAATCCTGTGGAGGCGCAGAGTAAAAACATAATCATGATCTGATAATGGACAGCATCCATGGGGTTAGAACCACCCAAAATCTGCCCGGTCATCATCCCCGGCAGGCTCACCAGCCCTGCGGTTGACATGGAGTTAATAATCGGCATCATACCGGCACGAATAGCCTGGCGACGAATTTCACCAATGGCCTCACTGGCAGTATGGCCAAGCAGCAATCGTTGCTCGATAATCCGCTGCTGCTGCCAGAGGGACTCGGTCATACGATCCATGCTCAAAGCGACCCCGCTCATGGCGTTGCCCAGCATCATTCCCAGCAGAGGAATAGCATACTGGGGCGTGTACCAGGGTTGCTGGTTGATGATCACGGTCAAT
Organism: uncultured Desulfobulbus sp.; assembly: GCF_963664075.1. Classification (NCBI taxonomy): domain Bacteria; kingdom Pseudomonadati; phylum Thermodesulfobacteriota; class Desulfobulbia; order Desulfobulbales; family Desulfobulbaceae; genus Desulfobulbus; species uncultured Desulfobulbus sp. Next base: position 3,358,317 of record NZ_OY760916.1, read on the forward strand.
GCCAGCAAAGTCAGAGTGAAGGAGGAAAAGAACATGGCTCCCGATCCGATGATCCAGCCCTGTATCCCTTTCAGGGGCCGGTGCTGGCGGGCCACGACCTCCCGCCCGGCGGTGGTCAGCATCACCAGCGAGATCAACACCATATAGGCAATATGGACATTGCTGAAGAGCAGGCGAAGAATGTGTCCGATAAGCAACAGCTGGACCGTGGTGCGAATGGCGGCAATGGTCATATTTTTGCCAAGCCCAAGCTGCATTCGCCAGGAGAGCCCACCAAGGACAATCAAAAGCGAAGCCGCCAGTGAAAGATCCAGGGGAGTCAATGGTTTAACGCCCATTATCGACCTCCTCGGGCAGGACAAGCTGTCCGCCTTTTTCCATGCGCAAACGCCGGGCACTGACCCGGTCAAGCTGTTCAGGATCATGACTGACCCAGATGATCGGTGCGCGATGGGTCTTGGCATACCCACAGAGCAAGGTTTCAACATTTGCCACAGCTCGAGGATCCAGGCTGGCTGTTGGTTCATCAAGCAGCAGACAACTGGGGTGGTTGACCAGCAGCCGAAGGATGGCCATGCGCTGCCGCTCTCCGGTGGAAAGACGACTTACCTGCCAGTCTTTAACGGATCCATCAAAACCAAGCATGGAGAGCATCTCGGGATCAATGGCGGCAAAATCTGAAAAATGCTCTCCGACCTGATCAAGCCACCAGCCGCTCTCTGCCGGCAGCAAGCCAATCATCCGGCGCCAATGCGGAGCGGTGATCGTATCGGCATCGACCCCGCCTAATGCAAGGCGCCCGGTACGCGGATCAAGATCCGCAAGTGCCCTGAGCATCAGACTTTTCCCTGCCCCTGAAGCTCCTTCCAGTCCCATGCATTCACCTGCCTGTACTCGAAACGAATAGGGACCTCGTTCGTGAAAACAGAGCTCTGCTACTTCTAAATCTGGCATACAAACTCCTGCGGACAGTCTCAAGTGAACACGGCTTTGGTCTCTCTGCTAAAAACACAAAGCCAGCACGTTAGGAGGCGAATTCTCTCATCCCCGTGTTTTTCAACGAGAACGAGAAGAGTGGTCAATTCCGGGAAGGCCCCAGTGCAACAATCAGGGGCAAGGGGTGATTACACGGTGGTATCCTGGAGAAGAGCGTGCAAAAACAAGGCGATCTGTTTGGCCCCATTTTCGGGCAGAGCTCCTGTTCTTTCTCGTTTTTCAAGTCGGTCAAGACATTCAAGCCAGGAGCCGGTGTACAGAGCGCGTTCTTCAATTTCCCACGAATCAAGGTGGCTGTCAAGGAAGGCTTCCAGGATCTGGGCTTCACGAAAATTGGGGCGCCTGATATAACCATAGGCCGTCTCTCCCTGGTAGGCTTCGGCAACCGTGGAGTAACCGGTCTTTCCCACCACCAAATCACAGGTTGTGGGAGCACAGACGGGTTGGGCCTGAATACGATAATCTGCCTTTAAAAAAAGCTCGCCTATATGCTGACTCAGCTCAGCCAGAACGGGAATTGCCGGCTCAAAGGGCGCATAGATCCAGGCCCAGAGGAGAGATATCCGAAACGATAAGGGCGCAGTCTTTTGCATATGCACTCCCCGCAGAGGATAGAATCTGCGCAAGGCCACAAGCGAGGCTGCGAGATCTTCACTCAACGCGGAATGCTGGACCAGACCGACATCAGTCTCCAGGGGATGGACCACATGGTCTGCAGAAAGAGCGTTGTTGAAAAGCCAGGGGGGAGCCGAGGTGAGAATGACAAAACGCAGGTTCAGACGCTGTTCTAAAGCCTGCATCACCGTAATGGCGCGGGTGGCATGGCCAAAACCGTGCCCACTGATAACGTAGCCAAGAGTAATCGACATAGCGTGCAGTTCTTAAAGAGGCAACAAAAAGAAACACCCCCAAAAGCCCCCTGGGGCTGATGCACTCAGGGGGTATCAGAGGTAGGCAACTCGAGTGGCTCGGTCTCGATGGGTAAAACAAGGCGAAAGGTGCTGCCTTCTCCAGGCTGGCTGCTGACCTCTATGGTCCCCTCGTGCTTTTCAACGATGCTTTTCGCGATAGCCAGACCAAGACCGGTGCCTCGGTGTTTGTCCGTATAGAAGGGAGTAAAAATCTGCTCCATCTTTTCTGGCGACATACCTATTCCGGAGTCGGAGAGGCTGACAAAGACTTGCTCACCATCCTCCATACCGCTCTCTACCATCAGGCCGCCCCCATCAGGCATGGCCTGGATAGCGTTAAAGACGATGTTAAACAGCACCTGGTAGATATGCTCACCATCAAAATAGATCTCGGGCAAATCCGCATCAAGATCCAATTCTACCTGAACCGCTTTGGCCTGTAATTCGGGTTCCATAAAGCGAATCAATCGTTCGACCACAGCGTTGAGCGAACCAACCTTTTTCTCCACATCACGAGGACGGGCAAAATCCAGAAACTCACGAACAATGCCATCCAGTCGAGAGGTTTCCTCTACAATAATATTGGCCAAACGTTCGTTACCCGGGGCTACCTTACCAATACGAGTTCCCAATATCTCCGCAGTGGAACGCACGATCCCCAGAGGATTTTTAATCTCATGGGAAACCGCTGCCACCATTTTTCCCAGGGAAGCCAACCGCTGTGCCTCGTTGAGTTGTTCCTCCAATCGTAGACGCTCAGACGCTCGCTGGGCCATAATCCGGTTGGCCCGCATAACAATCAGGCTCAAGATGACAAAGAGCACCGCCATAATTGCCAGCGAGAGGATAATCACTCGGGCCTGGAGACGAATAATCGCCTCCAGATCTTCGGAGAGATCTTGCGCCACTTCGATCACCCCCATGATCTCCCCGGTTCGCTCACCAAGTTTGTTCTCCTGGCGAAAAGGCACATAGGTTTTCAATGTGCAAAAAACCTCCGCCGAACCGGGAATAAAGCTAAAAAGTGAACCGCCACTAATCAACACAGAATTACTCTCGCCCTTGGAGGCCTTTTGGTACTCCAGCCCTCCCATATCCCGTTTGCCCATAAGGTCTGCCATGGTGGAATAGGCTATCCGGTTTTGCCGAGGCTCGTAAATGGTGACCGAGTCAATATTCATGCCCCGGGTGATGTTGCCCACAATTGTATCAAGCCGCTCATACTGTGCCTTTTCTGACAAGGCAATCCGCCCATAACGAACAACTGTGGGCAACACAAACTGGAGAAAGACCTGACGATTGAGATTATCGGCAAAGAGACGTGAGTAGGCCTCGGAACGTTGCAGCAGCACACTCTTGGCATTGCTGGCTATTACCCAGGAAAGAATAAAGGAGGCTATCAGAATCAGAATCAACGAGGTAAAACTGAAATATTTGACCAGTTCAAAGGGCAAAAGTCCTTCAGAGCCTTCGCGGTTACGAAATCGAGGTTTGAACGTGCTCAAGCGAGGATGTGGCAGGTGGAAGCGAAGCCTGGGCCAATGGACTTTGGAAATAATTCGACTCCACCCCTGGGACAATCGCTGTACAAGAGGTCCCCTTGTTGTCGTTTTTCTCCGCACCACATCGGGTTTTGGTGCTCGCATTACTCTTCTCCACAGACGCCGCAACGGCGACAGACTGCCGGTTCGCAGGGGCGGGTATACCGCCCGGACAGGGCGCGTTGGTATTCTTTAAAGAGATGGCCGGCACGGATACCATGATCAAGTACCTCCCAGCACATAATTTCCTCTGCATTTCGTGGACGTACCGCATACTGCCAAAGGTCAAGGTTATGCTGCCGCATGGCCTGCTTAAATCCCGCCTTCCCCAACCCGATATCTAACAGGGCCGGGGCTATCCGTCGATCGGCCCTTGAAAAAACGGCCTGTTGCAAAGCCTGTTCGGGGTGATCAAACTTGAGCTGCAAGTTGGCCAGCTTTCCCAACGCCTGCCGCAGAAAACGAATTTTTGCCTTGAGTGCCTTCAACGCGGGCTCTACCTGTTTTTTGTTCCGCCCTTGCTCATCAATCCCTCCAAATCCGCAGTACTGAAACGGTGTCCAGGGTTTGGGAACAAAACAGTTGATTGACAGCGTGAGCTCCGAGACTCTCCCTCGCTCTTGGCCAATGGGAAGAATACCTGCCTGGAGTTTTTTCACCAACTGCACCAACTCCTCAAGATCTTCCTGGGTTTCACTGGGCAGGCCTATCATCACATAGAGCTTCAAATGAAAGATACCTGCGGCAACTAAACGTTTGGCCGCGGAGAGGAGGTCCTCTTCCTTCAGCCCCTTGTTGATCAGCTCACGTAAACGTTCAGAGGCACCATCAGCGGCAATGGCCACACTTTTTAAGTTTGAGGCGGCCAGTAAAGCAAGTGTCTGGTCGGAGATACGATCGGCTCTGAGCGACGAAAATGACAGCGCACAACCATTTTTCTGGAGATAGCTGCTGATTTTATCAACGGTTTCCGCACTGGCCATCTCCATTCCCAAAAGGCCAATACGATCAACAGTTTCTGGACGGTCTTCAAGACCGGCGAGGATGGCATCCGCTGACCAGAGTCTGGGAGGACGGTAAATAAATCCTGCGGCACAGAAACGGCAACCACGGCTGCAACCGCGGCCAAGCTCTACCATATACATCCCCAACTCAGCATCGGGGGAAAGCAGTGTTGAGTGTGCCGCCCGCTCCATCTCTGGTGCCAGAATCTTTTTCACTCGCGGGGGAAGTCCATCCTCCACTTCAACAGTTGTGACCCGCCCCAGTTCATCATAGTGCAGCTGGTAAAACTGTGGCGCATAACAACCAGCCAAGTTGGTGGCAATTTTTTTCAGCAGCACTGTCCGCTCAGCCTGCGCATACCCCTCTAAGTAGCCCATGAGCTGGGAAAGGACCCCTTCAGCCTCACCAATAACCATGAGATCAGCAAAGGCGGCTAGAGGCTCAGGGTTCATAAAGACTCCAACCCCTCCCAAAACCACTAACGGTTCCCCTGCGCTTATGGAGGCGGTACGCGAGATACTGTAGGGGGCAATGCCTCCTGCTGCCAGCATAGCCACCAGGCGCGGAAAATCATGTTCAAAGGAGATCGAGCCAAAGACCAGCGGAAAATCACGTAAAGGGCGAGAGGATTCCAGAGAGCGAAACTCCTCACCTGCCTCAGGGTAGACAAACCGCTCACAGACAATCCCGTCCATGCTATTGAGCATGGTATACACCAACTGGTACCCCAGGTTGGAGACTGCCACCGGATAAGTGTTAGGATAGAGCAGCGCAACAGGAAGCTGATCTTTCCATTTGGTGCGGTACGTACCTATTTCATTGGCTAAACGATTTGACACGCGATGATAACCAGACAGATAAAAAATACTCTCGTCCGAGCTCGTTTCTCTCTGCCGGCAGCAATCGTGCCCCTCAAGGGCGTGTGTACAGTCAAAGAAAAACGTGCCTAAGCTTGCCGGACTCATATGGAAGCTGGCAGGAGAGTATTAAAATGGGTAAAAAATGCAGCAGGCCACAGGCTATTCTCCCCAAGGCCCGGTGATAGTAGTCAATCCACTACGGCAAGTACAGTCTTTTTCTTTTGCCCCAAAAAAACAGGGGAATATCAAATTTGATATCCCCCAAACACCTCATGAAGGCCTGTCGCCATGCGCAAGACAGAGCCTTGTTCAGTTGGCTTTTTTTCGTAGATAGGCGGGTTCGTCGTATTCGTTGAACTCGTTATCATCAAAGACCGGTTTGGGCATCTGCAATGCGCCCTTCGGTCGTGGGTTGGGACGGGCAATGCTCACAGGGCCATTATCAAGTACCATATCGTCTTCTTCAGTGGTGCGCACCTGACGAGAACGTGGAGAAAGCGGCGGAGATTGAACCGGACGGCTCCGTACCATATCGATCTCGTTAATCTCAGGCTCCTCAATGCTGGAAATACCGGTGGCAATAACCGTCACCCGGAGCTCTTCTCCCAGCGATTCGTCAAAGAGCGCTCCAATAATGATATTGGCATCGTCATGAGCTTTCTCCTGAATCAAGGCCGAGGCCTCCATGAACTCGTTCATGGTCAGCGTTTCTTGAGCCGCAGAAATATTGATCAAAATACCGCGGGCACCGTCAATTCCCACATCCTCGAGCAACTGGTTATCAATGGCTCGTTTAGCGGCCTCGGTGGCACGATTCTCACCCGCCGCCGACCCCGTGCCCATAATGGCGGGACCAACCTGCTGCATCACGGTTTTCAGATCCGCAAAGTCCACATTGATATGGCCCGGCAGGTTAATCAGATCGGTAATACCTTTCACCGCCTGCAGAAGCACATTATCAACCATCTGCATCATATCCACTAAGGTGGAGTTTTTGTTCATCAGACTCAGCAGACGATCATTGGGCACGGTAATGATGGTGTCAGAATACTCTTTGAGCCGTTCCCAGCCGGATTCGGCATTGCGCATACGGGTCTTGGCTTCAAAATAAAAAGGCTTAGTCACAACAGAGACCGTCAATGCCCCTGATTCTTTACTCAGTCTGGCAATGACAGGAGCGGCACCGGTTCCGGTTCCACCGCCAAGGCCAGCGGTGATGAAAACCATATCAGCGCCCTTCAGCACAGACTGTAAATCCTCATAACTCTCTTTGGCAGCTTCGCTCCCCATTTCAGGATCAGCTCCAGCGCCCATTCCTTTGGTGATTCCCGGTCCAAGCTGCAGGCGAATATCGGCACGCGACTTTTCCAAAGCCTGCATGTCGGTATTGGCGGCGATAAACTGCACACCTGCCAGATGACTCTCCACCATGGTATTAATGGCATTGCCGCCACCCCCGCCAACGCCGATAACCTTGATCACTGCCACGGATTCTTCTTCGGCCATTCTGAACGGCATGTTATTCTCCCCAGAATTCATTTTCTGTTTAATATCCTTTATATACCATCGCCCTTGTGGGACCAAAGGGAATACTGCTTTACCTTTTATAAGGAGATGTGGTTTTTTAAGCTCTTCACGAAAACCTCATGTGCTCCGGAGGGAGCATAGCGCCCTCCCAAGCTGCCCTGTCTGCTTTACTTAGACCATGCTTTTCATCCAGTTTTTAAATCGGCTGACCATTCCACCACTCTCTTTGGGGACATAACTGCGAGCCTTACTCCCATGCAGCACCAGACCGACTCCGGTGGTACAACGTGGCGAACGGATCTCTTCAACCCGGCCCGCGACACCATGGGGGTAACCAATGCGTACTGGCAGATCGAACACCTGCTCAGCCATTTCAACAATGTTGGCGAGCATGGCGGTGCCACCGGTGATGACGATACCTGCATTGATACGGTTGCGATACCCTGAGGCGCAGATGTTTTTGTTGACCATCTGCAGGATTTCTTCCATCCGTGCCTCGAGGATCTCGACCATAATCCGCTGGGAGACTTTGCGCGGTTTACGATCTCCCACCGTGGGCACTTCGATGATATGGTTTTCTTTGATCATCGAAGATAAAGCCCCACCATAGAGATACTTCAACTCCTCAGCCTCCTGCAGTGGGGTGCGCAGACCAACGGAGAGATCACTGGTCAAATTGTTACCGCCCAGCGCCAGTTCCCAGGTATGTTTGATGGTACCGTTACAGAAAATTGCCAGATCAGTGGTTCCGCCACCGATATCGATCAGGGCAACGCCAAGCTCCATCTCGTCCTTGTTGAGCACGGTCAGCGATGAGGCCACAGACTCAAGCACGATCTCAGAGACATTCAGGCCAGCACGATTACAGCTGGTGACCACATTATGCAGGGCGGTGACATCGGCGGTGACGATATGCACATTGGTGACCAGACGAACACCGGTCATCCCCAATGGGTTTTGGATGCCCACATGATCATCAACCATGTACTCCTGGGGGAGCACGTGGATTATCTGCTGGTTATCGGAGATCTTGACTGTCTGGGCAGCATGAATCACCGCCTCGATATCGCGCTCGCGGATCTCCTGGTTGTTGATGGCGATGATGCCTGGCGAATTAAAGCCCTTGATATGGTTTCCGGCTATTCCCACATAGACCGACTCGATATCGCAGCCAGCCATGTCCGAGGCGGTTTCCACGGCCTGGCGAATGGACTTAACCGTGGACTCGATATTCACGACCACACCTTTTTTCATGCCCGATGAGGCAGCAGTGCCTACACCTATAATCTCGACATGATCGTCAAACACCTCGCCAATCAAAGCGCAGACTTTGGTGGTGCCGATATCCAGCCCCGCTACCAGTTCACCTGGCTCACGCGGCTCCAGCTCTTCAAACTCCTCATCCGTCAATTTGGGCTCCGGTAACCAAGACTTTATCATCTATGTAATCCATTCGAATTTCTTTAACTGCATCAACCAACTTCTTCACGTACAGCTGATCAAGCACCCGCACCAGCCGATTATATTTCCTGTAGAGCCGATCCGTTCCAAAGTACACTGGAAAGGGATGATCAACGAGATAGAGAATAATTCCCCTCTGTTCATCGAGGTGTACCTCAGAGATGGCCTGGATCGGCAAAATAGTACTGCCTCTGGCCACAATTTTTAAAAGTTGTTGGGCAAGCATCGCCTGGGAGCCCTGAACAAATCGATCAGCCCGAACATCTCTGCCGGATTGCACCCCGGTAATCACCGGATAATCCAGAGCCTCTCCTCGGTCAGCCTCTGCAAACATTATCCCAGTACGACTCATGTAATACAGATGCCGCCCCCTGCCCTCTTCCACATTAACCAAGGCAAAAGGCTCAAACTCTTTCACCTCAATCTCAACGGTTGAAGGCCAGCGAGTATGAATTTCAACAGCTTCAATCCACGGCAGCATGGCAATCCGCTTTTTGGCGGCTCCTGCATCAAACTCCATGAGGTTGCCCCCCTGCTGGAGCCCGGCCAGGTCAAGAATCTGTCGTTCACTGACCTTGTTTTCACCGAGAATACGAATATCAGAAAGACGAAAAACATTGGAGCCAAGCAACCATTTCATTCCCATCCACGCTACAAAAATGGTGATCAGCACAAGCACAGTGCTGACCAGGAGGTTGCTCAATATCTGTTTCCAGCGCCAACTGCGCTGAACACCAGCCAGGACCGCCTGCGGTCGTTGCATGGCCGGCTTAGAACGACGTCTAGGAAACAGCGCGGTAATTCGTTTACCGAGCGATGTTTTCCTACTGCCTTTCCGAGATCGGGAAGACGGTTGGCGGGGAGTATAAATCGCCATCAGTCCAACAACGTCCCTTTAAAAAATCCGTACTTCTGGCTCGAGCAGCACACCACACTGCTGAAAAACCGTTTTGCGCACCTTTTCCATTAACCCGATAATATCCTCAGGCTGTGCACCACCTATGTTAACGATAAAGTTGGCATGCTTTGGCGACACCATGGCTTTGCCCAGACAGACCCCCTTAAGTCCTGCCTTTTCAATCAGGCGACCGGCAAAATCTCCAGCTGGGTTCTTAAAAAATGAACCGGCAGAAGCTACGCCCTGGGGTTGCTTCTGCTTACGCTTGGCAATGATTTCGCGGCAATGATTTCTGATAGTCTGCGATTCTCCCCGTTCAAGCCGCAACACCACGGAGCTGATCATCACGCCCGCATCGCTTGAACCGGGAATCAGGGTCGAGCGATAAGAAAACTGTACGCGGTCATGGGGAATCTCCACCACCTCGCCCGAAGAGTGAACGCAGCGGAGAGACTCAACCAGCTCCCCGATTGCCCGCCCAAAGGCGCCGGCATTCATCTGCAGGGCACCACCAACGGAGCCGGGAATCCCAGCCATAAAACTTAACCCAGCCAGACTGTTACTGCTGCACCAACCCACAAGAGCGGCCAGACTGCAGCCGGCAGGGACACGGATCAAGATTGTTTCTCCGTCCTGGCCAACCTGCACACTATCCCGTACCTGGCCACGCTGACGAATAAACACTCCCTGATAATCACGGGTGGCCACAAGAATATTGGAGCCTCCGCCGATGACCTGCCAGGGAATTCCCTGTTTGCAGAGCCAGGGTAACAACGCTACCAACTCGTTTTCACCGCGTACCTCCACCATGGCCTCGACCCTATGACCAGAGCGAAAGGTGGAATAGGCTGCCATGTCTGCATTCCAGGTAACTTGGGAGCAAAGTTTGTGCAGTTGCTGGCGTTGTTGGTCCTGCATACTCATTTTTTTGGGCTCAGCAACGCAAGAATATCTTCACCACATTTGACGATATTCCCCGCCCCCAGGGTCAGAAGCAGGTCCCCTGGCTGAAGCAGTTCCAGCAAGTTCTCGGGGTTACTGACCAGATCGGAAATGTAGGTCGTTTGCCGCTGTCCATGCTGTTTGATCGCGTCCTCAAGAGACTGGGCGCTCACGCCCTCGATGGGCTGTTCACCTGCGGGGTAGATATCGGTGAGCACCAGTACATCGGCACGACGAAACGCGGTCGTAAACTCGGCAAATAGCCCCTGGGTCCGACTGTAGCGATGGGGCTGAAAGGCAACCACCACCCGCCGGTCGGGATAGCCTTCGCGCACCGCCGCTAAGGTCGCACGAATTTCTGTGGGGTGATGACCGTAATCATCGATCACGAGGATATCGTTCACCTCACCCTTGACCTGCATTCTCCGCTGCACCCCCTCAAACTGCTCCAGGGCTTTGGCAATCGTCGGAAAGGCAATTTCAAGTTCAAGTCCCACACAGACGGCGGCCAGTGAATTGTAGACCAGATGTTTTCCTGGACGGTTAAGGCAAATTTCACCGAGTTCTTTGCCCTGGTAGCGCACTGTAAAACAGGTACTTCCGTTGTCTGTGGCTAACTTGATAGCTTGAAGGTCAGCCTGTTCAGTCAGGCCATAGGTCATGATCCGCTTTTGAATGCGCGGCAGAATCTGGGCCACGTTGTCATCATCAATACAGACCACCGCCACCCCGTAAAAGGGCAGGCGATCAATAAAGTCTAAAAAGATATCTTTTATGTGTTCTATATCCCGGTAGTAATCAAGGTGTTCCAGATCGATATTGGTGACGACCTCGATGACCGGAGAGAGTTTAAGAAAGGAGCCATCACTCTCATCGGCCTCGGCAACAAGAAATTCACCTGCGCCCAGCTTGGCGTTACTGCCAAGCCCATGCACCTTGCCGCCAACAACAATGGTGGGATCAAGCTCTGCTTCCCCCAGGACCGCGGCCACCATGGAGGTGGTGGAGGTTTTTCCGTGACTCCCCGCCACCGCTATACCGTAATTTTTCAGCCGCATCAGCTCGGCAAGCATCTCCGCCCGCTGAATGACGGGAATATGCGCCTCAAAGGCGGCCCGAACTTCAGGATTTTCTGTGGCGATCGCGGTGGAGGTCACGACCACATCAGCGCCTTCTACCCACTCGGCCCGGTGCCCCTGATGAATGGTTGCGCCGAACCCCTGCAACCGCTGGGTGATATCGGTTTCGCGCAGATCAGAACCGCTGACCCGGTAACCGAGATTCAAAAGGAGCTCAGCGATACCGGACATACCGATGCCGCCGATGCCAACAAAGTGAATATGTTTTGTTTTCCTATACATGAAGGTGCCTGCTGTCGAATTTATCAGTCTATCTCAATGATGGTTGCGGGCAGCAAGCCGCAAGCACTCATCCACGATCCGGTTTGTAGCCCCCGGCATCGCCATGGTCTTCATGTTGGCCGACATATTATGTAACTCTTCCATGTTCTGCAAGTATTGGCTGATGGTCCGGGCAAGAATTTCCCCACTGAGTTCCCCCTCGGGCAGTACCTTGCAACCACGACCATTTTCATAATAGCGGCCATTTTTTGTCTGATGGTCATCTGCTGCATAGGGAAAAGGAATTAGCAGCGCCGGTACCCCCATCACAGCAAGCTCAGCCAGGGTCGTCGCTCCGGCTCGGGAGACCGCCAGATCAGCCCGGCCATAGACCTGAGCCATATCAAGTATAAAGGCGGAGACCTCCGCCTGAAGCCCTATGCGTGCGTAACCTTCCCGCACCGCCAGCACATCTGCCTGGCCACTCTGATGGATGATGTTAAGCTTTTGCTGCTGCCCAACCAGGATTTCCATGGCTTCAAGCATGAGCATATTTACCCGGTGAGCCCCCTGGCTCCCGCCAAGGACAAGCACAGTCGGGACCGAGGTGCAATGGTGCTCCTGCTGAGCAGCGGTCAGAATGGCATCGCGCACCGGATTGCCGGTCTGGAGCGTTTTGTAGGGTGCGAACTCAGGCTCACAGGGAAGTGATATAAAAACCCGATCCGCCAGATACCCGGCCAGACGATTGGCCATTCCCGGGACAGAATTTTGCTCGTGGATGGCGATGGGAATCCCCAAACTACGCGCAGCCAATAAAACAGGACCGGTGACATAGCCCCCCACACCGAAAACCAAATCAGGGCGAAAAGATCGCAGCATGCCCCGTGCAGTCAAGACAGCCCGAGGCAGTTGCAACAGGTTGCGCAGTCTGGTCGTCAGGCCGAGCCCTTTGACACCGCCACATTCAAGCGCAGCCAGTTCAAAGCCAAGACCGGAGAGCGTTTGCTGATCAAGCAGTCGGGAGGTTCCGATGAAACGCACCTGGGTCCCGGGAACACGCTTTCGCATGGCCGTCGCCACGGCAATACCTGGAAAAAGATGGCCACCAGTCCCCCCACCGGCAACAATTAAGCGCATGCGCCCCCCTGACTCAAACCTCGTTTGGTCTGTGTTTGTTTGCCCTTGCTTCTTTGAGATGCCTTGGAATATTTCAGGCCAACCAGGGCCTGCAACTCACGCATGACTTGCTGAAAACATTCGGGACAGTACCCATGGGTGAACTGCTCCTCATCTTTGACCGGCACGTAACGCCAGGCTCTTTTTTCCTGTATCCGTTGACAAACGCAGCACATGCATCGCATATTTTTCACCTTAAAGCTGATTTTTTCCTGCTTTAAGAGCCTCGACTGCCCGGACAAACACTTCTCCGCGCTGGGCATAACCAGAAAACATATCAAAGCTGGCACAGCCAGGAGCAAGAAGTACCAAATCCCCTGGAGAGGCCGCGTTAAAAGCCTCGGCAACAGCCTCCTCCATGCTTGCAACCACTCTGGTCGTGGTGACATCACCAAGGGCTGCTTCCAGCAGCTCAGCCGCCTCACCAAGGAGAATCAAGTTCTTCACCCGCCGGCCAACAACATCACGCAGCAGGGTAAAGTCACTTTTCTTGTCACGGCCACCGGCGATCAGCACCACGGGTTCCTCGCAACCACCAAGGGCTGCTTCCAGAGCCCCGATGTTGGTTGCCTTGGAATCATTGATAAAACGAACACCATCAACGGTTGCGACCTCGGCCATTCGATGGGGAGGGGGCTGAAATTCTGCAAGCCCACGGGCAATACCCGCCTGATCACAACCAGCCAAGGTGGCGGCGAGTACAGCTGCTGCGGCATTCAGCTGATTGACCGAGGAGGCAAGTTTGGTCTGCCCCAGGGGATACTCAACAGATTCAACTTCACCAAAGGTCGCGACGACGACAATTTTGCCCGCTTCTATGCGCGCCGCACAGTGTTCGCCATGTCCAAAGCTCAAGGCCGGTACACCGAGAGCAACAGAAGTGGCCAAAACAGCAGAATCATCCCCCCCCAGCACCGCCAGATCACCGGCCACCTGATGGGCAAACAATTTCTGTTTAGCCCCCGCATACGCGGCAAGGGAGCCGTGGCGATCAATGTGATCTGGTGTGATATTTAAAAGCAGCCCTATATTGGGTCGAAACATCCCCGCCAGATCAAGCTGAAAGCTGGAGAGTTCCAGGACTACACAATCGTAGCGATCTGGATTTTCAAAAAAATCGAGCAAAGGCGTGCCGATATTACCGCCAACAAAGGGATGCTTCCCCGAGGCCTGCAACAGCGCCCCGATCAAACTGGTGACAGTGGTCTTCCCATTTGATCCCGTTACCGCAATCACCGGCACCGGAAAACGACCGGCAGCCAGGGCCAACTCTCCAGAGAGCGGAATGTTTTGCTCTCGGGCAGCTTCAAGCACCGGCAGTTCCAGGGGAACACCAGGGCCAGGGACCACCAGATCAGCCCCTTCGATAAAGGAGAACGTATGCCCACCGGTCTCCAGCTCCACCTGGTTCTCGTGCAAAAAGGCAAGCGTTGGCCCATCAAGGGCCTCAAGGGGGCGTTGATCAGAAACCTTCACCCGCACGCCCTGCCGCAAGAGGTCGCGCAGGGTTGCCATGCCTGCCGTTCCCAGGCCAATAATGACGGCGGTTGTTTGAGAGCTGAGTTGCATCATCATCGCAGTTTCAGGGTTGCCAGGGCAATCAGACCAAGGATGATGGAGATGATCCAGAAACGGACCACAACCTTGGGTTCAAGCCAGCCTTTTTTTTCAAAATGGTGATGAAAGGGCGCCATAAGAAAAATTCGTTTGCCGCCGGTCATCTTGAAATACCCCACCTGCAAAATAACCGAGAGGGCTTCCATCACAAATATTCCGCCGACAATAACGAGCAAAAATTCCTGCTTGGTGATAACTGAAATCACCCCCAGGGTCCCCCCTAGAGAAAGGGAGCCCACATCGCCCATGAAGATCTCTGCGGGGTAGCAGTTGAACCAGAGAAAGCCCAGGCAGGCCCCGACAATGGATGCACAGTAAATGGTGACCTCACCAGCCCCTGGAACAAAGGGAATCTGCAGGTAACTGGCCACCACGGCATTACCCGCCACATACGAAAAAATGAGATAGGTTGAGGCCGTGATAACAATGGGGCCTGCGGCCAGCCCATCCAGGCCATCAGTCAGGTTCACCGCATTGGAAGCTCCGACAATGACCACCACCGCAAAGGGAACATAAAGCCAGCCCAGATCCGGATGGAACGATTTAAAAAAGGGCAGACTGAGCACACCGTCATAGCCGGGCGCCAGAACCAGAAAAACCCCCACGACCAGGGCACCGAAAACCTGCAAAATCAGTTTTTCACGTGCTGTCAGCCCTCGGGAATTGCCCTTGCGGATCTTTTTGATATCATCCATGGAACCAATGAAGCCAAAAAAGAGACTGATCGCGATCAAAAGCCAGACCAGGCCGCTGGTGAGATCTGTCCAGAGGAGCGATGCTCCGGTCATTGCCCCGAGGATGAGCAGTCCCCCCATGGTGGGCACGCCTTTTTTGGAAAAGTGGGATTCTGGGCCATCGTCACGGATCACCTGGCCAAAATGCTTTTTCTGGAGCCAGGCGATAAAATAGGGTCCTAAGAGCACCACGAGTAAAAAGGCGGTGACCGCACAGCCGATCGAACGAAAGGTGATGTAACGGAAAACATTGAGCCAACCCAGCTCAGTATGAAAAGGATAGAGAAAAAGATAAAACATAGTTCCGTTACAGTTGGTGTTGTTCCAGGTTCTCCAGCAAACGTTCCATACGCATGCCGCGAGATCCTTTAATAAAAAGCCAGTCCCCTGCGCCGTAGTGGGCCTGCTCCATCAGCCCCGTAAGCCACCGGGCCATGGTTTGGTGATCGGCAAACACGTTGACGCTTTCCGGTCGCATACCAGCGACAATAGCCGCCTTGGCCACAACCTGGCCATGCTCCCCCATAACCGCAAGCGCAGCATACCCCAGTTCCGCCACCAGCGTCCCTATATTGGCGTGCAGTTCTTGCGCGGTCTCGCCAAGCTCAAGCATGTCTCCCAGGGCCGCGATATGTCGACTATTGGACGACCCGAATGTGCGCACTGTCCGCAAACCAGCTGCCATGGAGGCCGGATTGGCGTTGTAGGCATCATTGACCACCTTGACCCCGTTTGCAAAAGCACTCACCGCCAACCGTTTATCTACAGCGGGATGGTAGTTTGCAAGCCCGGTCGCTATACTCTCCGGTGGAATACCGGCAGCATGGGCAATGGCTGCTGCTGCTGCGCAGTTACTCACACTGTGTTCACCTAAAACCGGCACCAGAATTCGCTGTTGCCAATCACCGACATGAAGGACAAAACGCATTCCCTCCTCGCCGAGGTTTTCCACCTGGGTGACCTGAACCAGAGGCCCGAGTTTTCGGCCGGATGGACTTACAGCAAAACCAATCTGTTTGCCACCGAATTTTTTCGCCTGCTCACGAACAAGCCGATCATCAAAATTGACAATCCGTATGGCATCATGCCGCATTTCGGCAAAAAGTTCGCCTTTAGCACTTGCCACGCCCTCCACGCTGCCAAGCCCCTGCAGGTGTGCCGGATGGACGTTGTTGATACAACCGATATCAGGATCAGCAATGCGGGCCAGACGAGAGATCTCCCCAGGAGCATTCATCCCCATTTCAAGCACCGCAAACTCATGCCCGTATGCAAGAGGTAACAGTGAAAGAGGTAACCCCACAAGATTGTTAAAATTCCCCTGGGTTTTCAGTACAGGATCTCCCCCGCTTCGGGTTGTCCCGGTGGCCAGAGTAAAGATGGCAGCGACCATCTCTTTGACTGAAGTTTTCCCTGAACTCCCGGTGATGGCAACCACACGCACCTTGGGGCCCAGAAGACGCCTCCGGTAACCGGCCAATGCTCCCAGGGCCTTCAGGCTATCGGGCACCTCTATTCTGAGCACATCCTGTGCCAGCCCTTTGGGTATCTGCTCACCGATAACCGCTTTGGCCCCAGCGGCTATGGCCGTATCGATATAAGCGTGGCCGTCAAAGGCCTCGCCTCTGAGCGCAACAAAGATGTCGTTTTGCCCGATGGTACGTGAATCGGTGGAAATCTGACCAAATAGATCCAATTGCTCACCAGAGAGCAGCCTGCCACCGGTGGCGGCAAGGAGGTGGCGACTATTCCAGGCAACGAGCCCGTTTATCGCCTCATGGGTATCATCAAAAAAATACTTCGTGGTGCCGATGATCTGATAATCTTCATGCCCTTTGCCGGCAATGAGGATGGAATCCGTCGCTCCGGCCAGGCTACAGGCTTTGCAAATGGCCTCATGCCGACTGGTAATACGAGCATATCCTTGAGAACGTACCCGACCAGTTAATAGTTCCGCGGCCGCTATTTCTGGTTTGCCGCTGCGGATCACCCCGGGAATAATCTCATCGATGATCGCATCGGCATCCTCGGTGCGGGGATTATCCGAGGTGACGAGAACAACATCAGCATACTGTGCTGCGACCTCACCCATCAGGGGCCGCTTACCGCGATCACGATCGCCACCACAGCCAAAGAGACAGATCAAACGGCCTGGAGCCAAAGCTTTCAAGGTCTGAAGGACATTTTCCAGGGCATCGGGGGTATGGGCATAGTCAACAAAGATGGAGGGGCCCCCCTCAATACCTGCGCTGGGCAGGCGTACCCGCTCCAGACGACCGGGAACCCGCTGCACCTGTGCAAGTCCGGTGCGAATGCTTGCGGTTGGAATGCCAAGCCCCATACCGACACCGGCGCTGGCGAGCACGTTGAGAATATTGTAGCTGCCCGTCAAGGGGGAGGTAAACTCGGCCTTTTCCCCCTGCAGGTCGAGCTCGCAGCGAAATCCATCGACTGTCTGGGCGCAGGCCTGGGCGTTGATTTCGGCCCCCGCCGCCAGGCCACAGGTGAGAGTGGCGATGGAGTCCAGCTCACTTTTGAGTTCCCTGCCCCAGTCTCGCCCTTCGGCATGGGGACCGGTGACGATCACCGCGATACCGTTTTCTTTGAGATGGCGGCTGAACAGCCGTTTCTTGGCTGCAAAATAGGCGTCCATGCTCTTATGGTAATCCAGATGATCACGACTGAGATTGGTAAAAAGGGCCACATCAAAACGCAAAGCACCAATGCGGTTTTGTTCCAGGGCGTGGGAGGAAATCTCCATAACCACATGGGTGACCCCGTCATCGACCATGGTCCGCAGCAGCCGTTGCAGGGTGATGGCATCGGGGGTGGTCAACGGTGCATCCTGAATGATCCGCAGCCCGTCACGACCATGGTAGCGATAATTGACCGTCCCGATCACACCGGGCCGTCCGCCAGCGGTCAGGAGCATGCCTTCGATCAACCATGAGGTTGTTGTTTTCCCATTGGTTCCGGTTATACCGATAAGTTGGAGATCATTTGCGGGATACTCATAAAATGCCGCCGCGAGTTCTCCCAGGGCCTGATGGGCATCCGCAACCAGGATCAGGGGCATATCAGGATCATCAAGGCCGGTAATATCCTCGACAACGACGGCCACACAACCGCGCTTCAGGGCATCGCCAATATAGTTGCGGCCATCCATTTTCACCCCCGGAATGGCAACGAAAAGACACCCCTCTTCAACCTGTCTTGAGTCAAGTACAATAGAGCTCACCGGCTGGCGCACCGATTCTGGTGAGAGTCCACGGACCTCAAAAGGGGTAACCGTTTGTAATAATGTTTCCAGGTTTCGCATGGACTCTTCTCTATCGAGATTCCAGAGTGACAACGCACTCCTTGATACCAAGCAGTGGCTGGCCAGCCAGGGGGTATTGGGCCACAATGCGTCCACTGCCATTAATCCGTACTTTCAATCTCAGTTTATTTATCTGTTGCAGCCCTTTACGCAGACTCATTCCATGCATTTGGGGCATCACCCCAACGGGAGCAGCTGATTTTTGGGGAAACGTCTTCAAGCTCAAACGTTTGCTGATAAAAAACTGACGCAAATTTTCCGGGCTCTTTACCGGTGGTACCTGAGCAACTAGCGGGCTCCCTTTGCGCTGAACAATATCAGCAAGGAGGCCACGCCCCAGTTTTTCCAGGCTGATTCGCCCGCTTCTCGTACTTGGGGGATCAGGGAGCAGATGATCCTTTTCAGTGGCAATCAGCAATAAATACTTTGGCTGCTCGGCTGGGGTAAGGGCGACAAAAAGATTCTGCATGGAGTACTCGGAAAACTGTCCCTCAGGATGAATCTGTAACTCCTTCCCAGTAAAGATAACTCCATTATTTTTTTGTCGTTTCCAGGTAGTGAATAGTTCTCGACGAATCTGGATTCCCAAAGCCGGCGCGAGCACATACTGTTTGTCCGTGGCATCGGGGCTACGCCCGTATCGGACAGCTGTGGCATGGTCATACACCGAATCAACCATATAGGGGATAATCCGCCAGCCGCCATTGGCAAGACTTGCCAGGGTGACACCAACCTGGACCCCAGTGACCTCAGAGGATTTGCTCTGGAGCTGTTCTTCGGTCCCTTCCGAGGTCCAGTTACCAACAACGGCACCGTTGAGTTCAATCTGCTGCTCAAACCCTTCAAGTTCCTTCTCGGAAAAGCCATAATCCGGTGCAGCTACGGTGGGAGGGAGGACTTTAGTCCCGTCGAGCCCCTGTCGCTCGATGGCTGCGGCTCGGGCCACAACAGGACGAATCAGATCCCGCTCCAGCTGGTGATTATAAATGCGATTTACCCTGTTCTTTTCGCTGGCTTTCCAGAAGTAATTGGGATCGAACGCTGGTTGATTCATCAACGCCAGGATACGGCCCGTCTTGGGCTCAAGAACAAGCCCCATCCCTTTTTCTGCACCATTGACGCTTAAATATTCACGAAAACGGCTTTCAAGCATCTTTTGCAGCTCAGCATCCAAAGTCAGCACAAGATCTGCCCCGTTCTCTCCGAGATGATCTCTTCCCTGAAAATCAATATCTGGAATATTGCTTTTTCGAAAGACACCCTGCAAAACAGTGTCATACTTACCTTCAATACCTGAAAGACCAACCCCCTCTCCCATGAACCCAAGGACATGGGAAGCAGCGGTGTGCCCAGGATAAAACCGTACCCTATCCGCCTTACAGGTTATGCCTGCAAGGTGAAGGGCTTTGATGGCTTGGGCCTGTTCTTCATCGAGGTTTGTGGCCAGCATCGTTGAATAGGGCGCTGCCTGGAGGCGGGTCTGTAACTCGACGACATCTTGCCCTATCAGTGGAGCCAGACTTTGAGCGACCTGATCACGCTCAGCCATTTCCACCGGATTGGCAAAGACCGAGTAGAGTTTATAAGAAACCGCCAGCTCGCGCAGATTGCTATCGTAGATGGTGCCTCTTAAAACAGGTTCAGCGGGCTCTGGGCCCGCTGAAAATGACGTAATTTTGCCGACAGCAGACTGTACACTTCTGCCGATATCCTGGAGGGAATGGGGGCATCTATACAGAATGGCTCCAGCCGCCGTCAGCAAAATGGCTGCGAATGGAAAGAACCACCGTCGTTTATTTTTTTTGGTTCGTCGAGTTCTAACCATTGCGGTCCTACATCCGTCGCACCTGTCCTGCACACGGCTCAAAAAGATTCAGCCGTACGGAGGCAACCGCAACAATATGCTCTTTCGAGCTCAACAACTCCTGACGCTCAACCAGTCCTATGTGGGTACTTGTCATTTGGGTATGGAGATTTCGCATTTGCTCTGCCTGAGCGCGCATTTCCATCATCTGACCATAGAAATACTGCGTGACTAACAATCCGGCCACCAAGGCCGCCAGACAACTGATAGCGAGAAACATTCGGACAGTTTGTGACAGGTGCAAAGAGGTACGCCTTTTCATTCGTCGGGTTCCTTGAAACGTTCCCATCTGCCGTGGCCTATATGTTCGCACACCTACGTTTGGTACCATGATTGCCTCCTTCGCCACCTGATCTCTTCTGTTCACACTTACACCCGCTCCGCGACCCGAAGCTTTGCGCTCCGGGAACGGGGGTTGTGCGCCATCTCTTCAGTTGTCGGTTCTACCGGCCGCTTAGTTATAACTTTATAGGCCGGATTTTTTTGAAAAATTTGTTTAACAATCCGATCTTCCAATGAGTGAAAGGTGATAATTGCGACCCGAGCCCCCCTAGCCAGAATCTCTGGGGCCGAGTTTAAAAGCTGGGTTACATTGTCAAGCTCACCATTTACAGCAATGCGTAATGCCTGGAAGACCTTGGTTGCTACATGAATTTTGGGTGGATGAAATCGCCGGGGAACGGCATCTGCCACAATTGCGGCCAGCTGGGCCGTGGTAGTTATGGGCGCCTGCTGACGGGCATCGACGATAAACTTGGCAATACGACGGGCTTGACGCTCCTCACCGTAATGATAAAAAATATCAGCCAGCTGTTCTTCTGGGGTCTGGGCAACCAACTGGGCTGCACTGAGTGGCCTTCTACGGTCCATACGCATGTCCAACTCACCGTCCATGCGAAAACTAAACCCACGCTCAGCGCGATCAAGCTGCAACGAAGAAACGCCGAGATCTGCTGTTAAGCCGTTCACCGGATAGAGTCCGCGCTGCTGTAACTCTGGTACCAAGTCTGCGTAGGATGCGTGGATCAGGGTGAAACGATCACCATATCCACTCAAATTTTGCCCCGCATCCACGGCCTCTGCGTCCCATTCAAAACCAACAACCCGTCCCTTCGGGACAGAGTGCCTTAAAATGGCCTCGGAATGCCCACCAAGCCCAAGAGTGCCATCTACGTAAAGGCCACCTGATGCAGGCAAGAGGCCATCGAGCACTTCTTTGAGTAAAACAGGTACATGGATTGGGTATCGGTCTTGCGGCATACTCGTCTTCTGGGTTAGATACCAAGCTCCGAAAGTCCTTCGCTGTAATCATCGAAGCCTTCTCGGACAAGTTCGGTTTCAGCTTCCCAGGCACCCTTATCCCATATTTCAAAATAATTGAGCATACCGACAACAACGACTTCTTTTTGCAGCTTCACGCTTGATCGCAGCGCTGGAGTCAGTAACACCCGTCCTTGTTTATCCGGGGAGCATTCGACAACACCGGCAATGATATATCGGACAAATCGACCTAAATTCGTTTGATTTTTCCCTTTGGCCAGTAAGGTTTCCTCAATGGAGAGCCATTCGGCCATGGGATACACACGGAGGCATTCTTTCCAGTGGGTGACAACCAACATTTCAGAGCCGTACTGCTCTTTGAGCACTTCACGGAATCGTGCAGGAATATTCAAGCGTCCCTTTGGGTCAAGACTATGATCCGAGTGACTCCGAAATCGTTGCACGCTACCTCTTCAACCACTATCCGCCACCTGCGTGACGATTAACCCATCTTTTTCCCCTAAACACCACTTTACACCACCTAGTAACAATTAGTATACGAACCCCATAAGGGAGTCAAGGAAAAACACGGAAAAATAGGGCAGATCCAGGCCCTATTGCCCCCGGGGATAAATTTCCATATAACATCACAAAAACAAAAAGATAACAAACAAGACCCTTCATTTACAAAACTGAAATTCATCACATTGAAACACAATCAAAACAAAGGGGAATAAGGTGGAGAGGCTTCTCGAAAAAAGACTGGCAAGCGCGATAAATTGGCAAGGTAGGAGGCGAGACGCGTAAAAAAATTGGCTGTATCACCGAAGCGATACAGCCATTTTTTTGACATCTTAAAAAAATAAAAAATATTTCTTATTCAGAGATTTTTAGGGTGCAGGAGTTCCCCCCTGACCGGCTTCGGCTGCTTCAGGAAAGAACATGGGGGTCACGTCTTTTTGGTTGATGATCACTTTTCCTTGGGGATCCATCTCGGCATCGATTCGATCAACAGTCTTCCCGCCCTCCTGGGTCCGATTGGCCAGTGCGGTCAACATGCCAAAAGCCTGTTCAATGCCAGGATCCTTGCTGTAGGTCTGCAGGATCCGTTTCAACTCATCAGGATTCTCCAAAGCCAGGTTGAGGGTACCGGTCGACATATATTTGGAATTCGGATTGACCTTCGCCAGCAAAGCCAGCGTGATTTTAGTTGCCGGGAAGTTAACAAAGGTATCAGTGACATTCAGCATAAGGCCACTTTGCATCAAGGCCCCCATACCATTCATCATCACCTGCCCCTGAATTGCATCCATATTCCCCTGGCTCAGCGGAGTTGGATCAGTAATCAGATTCAGCAGATTGGGGATATGACTTAGTTCCAGCTTGACGCGCCCTGCCTCGGGGACACTGTCTGGGGGCATGGGCAGCCCTTTGAGCCCTGCAAAATCAACCAGGGTATGAATAATGCCCCCTTGACCGTCACCCGTATCAAAACCTACGCCAACGGTAGCCTTATCCAGGCTGATAGGGGTGGGAAGCGCGTTTGCAACCAACAGTTCGTGAACGCTGACTTCGCCCGCATAACGCTCAAACAATGCCAGAATTTTTTTACCTATGGCATAGCCTTTTTGTGCTGCAAATGCGTCTGCCTCTTTTGGATCAAGTTTCTGGTATTCTTCAACACCGGCAAAAATCTCGGCAAAGAGATTCGGCGGCAACGCGTCCATCGCCCCATTGCCTTTCATGGCAATCTTATGCAGAACAACGGAGACGGGATTCTGATTTTTACCGGAACTGTTTTCGTTAAAAGTAAAGTCGTTGAACTGCCCATCGGAGGAGTAGATAAATTTCCCCGTGGTCGGTTCTTTTTCCACACCACCACTCATGGTGATCGACGCCAGAGTAGCAACTCCATCCCGTGAGGAAAGATGAAAATTTTTCAGCTCACCGCTGCTGGTATAGCCGTTAAACAGCTGCATGTATTCATCAATATCACTCATCAGCGGTTTAACTTCTTCCATGCTCAGCTCATCCAACCGTCCCAGGACCTTTTGCATGCTGGTGCGCAGCTCGAGAAACCGCTTGGCATTGGTACCACGGGCAACGACTTGGCCCTCTATGGAATCGATGCCAAAGTTGGCTTTTCTCTCCACAAAGGCCAGCTGCTTGAGTGCGCCATGGAAATCTTCGGTCCAGTCACCGTTTTCTTGCTCGTTTCTTCCACCTTTGGCAACCAACTCTCCCAAAGAGAGACGCCCAGTTTTATCCACATCCTCGATGGCAAGATCGGCCAAAGTCAGGTCAAAAGCATCAAAATTTTTCAACTGCCGATTCCACAAGCCCGAAAGGTTCTGTGATCCGATGGTCAACAGAGCCTCCTGTTTACCATGGTTAGTGATGGGTGCAGAATCGGCAAGCTGCATACGCACGGCAAGCAGATCTCCACTCTGGGGGCGGAAGCGAAAGGTTAGCGGTCCAAATGCCAGCGTATCGTGCTTGTCGATAAGCAGGGTGAAAGGGGCCAGAACTACCTCAAACTCATCACCAACCCGAGTAATAGTGTACTGGCGGTTGGTCTGCAGGCTGAAATTGGCATCAGGGTCCTCTGCGGGAAAAAGGTCAATAAACCAGTCAGTGAAGGCATAAATCAGCTCGTCCTCCGGGCCTGCTGGTATTCTAGGGACCACAGGAGGGACTACAGCAATCGGTGGAATCTCAACCTCGGGAGGTGTCAGCACCTGCACGGGTGGCGCCTGCTCAGCTGGAGGTTCAGCTTTGGCAGAAGATGGCGACAACTCCACAGGCGGAGCGGTTGCAGGCGTCGCTGCAGTCTGGCCAGCATCCTCCTTTTTCGCCTGTACCTTCGGCTCCAGCCGTTCAAGCAATCCCTCCAACTTCGGATTGGGTTTCAATGCCACGCTTTCACGATATTTCGCAACAGCACCCGCAAGATCGCCCTGCAGCTGCAACTTTGCACCTTCCAGTTGCAGCTTGCGAGCAATGGCTGCAGAGTCTCCCGCCTGCTCGACTGCCTGCACCTGGGCTGCACCCAAAAATAGCAGACTACAGAAGACCGAACACACCAGGACTGTCAAAATCCTTCTGTGCAGGCCAATCCTTTGCCCTGTTGTTTGTTGCCACGTTTTGTCCATACTCCCTCGCTTCAGTAATAGTCTCAAAGACGATCCCATCCGGGGACCGTTCAACCGACGCTTTTATTTCCAAACGCCTACCAACCGTACTCTATAAAAATCCATTGGGCCGTTGCCAACAAAGAGGTCAAAGAAACCACGCCCAATAGATCTTTACAAAAAAACCCCTTGTCCTCATTCATTCCTCTTTCTACTCTTTTAAGATCTCCCTCTTATTCGTCACGCAGGGCTTCTGCAGGGTCCAGACGAGTTGCCCGCAGTGCAGCAAAGGTGGCGGCAATGATGCTCAAACTCCAGACACCTGCCACCAGGAGGAGAAAATGGACCGACGAAAGGCTACACAATGACTCAGCGCTTCGCAGCTGCGCCTGAAACAGCTGATTAATCACCTGAGCCACGGCAGCAAAGATAGCCACTGAGAGCACGAGTGCACCACTGGAAAGCAGCAATCCCTGGGCAATGGGAAAAAGCACCAGTTCTTTTTTTAACAGCCCCAACAGCCGGAGGACATTGAGTTCTTTTTTCTTCCGCTCCACAGAGGCATACAGACTTGCTGTCAGGGCTGAAATGCCACCGACGACCCCAACGGAGGCAATAAGCCAGAAAATAAGTGAGGTGTAATGATCAAGCTGTCGCACCTCAGCAATTCGCTGTCGTTCGGTATTCACCGCAATCCCTTCTGATTCCAGTGCAGACTGGACGGTGTCCACCGCATCGATACTTGTGGTGTAGAGCCGAAAACCGGCATATCCCTGCCGGGAAAGCAAAAGAGCACCACTCTCCGGGTTGTACCGCAGATTCCGGTAACGAAGTAGGTCAAGCGCACCGGCAAACGCGGCCGGGGCCTGTGCCTGGCCAAGTGCAATCGCCTGTTTTTCAACCATCACCGGAACTTCAAGCACGCGCCCCTCAAGCGAGAGACGCAGCTTCGCCGGTCCCGCATCAATGGCCATCTGCTCCGAGACATACAGCCTGCCAACGGTCTGAGCTGTTTTGCTGGCTGCAACGGCAGCCACTCCATCGGGTGCTACCGAAAGCTCAAGCTGATGGACTTCCCCCTTCCCCCTTACCAACTGCACAGGAAGAGGTTGAATCCAGGGAAGCACCTCGGCTCCCCTGCCCCGCAGTTTATTGCTCACCGCCCTCAGGTTAGTCTCAGTGACATAGCGATGTTTAACCGTTAACAAATAAGCGTGCGCTTTTTGTAGAGGAGAACCCAGCAGTTGCAACGCTTCCTGGGGGGAGAGAGGCTTCACCTGAGAAAAACCGGTGTTGTTGATAAGCAGGACCTCATCCAGTTTAGAGAGGGTCTCTGGCACCATGACCACAGCCCCTTCATAGACCGGGTAGGCAAGGGGCAACTCGCCTTTCCAGCCAAAAGCAGGCACAGCACGACCATCTTTAAAATCCTCCACGGCCTCGATCACCGAGAGGGGGACATAGGCGGTCTTCAAGCCGGAGGCACGTTCATCAAGAACACCAACCAAGCGCACGGTAAAGCGCCCATACTCATATTGACCACCAATGATACGCTGGGCGGTCAACTCCAGGGTGTCTCCGACGGTGAGTTCCAGCGCCTGCGCGGCCGCAGTTGTCAGAACACAGCCTGTTGCACCGGGGATTGAAGCATTATTTTCCAGCAACAGCGGATCACCAGCTGCGGTGGCCATCAGCGACAATGACTCCTGGAGTCCGGCTGTTTTGTTGGCGGCAACGACTGAAGAAGAGATCTGCCGGGTCATGGGCACGACAAACTGCACCTGAGGTAAACGCTGTTGCAGCTGGTCAAACCAGTCGCGATTAAACGTTTTGGAGGTCATTGGCCGAATTTCCCGATTTTGAGGATCTTCAACCAGGCGGCTGCGCAGCGTCTCGATGGTCCCAAACTGCAAACCAAACAAAATGAGTAAGGGGGCAATAATCGAGGCAATGGCCAGTACCAGGCAGATACTGAGCAGGCGATCATGGAGGACATCCTTATAGGCAAGCTTGAGGATCATGGGCAGACCTCCCTCTGGGTGAGGAAGGTGGTGGCTTCCACCTCATTACGGGTAATTCTCTCAAGGCTGAAGTTAACCTGAAGATCCGCAACCTCCTCCACCAGGGAACGATCATGGGTGACCATAATTACAGCCGCGCCCATCTGACGGGCAAGACTCTGGAGCTCGTCACGAATATCAAGTGCCGTCGGATAATCTACAGCGGCCGTTGGCTCGTCCGCCAGGATGATTTTGGGACGATGGATCAACGCCCGGGCCACCGCCACCCGCTGCCGTTGTCCACCGGAAAGGTATTGCGGTTTTTTCTCCAACTGATCAAAAAGCCCCAGGGTCTCCACCAACTGCTCAAAGGCATCATTCTCCACCGGCATACGGCTGATCTGAGCGGTCAGGAGGATATTTTCCCGTACCGTGAGAAAAGAGAGCAGACCACCACTTTGAAGAACATAGCCAATGTTACTACGGCGTATGCGGGCAGCCTTATTTTCAGGCAGACCATAGATATCGCACTCTTCCACACCACTCAGACTCGGTACAGTAAGGCGAAAACGACCAACCTGGGTTGGCGCCAGCACCAGGGCCAGCATATCAAGCAAGGTAGACTTGCCACAACCCGAGGGACCAACCACCGAACAGAACTCACCTTTGTGAATATCGAGTTCAGGAACCCGCAGCGTGAAGGAGACACCTCCCTTGCTGCGGGTTTTGACCACATCACGCAGTGCATAAACATGCGTTCCCATAGCGCTTAGGGCAAGAGCTCCAGGCTAATGGGATAGACATAATCACCGGGTTCGTCGGATTTATTCAGCTGCACCCAGCCTTCGGGACCGTCATGGATGGTCTCATAGGCCATGATGCGGGCCTCGAGATCGGCAAGAAACATATCTTGCTCATCCACTGACCAGCTGGACCAAAGCTCATTGGTCATATCCATAATCCGACTGGTGTACGGCAAGCCCACCAGGAATTCAGGCACAAGCCCGGATTGTGCCAGGGACTTGGCACGTTTAATCATTTCCGGGTCACGGGCGGTGGTGGCTGCGGCAGCCTGCAGTGAGGAGAAAAAATCCTCTCCGCTTATCTGCCCTTTCCGTCCTGCAGCCAGAATAGTTTTGAGGGTTTCCCGCAGTGAATCCAGCTGCTGCTTGTTAATCAAGAGGCGAACCTCCAGGGCCTGAATATCGGTGGTGAGCAGATCCTTATCCGTGACCCAGGCGACCACATCACGCGGAGCCTGGGCGCCTGTCTGGGATCCAATCCACTGGACAAAGGCAGCCTTGAGGGCTGCATCGGTTTTACTCTGGTTTTCACGCTGCTCATCAGCCTCCTCATCGTCGCCTGTCAGCTGGTTCTCTGCAAAGAGATCCATTTTGAGACCTGATTCAGGGACATCGAAATCCGAAATAGGCCCGGTGGTAGCTGACGTTGCCGCTGTGGCCTGGCCTGGCCCCTTGGCAGCTATTGCGGGTGCAGGTGCTTTGGCCGCAGCGACCATCTTTTCTTTTTCCTCGCCGACCTTTTCCAGGAGGCCAATGATGGAACCAGTGACCATTTTGGTCATCTCTTCAAATCCGGCCAGGTTCTTTGATGAGGTGGCAAAGTAGGCAGGCTCCCCTGCGACACCACGGTTGGTGGAGAGGGTCATGAACTGATCTTCAGCCGTGTAGTGATACTCTTCGGCGCGAGGATCGGGATCTTTGATATGGATGGTCAGTAAGGTAATATTGCGATCATTGGCAAGATTACGAAGCGTTGTTGCACTCTGTCCCGAACTGTTCCATTTATGGCCCAACTCATGGGCGGGCGCATCTCCAACCAGGATCACAAAACGCAGCGCGTTGGGAGTCCAGGAGGTTTTATCCACCGCCCCGTTCACACCGGAATAAACGTCTTCAGCATAGCCCTGCGAACCTACCTTGGTTACATCGACGGTTTTAAGCGTGGAGGTGAACTGCTCAATATTCTGCATCTCGGGGGTGTAATTTTTGACGTTGTAGCCAATATCGGGGATCTCCATGGAGTCGCGATAGCCCCAGATACCAAAACGAACGGCTTTTGCCAGTTCCGCATTGGCTGAAATCTTTTTGGAGGCATCCTGCACCACCTTCATGGTTTCATTGATATAGGGCATCATCGAGTTGGTGGTATCCATAACCCAGACAATATCAACGGCGAGCTTGTCCAGGGTCTTGGCATCGACTGCATTCTTTTCCTGAACCGCCTTGTGCAGGTATTCTTTATTCTTGCGAATATCAGAGCTTGTCCGCGCATCAGCTTCCTCAGCTGTAACCGCGGCCAGCTTCAACAGCCGTGCTTCCCGGTTATCCAGCTCGATCTCTTCAAACTGGAGGATCGGCAGCAGGTAGAACTCTTTGGTGATATCCACCGCCTTTTTGGGCTCTACCGTGACAATGGGAAAATCCGGGGGCACATCGCCCATGGCAATATTAAGATAATACTCTTCGACTGCGGCCTGACGCTGTTCCGGCGCCATAGCGGTCAATTTTTTCAACTCTGCCTGGTGATCAAACATCAGCACCGGATAGCGCCCCTCAGGGTGCGTGTAGGAGAGACACATGGTCTGCTTCCACTCAAAGGCATCGTCTGATGACATCCAACCAAGGATCGTGCCCCGGTTATCAGAACCAACCTCATACCAGATCTGGGTATCCAGATCAGATTGCCCCCCTTTTTTCTGGTAGACAAAGTAGGTTTGAAAGGCAGGCACATTTTCCATCACCGTACCGTTTTCCTTGCCAGGTCCTTTGTAGATGGTCGAAAAGGCACGGGATAAGACCCGAAGCGGCAAAGACTGCTTGCCTTCAATTTTCATGGGCTGACGTTTTTCGCCAGCAGAGGCCGCGGCGGACCAACCCAGCCCGCTCATCGCAACCGCCGCAGACAGCAGCAGGCCCAAAGCCCGCTTTACTCGTATTTTGTGCATAGACTTCCCTCCAGTGTCAATTATCCTTCGCCTGCACATGCGCGAGCAGGCTGTTCATTGCTCTTTCCTGATGAAAATCAGCATTCATAAGTGATTTTTCCAGCTCCAGATCCGGTTCAAGCCCCCGGCCGTGGTAGCTTGCTCCATCGGCAGCGAGAATCTCCGCATAGGTCAGGCGCAGGGCCGATCCATCAGCCAGGGGGAGAAAACGCTGGGCAAGCCCTTTGCCGTAGCTCCGAGTCCCAGCTGAGCGGGCTCGATGATTGGATTTAAGGGCGAGGATAAATGCCTCAGCAGCGCTTGCGGTGGCAGCATCCTGCAGGAGAATTACGGGATTTTCCACCAGGGGATCCCGGTCAGCGACAATCAATTTTTCTCCCTGCCGCCCTCGAAGGCAGAAAAGCACCCGCCCCCTGGCCACAAAAAAATCCGCACAGCGCCTGGCATTGACCAGGCTTCCCCCCTGGTTTCCTCGCAAATCAAGGACCACAGGGATGGCTGGATCCAGCTGTTGCAGGACCTGCTCAAGCTGCTGGGCTGTATCCTGGGTAAATCGGGTAATTTCGAGCAGCAGTCCCCCTGCAACCCTCTGCTGCAGCACCGACTGATAATGGGCCCGTGAACGTCGCAGGCTTAAAGAACGCGCCAGCTCCCGACCGCTTCGCAGAGTCAACTGGACGGTGGTCCCTTCTTCGCCACGGATGGTGGCTCCGACCACATACATTGACTTTCCATAGACAGGTACAGCGTTGACCGCGAGGAGCTCATCACCGGCCTGGATTCCACTTTTCGCTGCCAGCCCCCCCTTAAAGGGGTAGAGCAGGAGCCGCCCTTCTTTTTCCTGCAGATCCATCTGTACACCAAAGTAATCCGAGCTGGTTGACTCCTGAAAACCACGGAACTCTCCAGCGGAAAGGTAGTCCGAATAGGGATCGAGGGAACGGGTGTAAGCTCGCAGCATATCGCTGCGAATGCGGTGCGGGGCTGCGGGCAGACTCAGGCCATGCTCTCGTATCAAGCCCACAGCCTCATTCAAGAGCTGCAACTGGTCCTGGGGTAAGCCCTGTTCCCTGGCAACAGCCAAGGAACAGGAAAAGAGCAGAAGCAAACTCCCCATGGTCAACCAACCGAAGTATTTGCAGCCCAACCGGCCTGACAGGGAGATTTTACGTGTACTGAAAAACACAACAGGTATGCCGGATCAGAGAAACATCAGACTGGCAGCCTCTTTCTCCAGCTGGTCACGTCGTTGACGTAACCGTTTGATCTCCAACCGTTTGTTCGCTGGATCTTCGATAAAATCCGAATTACGTGAAGAGGCCTTGAGTTCTTTCAGTTTTGCAAGTATGTGCTGTTGCTTCTTTTTCTGGGCAACATTGGTTGCCTCCTTAGCCAGGACATCCTTTTCCAAGCTCACGATGGAGGCATTGAGCTTACGGACCTGGCGACGCAGAGAGGCCATCTCCTTCTGGCGGGCGGCACGCTCGGCTGTGAGGGCGGTTGACTCAGCCTGTTCCTGACGGTTCTGCTCTTCCACCTGATTCAAATGGTCCCGCCGGTTCTGTAACCGTTGCTCATAGGCATTGGGGTTATAGCTGAAAAGGCCCCCCTGATGGGGATCGGTGGTCTGTCCAGCACAGCCGGCCAGCAGCAAGGTGCAGCCCAAGGCCACGATCAGTTGTTTTCTCTGTTTCATGGCATTCCTCCTTAGACAGACATACTTGCGGACATGGAGGCCAGCTCTTCTGTCCGTTTTTCCAGTTCTTTGATGTTTTTCTTGAGCTGAACAATTTCAACATCGAGTTCTTTGGCATAGTCTCCCTTACCGCTTTTGGCAGCGTCGGTACGTACTGATTTTTGCGCCTTGAGTTCATCCTCTGCTGAGGCCAACTCTTTATTGGCAGATTCAATCAGAGAATCGGTGGCAGCTTTTTTATCCTTCAGCTTCACCGTACGTACTTTTTTATCCTTGTATTGTTTTTTCAACTGCGCGGTTTCTCGTTTGAGCTTTGCGATCTGCTTGCCAAGATCCTGGTTGTAGGCAACCATCTCCGCATTTTTCTGCTGGGCCTGGGCAATACAGGCATCAAGCCAATCTTCTTCCTGGGCATATTTAGCTTTCTGATTGGCCACATGATTTCCGTAGGCATACCCACCAGCCCCACCAACCGCCGCTCCAATTGCCGCTCCGACCAGGGTTCCCTGGGTATCCCCTCCAATAAGTTGGCCTAGGATACCGCCAGCAACCGCACCAATAACCGCACCAGTGCCAGCCCCTTCCGCCCTGGTTCTGGTTCCGTCATCTTTAATATTGGTACAGCCGACTAAGGCCAGCAATGCACACAACACCATAACAACTATCGATCTTTTCCCTCGCATATCCACTCCTTTTCTCACCCGATACCTCAAAAACGATTCCACGCCACCTACACCGCAGAGCCCCAGTTTTTCACCTGAATCCGTGAAGGTTGTTCATAGCTCACCGTTGTCGCCTTTTCAGGAATCATCGGTTCATCGAAGCAACCCGTTCTTCCCCTGTAACAGGGCAAGCCCTGTGAGAGGTTGTCATCAATAATTAATTTAAATAACAAAAGCAATTCATTACAACCCAGCGACCGCATCACAACAGCTTCAGCCTTCCTAAAAATCTGCCTCTGCTCAATCAACCCTTTTTATTTGGTAGACCATTGAACAAGCTGTTTTTTCCACAACTCATCATTGGTTCTTTTGACTTTGAGATATTCCTGAGCCTGGGCTCGCACAAGCTGCAGGAGTTGACTCTGCGACTCGGCTTTTCTCTTGCCAAGGAATTGCGCATACCGCTCAAAACTGCTTTCAATGGCCGGTTCTGAGGCTGTGCCCAACTGACGGATAGAATCCGTGTAAGAGGACATGGCCTGTTCAATATTTGTCTGAATTTCACTTTCTCGCTGCCTGTACTTAGCGGCAATTTCAGAGCGGTTTGATTGCATTGCCGATCCAATCAGCTTCTCAAGTATCGGCAGCTTACGTGCCTCCTTCGTAATAAAAAAAGCCTGCTCTGCACCAATTTTAACCCAGGCGTAGGCAGAGTCCTGCTCTGCCTGCTTGATGGTAAACTGAATGTCGGCAAGTGATGTAGCCAGAAGGTCAAGTTCCTGCTGAACAGGGCCTGCGAGGGGCCCACCACGGCCTAGTTCATCCCTGAGCCGCTTAAGATGGATACCGGCATCTGTTCCCGAAACCTCGGTTTTGGTACTGGTCGAGCTGGTGGAGACTGCTGCGGGGAGACTTTGGGCGGCTCCCTGGCGATAGCTCTCCCACTCGTCGCTCATGCGGCTGGCCACCTGCCGATTGGGAAAAACCAGGGAAGAGAGGACCGGCCGAAATCCCAAGGTCTGGGTTTTGGCAGGCTCCACGCTTTTGGTGGAACTGTTGTAGGAGTAAAACTCCTGCTCTGTACGCAAAGAAGAACGCAAACTGCGGGCATCTGAGAGGTAATGCCCCCCTTTGGCCACATAGCCTCCACTGCGCCCCTGATAATATTCAATCTGGTAGAGACTTGCAGTCATCTCCGCCACGTTACCCAGCAGATCATGAATTCCCAGAACATTGGGCTGCAACAATCCGATTTTCTTTACCTTATTATGGGAAGACTTGGGACCGGAAAACCACTCATACTTGGTAAGACTTCGCCGTTTATAGGGCAACTTGCGATCAAAGGCAGCACTACTGACCTGAGCCCCGCCACGAGCAGCAAACTCCCACTCTGCCTCGGTGGGTAAACGAAGGAATCCCGGAACGCCACCGTAGGCAGGGATTTGCTCCTGGGCATGCGCATACAGCCATTGATTGTAGCTACGGAGGAAATCCTCCGCTGTGAACCAGGACAGATTTCTCGCGGGCAGTTGTGAATTTTCATACTCTTTAGGCCCACCGAGCACTGCAAACACCTGATCCTCTGAGATCTCGTACTTCCCCAGATAATAGCACCAGTCCTGCTCATCTCCTTGGCCCACCGCAAAGGCGCCGCCCAGAGCAACGCCTGTGGGTGATTCTTTATAGCCACCGGCGGGGTCCCCCAGACGAAACCGCTTCCAGGCATAGGCGGCCCCTCCCTCACCGATACAAACCGGGCGCAAAGCAAGGACTCGGTCACCGGGCATGGGCAAAACCAGATCCCCGTCAAGGGGCTGAGGGTTACCCGCAGGCCCCTTTGCCTCTGCTGGCTGTGAATAGAGAGCTGTGGCCGCCAGGAACAGGGCAGCTGTGATTATTCGTCTCAACACCATATTAAATCCGGTCTCCGGCTGGAAAATTTTGTTGCTCGTCCCAATCCCCCAAAAAACGCTGGCCTTGCAATATCCAATCTCTGCGGTCTCAGCTGAGGCTGTCAGCAGCAGCTTGAATAGAGCTCATGGCAATACCGCTAAGAGAAGAACAAAGGGGCATTGTTGAAGAATATTTATTGTAAACGCCTCAGCAGTTCCCCACCGATAGAATACTCAAGGATGTAGAAATTAAAGGGTTTTCACCGGGAAAAATCAAGCCATTGTCGGCCTTTTTCAGTGAAGAGAAAAATTAGATGCAAACTCAGTCACTTCAAAAGGCATGCTGAGTGAACAAGAAACGGTGAGCCCTGAGCCAAGTACCCACCTCAAGAGGGATTCAGGATTTACGGCCACCAAGCTCAAAAAGCCCGGGCTGTTCCTGGGTTGGGGAGGAAGGGAGCGGCAGCTGAAAATGAGCATAGGCTGCAGCGGTAGCCATTCGACCACGGGGAGTACGAATGAGAAAGCCGGACTGGATGAGAAAGGGTTCGTAGACATCCTCAAGTGTGGTTTTCTCTTCACAGACCGCTGTAGAAAGGGTTTCCAGGCCGATGGGGCCACCTTGAAATTTTTCTATCAGGGTTAGGAGAATACGACGATCCATCTCATCGAGGCCGAAAGGATCCACATTGAGCATGGTCAGGGCAGCATCCGCTACCTCTTTAGAGACCACCAGATGCCCACCTACTTCTGAAAAATCACGAACACGACGAAGAAGTCGATTAGCGATTCGGGGGGTTCCACGGGAACGGCGTCCTAACTCCATGGCGCCCTCGTGATCAATTTTAATTTTGAACAGGCTCGCGGTACGCTGGATGATATTGACCAATTCTTCGGGACTGTAATACTCCAGACGAAGAATGACGCCAAAGCGATCGCGCAGAGGTGGGGTGAGTAGGCCGGTCCGGGTGGTGGCTCCGACCAGGGTGAAGCGGGGCAAATCCATCTTCACAGAACGAGCGCCCGGCCCCTGACCGATGACGAGGTCGAGCTGAAAGTCCTCCATGGCCGGATAGAGGATCTCTTCGACCACATGATTCAATCGGTGAATTTCATCGATAAAGAGGACATCTCCCGCCTGGAGACTGGTGAGAATGGCGGCAAGATCTCCGGGCCGCTCTATCACAGGGCCTGAGGTCACCTTGATACCTGCGCCCATCTCATTGGCGATAATATAGGCAAGGGTGGTTTTACCAAGGCCGGGGAAGCCATGAAAAAGGACATGATCCAGGGGTTCTTTACGGTTGAGCGCAGCCTGGATAAAAATCCCCAGGCTCTGTTTGACCTGCTCCTGCCCGATATACTCCTCCAAGCGGCGGGGGCGCACCTCCACCCCAAGGTTCAGATCCTCCAGCTGTTTATCCCCGGTGACCAGGCGTTTTCCCGTGAGTTCTTCTTCCTGTTTCATTCTCTTTCGTCTGCTGGAGTGCGCGTGAACGCAACTTAGTTTCGAGTGGCCAGAGACTGGAGCGCCAGCCGTATCAGTTCTTCAACCCGTACCGAGGCCGCATCGCTTCCCAATCCTTTTTCAACAGCGCGCAAGGCCTGCCAGGCCATGGCCTGGGGATAGCCCAGATTGGTGAGTGCGGAAGCCGCATCCGCCATCACATCTGATTCTGCAGGTGTGACCGGGCTTGCACTGACACCTGCCCCCTCCAGTCCGTCATCAAAGGAACCGACTTTCTCCGCGAGCTCGACACAAAGCCGCTGGGCAGTCTTCTTGCCCACCCCGGAAATGGAGGTCAGTTGCGCAATATCTTTGGAGCGTATAGCCTGACACAGTGCGCCGACGCCGATTCCAGAGAGAATTGTCTGCGCCAGCTTCGGCCCGATCCCCGAGACGGCAATCAGCAGAAGGAACAGCTCTTTTTCTTCAGGTTGATGAAAGCCATAAAGAAGAATGGCATCCTCACGCACCACTGTCTGAATGAGCAAAAAACAGGACTCCCCCACCTCGGGCAGGGTATCAAAAGTTCGCAGAGAAATATGGACCTCATAGCCGACGCCACCGACATCAAGGACAAGGACTGAGGGGGTTTTCAACTGCAACAGGCCACTCAATGATGCAATCATGGGCAAATGTACAACGTATTATTCATGAGGAGGTGCCTAAACGGCTGTAAACACTCTGATGGGCGTGACAGATGGCCACAGCCAAGGCATCAGCGGCATCTTGAGAAGGGATGGCGCTGAGTTGCAACAGGCTCTGTACCATGTGCTGCACCTGCGCCTTTTCGGCCTGGCCATAGCCAGCAACAGTCTGTTTGACCTGACGGGCAGGGTAATCGAAAACCTGGAGGTTGTGATGCAGGGCCGCAACAACGGCGGCACCACGCGCATGCCCAAGCTTGAGGGCAGAACGGGGATTTTGGCTGATAAAGATATCTTCGACCGCAGCAACCTCGGGTTGATGTGTCGAGATCACCTCGCCTAAATCTTGAAAGATGGTCAGTAAACGACTGGAAAAATCGGTTTCATTGCCCGTGCGAATGGTGCCGCAGGCAACAAAACCGATTTCATGCCCATTGGTTGCGATCACGCCATAGCCTGTGATCCGTGATCCAGGATCAATGCCGAGAATACGCATGAACAACGAGATCAGTCAAGCACATCCATCAGAGCATCATCGATGTCAAAGTTGGCATGCACTTTCTGAACATCGTCATGATCTTCCAGGTTATCGAGAAGACGCAACAGAGAACGAGCGGTTTTTTCCTCGCTCACCTCAATGGTGTTCTGGGGAATCATGGCGATGGTGGCCTCGGAGAATTTAACCCCTGCCTTTTCCAGCTGATCAACCACGTCGTTGAAGGCCTCAGGCTCGGTCAGCAACTGAAAGCTCTCCTCATCATCCACCACATCCTCAGCACCGGCTTCAAGAGCAAGATCCATGAGCTCTTCCTCATCGATGCCTTCTTTTTCAACGGTGATGGAGCCTTTCTTGTCAAACATCCAGTTAACACAGCCCGACTCACCGAGGTTGCCCCCACTCTTGGCAAAATAATGACGAATATCGGCAACGGTTCGGTTCTTGTTGTCAGTCATGGTCTCAACTAGAACTGCCACACCACCGGGACCATAGCCTTCGTAGAGGATCTCCTCATAGATTGCGCCATCAAGATCACCGGTACCTTTTTTAATTGCCCGATCGATATTGTCCTTGGGCATATTCTCGCTTTTGGCGGCCGTGATGGCACTGCGCAGGCGAGGGTTGCCATCAGGGTCACCGCCGCCCATCTTGGCAGCAATGGTGATCTCCTTGATCAGCTTGGTGAAAATTTTCCCCCGTTTGGCGTCATTTGCCCCTTTCTTGCGTTTAATCGTGCTCCACTTTGAATGTCCCGACACGCTCCGACTCCTTTTTTAGTTCTGTGATTTCTTGTTTCTGCTATTTTTGTCGAGTCTGCCTGCGAAAACCACGTCCCAATACAAAGACCTCCCGGCTCTCATTACGCGAACTCTTTGGTTTGACCACTTTCACGCTGTTAAACAGCGGTTTGCACTCCTGCAGAAATTCGGGAAAATCTTCGCCCTGAAACACCTTCAGGTACAGGGTCCCGTTTTCATGCAAAAATTGGGCGGATAACTCGAGGACACGCCGACAGAGACGCAGCGAATGCTGATGATCGGCGTACTGACTGCCGGTTGTCCGCGGTGCCATATCACTGAGCACCACATGAAAACCCGGCCACTGTTTTTTCAGGTAATCGACGAACTCCTCCGAGTAAACATCATAACAGAGCCAATGAATTTCGGCATTGGGTTTTTGAACCGGTATATCCGTGTGCTGCAGGTCGGCAGCCACCACCACGCCTTTGGGCCCCAAAATCTGAGACGCATAGACACTCCAACTCCCGGGATGACAGCCCAAATCGAGCACGCGCTGCCCGGATTTCAGAAATTTATGTTTGAGCTGGGTCTCTTCAAGTTTGTACACGGAGCGTGCCGGATAATTGTCTTTTTTGGCCTTTTTAAAATAAAAGTCCTGCTCTTTGCGCATAGATTACTCCTTCATCGGGGATGCAGGGCCTTCCCCGCGTTATTCATCTCGTCAAATCTTGGTTGCTTTCTCTCGTGCCAACTGCAAGCCTTCGGCTTTTGAGTGCACCCGACCTTCCATCTGGGCCTCTTCAACAGCGCTCAAGAGTCTCTTAAACTCTGGACCTGGCCGCAGCCCAAGTTCTCGTATCAGATCGTGACCGTTTACCAGCGGTTTTGCCTTTTGTACCGGGGTAACATGTTCACTCTGCACCCTTTGCAGATGCTGATACAAATCACTGAGTTCCTGCTCCATGCCTGCCACACTCGCGGCCCCCTTTCCAGCCAGACTATCAGCCATGGCAAGTAGGAAAAGGCCTGACAAACGGGGCCCCACCTTACGCAGCAACCGTATGCTTGCTCGCAGGGTCAGCTGTCCTTTACGGGCAACATTGGCCAGAAAAAAAGGCCGCATATGATCTTGAATAAGTAAGCAGATATACTCCCGGTCCTCATTGCTCCAACGAAAGCGCAACGCCAGATCGGCAACAGCCTGGGCACCTACATGGTCGTGATGGTAAAAGGTGATGCGGTTATCTTTATCTGCCCGTCTTGCATAGGTGGGTGGTTTACCCAGATCATGGAGCAGTGCCGCCCAGCAGAGTCGGCCGTGCATACCAGCCGCTTGTGTATACGCCCGCAACTCCCCCTCTGAGTCTCCAAACCAGCGTTCGGGTACCGCAAGAATACGCTCCATCTGGTGGAGGGCTTCCAGGCTGTGCCCAAAGACATCGAGGTGATGACTTTGCGGCTGTTCCATGCCAACACCGGCAGCCAGCTCGGGAACAAGCTCCCAGAGCAGCCCACTCTCTACCATCAGCGTTATCGCTTTCCAGGCATTGCCCGAGCTCATGATGCAGGCCAACTCGTGGCTAATCCGCTCAGGGGCAGGACGGACTATCAAGCCGCGTTGTTCCCTGATCCGAGCACTGGTTTGCTCTTCAATGGCAAAATCAAGGGTAGCGGCAAAACGATACACGCGCAGCAGTCGCAGGGGATCATCAGCAAAACTTGTCGTACCGGCTGCTCGAATCAACCGCGCCTGAAGATCCCTCCGCCCCCCCGTGGGGTCAAGCAGATCAAAGACTTGGGTTTCACCACCATCCGCCAACCAGGGATCGATGCGCACCCCCATGGCATTGAGGCTCAGATCACGCAGGCAGAGATCCTGCTCTATGGTCTCAGCCCCTAAACGGAAGGCGGAAAAATCGATACTGACCCCACGAGCCACCACCCGGGCGGCATCCTCCTCTCGCCCCAGGGGAATAAAGGCACCGCCGCAGAGATCAGCCAATCGCCGCGCCCAGGTTTGCGCCCCTTGCGGGACTGTGCAATCAATATCCGCCGGTGCTTTTTCAAGGAGAAGATCGCGCACCACGCCACCGGCCAGGTAAAGTGGCCCACCAAGCGCCTGCTGGAGAGTACACAGGTTACTCCGCAGCCAGCGGGGAAAAAGAGAGGCAAGCTGCCCTCCTTGAATAGACATTCTCCCCTGAGTCAAATACGCCACTCCTCCAGCTCATCGCCCAAGAGTGGCTCCTGCCAGCGGACCTCCTGCTGCCCGCCTCGAAAAATCAGGACGTCGGAGCCGAGTGGCCCTTCGTGTACCTTTTTACCGTAGCGAATGACCAGTCCCGCCAGCTGCCCGATCAGGGTCTCTTCTTCCTGGCTCCCTGGGGCATAGGCAGGGGCGTGTCGCAACAGCCCCAGTGGACCGGGACGTACGTCCATGCGCATCGTCCAGTCATCCGAGCCGCACAGCGCCTCCAGCTTATCGTTTTCCCGCTCATCACGGCCAAGGATAAACCAGACATGTTCACTGAGGCGAAAGTGACGGCCAATGCTCAAAAGGCGGATATCATCCACGGCCCGCTGCTGGTCAAAAGAGAAAAGGCCATGATAAAAATGTTTAATCCGGGCCGCCAGATTGGGGTCGGTGAGCATACAGCCGCCGGCAGGAGCCGGGTAATCATGGATGCCAAAGGCTGCAGCAAGTTTTTTTTGCTCCTTTCTCCCCCGACCGGCAAAACGATGCAGCTGCTCGCGATCAACCAGTCCCTGGGTTTCCGCCTGAGTAGGATTCATCAGCTGGGCACAAAGAGGCCGTAAAAGCAATCCTTCGCAGCCGGAATCGCGCTCAATAACCCGTAAGGTATCGCGTCGTTGGGACATGGGGCGCTGCCCGAGCACCTCACCGGTGATGATAAAGGAGGCACCATATTCGGCCATCAGCCTGCGTGCCTGCCGCAACATAAAAATTTTACAATCGATACAGGGGTTGAAATTTTTGCCGAAGCCATGCACCGGCTGCTCAAGCATGCGCACGTAGCCCTCGGAGATATCAACCACACGCACAGTAATGCCATATTTTTGCTGCATCTCCTGGGCATAGGCGGCTTCATCCTGAAGAAGATCGTGATCAAAAAAAGGCGTCACGAATTTCAGCCCGATCACCTCAATCCCCTGAGCCATGATCACACGGCAGGCTAGGATAGAATCCAGCCCACCTGAGAAGAGGCCTATGGCTCGCACACCACTCATGCAACTTTTCTCCTCTGGCTGCGGCTGATCAGTTCCCCTGCAAAAGCCAGGGTCTGGAGCGAAGGCTGCTCCCCACCAAGCATGCGGGCCAGCTCCTGGGTGCGTTGTTGCTCGTCTAATTCTTTAATCACAGTTCGCGTACGTCCGTTGTCCACCTGTTTTTGCACCGTAAAATGCACATCCGCCCAGGCCGCGATTTGCGGCAAATGGGTAATACAGATGACCTGATGATGGCCAGCGAGCTCACCGATTTTCTCGGCTACCGCCTCGGCGGCCTGTCCCCCGATGCCAGCATCCACTTCATCAAAAATAACCGTTTCAACCTTATCCCGCCGGGCCAGCAAGCACTTCATGGCAAGCATCAAGCGGGACAACTCACCACCTGAGACAATCTTTGCCAGCGGCTTAGGAGGCTCGCCAGGATTTGCAGAAAAGTTGAATTCAACCAGATCACGTCCCGTACTCTGGATACCATCGAGCCCCATTCCCTCTGGCGTAGACATAGCCACCTCAAAAACGGCCTGATTAAAACTCAGCGATGCAAGTTCCTGCTCCATCCCTATTTTTAATTTCTGGGCAACCTCGCGCCGTGCCTGACTCAGCTCGGTGGCGCGGAGAAGCGCTTCTGTGGAGATCTCCTCAAGGCGCAGCTCGGCCTGGCTGATCTCGGCATCCAAACTTTCCAAAACCGCAAGCTCGGCTTCAGCCTGCTGGGCAAAGACCAGGACATCCTCCAGGCTCGGCCCATATTTTCGCTGCAACTGCTTCAGTTCGGTCAACCGCCCGGAAATCCACTCCAGCCGAGAGGGATCCATGGGGATATTCTCACGATACTGATCAAGGGCAGCAGCCACATCCTCAAGTTCATAGCCTGCTGATCCTATACGCTCGGCCAAGGGCGCTAATGTATCGTCAAGCGTCGCTGCGTGCTCTATTTTTTTGCGAATTTCTACCAATATGTCGGTTATGGAGCCCGAAATTTCACGCCAGCTCTCTCCAACCAAACGCACCAGCACATCTGATGCCTTAAGCTGATCCCGTTCTTTGATCAGTTGCTCGTCTTCGGCGGCAATGGGCTTGCACTTACGAATTTCATCGAGTTGAAAACGCAAAAAATCCCG
The DNA here is from genome assembly GCF_963664075.1 of uncultured Desulfobulbus sp. Classification (NCBI taxonomy): domain Bacteria; kingdom Pseudomonadati; phylum Thermodesulfobacteriota; class Desulfobulbia; order Desulfobulbales; family Desulfobulbaceae; genus Desulfobulbus; species uncultured Desulfobulbus sp. The sequence goes on from NZ_OY760916.1 coordinate 3,399,880, forward strand.
GTGCTGTTCTTTATCCTGCTCCTTTTCCAAAAGTTGGCGCAGTTCTGATGAGGCCTGTTGCCACCGCCGAAAAAGCTTGGAGAACTGCTGTCGCATCCCGCGCAAATCCCCATAGAGATCGAGAAAATCAAGATGAGATCGACTATTGAGCAGTTGTTGCTGATCGTGCTGGCTGGCAATGTTGATCAAGTTTGCACTCAACTCCCCGCAGAGGCGGCTGGTCACACTTTGATCGTTTATATAGAGCCTGGAGCGACCTGCTTTTGTAAGCACGCGACGAATAATGCAATCTTGCCCGTCCTTCAGTGAGTGTTCACGCAACAACTCATTTATTTCATTATGATCGGGACGCAGTTTAAATATCGCCTCGATGGTGGCCTGGTTGCAATCGTTGCGGACCCAGGAAGTCGTGCCCCGGCCTCCGGTGAGCAGGTTAATTGCCTGCAATATGATCGACTTACCAGCACCGGTTTCTCCAGTGAGGACAATCAAACCGTTGCTTCTTGCAGACAGGTCCAGGTTAAGGGCGTCAATCAACGCTAGATTTTGTACACGAAGTTCCTGAAGCATGGCATATTACAGGCTGTGAGAGGAGGAGCAAGCGGGGACATTCTCCTTGACGCCCCACATACAAAATTGTATCATCCCGAAGATACATGAAAAATTCATTTGTCTGGAGCAAAAAAATGGCGGAGACGCAACAACTCAGCGCAAGCCTTGAAGATTATATTGAGACAATTTATCATATTATCACAGAAAAGCAGGTTGCACGCGGCAAAGATATTTCAGCCAGGCTTTCGGTCAGTGGTGCATCGGTCACCGAGGCCCTTCGAGCGCTTTCTCGAAGAGGTTTGATTAATTACGCCCCCTACGAGGTGATAACCCTCACAGATGAAGGGCGGCTTGTTGCCGAAGACGTCATTCACCGCCATAATTCGCTCAAGCAATTTTTCACTGACGTCCTTGCCATAGAAGAAACTCTGGCCGAGGAAGGCGCGTGTAAGATTGAGCATACAGCACCACCTGAAATCATCAATCGCATGGTGGAGTTTATCAAATTTCTCGAGGTCTGCCCACGGGGAGGCGATGATCTCATCAATGGCTTTGCCAGTTTCTGTCAACGGGGGGGCACCACCGCCAACTGCGCCAACTGCATCTCGCAATGTATGGATGGCAACAATCCTTTGACACAAAACGAATAAAACTTTTCTCTATTCCGCTGGCTGAGCAAGCATGTAACCCAGTGTGTATATTAGCATATCCACCAAGCTACGCAACGGATACCTCTGCAAGGCCTTCCCTTTAGCAAAAGGCTCGAGATCATGCCTGTTTTTGAATATACCGCGCTGAATGCTTCCGGAAAAAAGGTTAAAGGAATTATTGATGCTGATTCGCATGCAGCTGCACGTCAGAAAATCCGGAGCAGTGGCAACTATCCTATCAATATCAAGGAGAGTGTTGCCAAAAAAGATGGTGGCAAGGGATCCATTTTCACCCGGCAGCTAGGCACGAATATCAAACAGCAGGAAATTCATCTGGCAACCCGGCAGCTGGCAACCCTCCTGGGCGCAGGGATTCCGCTGGTGCCATCGATAGCAGGGCTCATTGAGCAGACCTCAAATCGGAGCCTGCAGACCGTTCTGGCTCAAGTCAAAGACGCCGTCAACGAGGGGAACTCTTTAACCTCCGCCTTAAGCGACCACCCCCGCCTCTTTTCCAAAATTTACATCAACATGGTGCGGGCCGGTGAAGCCTCGGGCTCCCTCGATGTAGTTTTGGACAGGCTCGCCGAATTTGGAGAGAACCAACATGCCATCCGCAGCCGTATCAAGGCAGCTCTGCTGTACCCTATCTTTATGGCTATTGTCGGGATTGCGGTGCTCTTTCTTCTCATCACCTTTATCGTCCCCAGTATTACCTCGGTATTTGAAGGAACCCAGCAGGCCCTCCCCCTGCCCACCATTCTCCTCATCAGCCTGAGCACCCTCCTTAAGCAATTCTGGTGGGCAGTTCTCGCCAGTCTTGGAGGCTCGGTGGCACTGGTACGCTGGTATGTCACGACCCCGCCAGGAAGACGCCATTGGGATCAACTCAAGCTCACCGCACCTGGAATTCGTGACCTGAGCATCAAAACCGCTTCTGCCCGTTTCAGCCGCACCTTATCAAGTCTATTGCAATCGGGAGTCCCGCTATTTAGCTCCCTGATCATTGTTCGCAACATTGTCGACAATGTGGTCCTCGCCGAGGAAATTGGGGCCGCCGGTGCAGAACTGGAAAAAGGATCAAGCCTGTCCCAATTTTTCCGTCATTCACAGTACTTTCCGCCCATGCTGGTGCAGATGATGGCAGTAGGAGAACAAAGTGGCGCCTTGGACACTATGTTGGGAAAAGCTGCGGATAGTTATGAAAAGGAGGTGGAGGCAAAAATTCTGGCGCTAACTTCAATGATTGAACCGGTGATGATTCTCACCATGGGAGTCGCCGTCAGTTTTATCGTTGTTTCGATTCTCCTTCCTATATTCGAAATGAATCAGCTCATCAGATAAAAGCCACCACCTGTGTTGATATAAAGCCACGACTGCCTCAGGTAACGCGAAAAACCTCTTCTAAAGTTGTCAGCCCCTGAAGGACCTTACGTAGCCCATCCTGGCGCAAAGTCAGCATGCCGGTTGCCAATGAGGACAGCGCTTGTTTTTTGATCTGTCCCGCATCCGAGGTCGTCAAGATCAGGCTTTTCATCACCGGGGTAAGTGACATCAACTCATAAATCCCCACCCTCCCCTTATACCCGGTTTGCAGACATTCCGGGCAGCCCGTTCCTCGATAGAGATCACGCTCGCCAAATTTAATAGGTGAGAGTCCTGCCTTTTCAAGATACGTTTTCGATGGTCGATAGGCTTCCCGGCAATGAGGACATATTTTGCGCACCAAACGCTGAGCCATAATCGCATTCACCGCCGAGGACACTAAAAATGGTTCGACCCCCATATCGATCAGGCGGGTGATAGCACTGGCGGCGTCGTTTGTATGCAGAGTCGAAAAAACAAGGTGGCCGGTCAATGCCGACTGAATGGCGATCTCAGCGGTCTCCAGATCACGAATTTCTCCCACCAAAATAACATCGGGGTCCTGGCGGACAATGGTACGGAGCCCACTGGCAAAGGTCAGGCCAACCTTGGAATTGACCTGGACTTGGCTGATGCCGTTCATCTGATACTCGATCGGATCTTCAACCGTAATGATATTAACATCGGGCTGATTAAGCACGCCAAGGGCAGAATAGAGGGTTGTGGTTTTCCCGCTACCGGTGGGACCAGTGACCAGAATAATACCGTGGGGTGCTTTGATCAATTGCAGAAAATGCTCCATATCCTCCTTGGCCATGCCCAGATCCTTTAGAGGGACAAGTGAGCTAGATTTATCTAAGAGGCGCATAACCACACGCTCTCCGAAGGAGGTCGGCAAAGTCGAGACACGAATATCAATATTGCGATCAGCCAAGCGAATCTCTATACGACCGTCCTGAGGCAGGCGTTTCTCTGCAATATCCATCTTGGCCATAATCTTGATACGTGAGACCAGCTTACTCTGCACATGCCGAGGGGGAGAATACATATCGTAGAGAATGCCATCGACACGCTTACGAATCTTGACCCGATCTTTATACGACTCGATATGGATATCGGAGGCATTATCGCGGACGGCCTGAGAAAGCACCAGGTTCACCAGTTTAATGACGGGCGCGTCGCTGGTGTCATCCAGAAGATCAGCCGTTTCCTCGATCTCGGAGAGGATACTCTCTGGATTTTCCTCGTCCATGTCCTGCATCACCCGGTCGGCAGCATCTTTTCGAGTGGTATCGTAGGCTGCGTTTATGGCGACAAAAATCTCATTTGATGGGGCCAGGACATTACGAATTCCTTCCCAGTGCAACAGGCGTGTGAGATCATCAAGCTGTTGAAAGTTGGCCGGCTCGGCAAGGGCAATATAGGCACTCTCCGGAGTTGCCACGGGAATCATTTTGAATTTTTTCAAAAATCCTATGGGAACCCGGTCCACAAAAAACGGGTCAGGGTCTGCTGGCAAGTGATAAACGACATCCAGCCCACACTGCTCGCTTCTGGCCCCAAGCAAATCTTCTTCGGAGATTTTACGTAGCTGGGTTAAAATCTCACCGATCCGGCCACCTCGCTCACGCTGGAGCTCAAGCGCCGCCTCTATACTTTCGGCGGCAACACCGTAATTTTCTATAAGGATTTCACCCAGTAATCGCATTAGTGAAACTCCCCTCCATAAAGACTCAAGCTGGGATGGGCTCCTTTCATCTTACTGACCTCGCTGGTTCAACCTTTTGAGCGCAGTACTGGCCACATCTTTAAGCGGGTTGGATAGTTCCCCGCCCCCTGTTGTCTTCTCAGGTCTTGGAAGGGTCAAAACACGCTGATAATAGGATGCGGCCTCCTTCCATTTCTGCTCACGTTCACAAATCACTCCAAGGTTAATCAACGCGGATCCGTTCTGTGCATCATTTTTCAGAGCCTGGACAAAAAACTCCCGAGCACGAACTAAATCATTTTGCATCAGTTTCTGCATACCTATATCAGAGAGAACACTTGCCTGCACAGGATCAGATTTTGGATGGAAAAACTGATCAGCTATATCTCCAGTCTCCCGGTGGAGTTTTTCCATCTTCGCTCGTTTCTTATGATACAGGTCCGCAAGTTCTGCAGGATTTTCAACAATATGAGGGGTGATAAAGATATAAAGATTAGTCTTTTCAACACTATTACTGTGTGACTTAAACAACCAACCAAGAACGGGAATATCGCCTAAAACGGGAACTTTGTACTCGCCCTGAGTCGTGTCCTGGCCAATCATCCCTCCAATGACCACGGTTTCCTCATTGTGGACAATGACGGTAGTATCGGCTGTTCGTGTGAATGTGGATGGAGTGGTGGTGGTTTCCGTATCTTTAAGTTTCACCACCTCAACACCAATTTCCAGGCGAACGATATCCGCCTGATTGACCTGGGGGGTGATGGTCAAGCTGGTAGCGACATCCTTATATTCGTAATTGGTGTAATCCTGGCTAGAGTCTGTGGTATTTTTACTGGTGATATAGGGGACATTTTCCCCCACCTTGATGGAGGCTTTTTTATTATCTGTTGTTAAAATCTGGGGAGTGGCAATGACATTTACATCATCGTCACTCTTGTAGGCGTTCACCACTGCACCGAGGTTGGGAAAAGTGACATCTCCGATGGTGATACCACCACCTAAAACACCTAAAGTAAAGCCTGTAGGAAGGCTCCCGTTGTAGAGGGTATTCAAGGCATTGTAACTGTAATCGCCGGCTCCTCCACTAAAACCACCAATCACGGAGCCATCACCATCGGCCCAACTCACCCCGATACTGAAATCCTTGGAAACCTTGACCTCCATGATCAAAGCTTCGAGATAAACCATACGCCGTGGGATATCGAGCTGCTTGATCACGTTTTCAACCACCTCGTAATCTTCGCGAGGACCGGTGATAATCAGCGAGTTGGTTTCTTTATCCGCAACTATTTTAATTTCCTTGGAAATTGGTGGAGCTGAGGTACTTTTAAGGTTTCCACTTGGGGCGGCAGTATTTCGTGTTGTGGAGCTCTCGCTGGGCAAATTCATCAATACTTTAACTAATTCTTCGGCGTTTGCGTGCTGCAAATAGACCACATGAATGTTGCCTTCTCGCCGTGGAACATCTGCATCAAGTTTCGCAACCACATCCCGTACTCGTTCAACAGATGACTTGGATGCAAAGACTATAAGGGTGTTGGTACGCTCAAAAGGAATTATTTTAACCACCTCAGCACGAACCTCCCGTTTGGTTCGCGTGGTTACAAAAAGTTGATTCAGAGCCTTGGCAACATTGGCAGCAGAGGCATGATAGAGAGGGATTATCACCATTTCCTCACTATCAGGTGGTACATCCACAGCCTTGATGATATCCAGTAATCGATTGATATTGGATGAGTAATCAGTGAGGATTATCATGCCCGATTTGGTGTATGTCAGCACGACACTGGTCTTTGAGACCAGAGGGGTGAGCATAGCTTTTATCTCATCGGGGTTGGCATATTTGAGTTCAATTATCTGGGTGACAACCTTATCTTCACCCGTGGCGCGCTGCCCTTGTTGCAAGGTAGCAATGGATTTAGATCGGGCTTCCACAGAGGGAACAATTTTGATCACCGAGCCACTGGGAACCGCTGCATACCCATGCACTTCAAGGACTGATTCAAAAACCCGGTAGGCATCTTCTGCTGACACCTGGGTTGGAGAAATCACAGTCACCTTTCCTTGCACCTGACGGTCAACGATGAAATTCTTTCTAGTTAACTCACTGATGTATTTGATAAAAAGATTAATATCCACATCATTAAAATCAATAGTGACAAAGCGTTGTGCCTTTTGGCTGGGTTGGGAAATTTTGGAATTGGCTGCATGGGCAGGCATCCCCCCCATTGCTCCAATCACCATGCTCGCCAAAAGCAGCACACATAACTGGCCAAATTTCATCATACGCATTTTCATCATGGTCAAGAATACCCTTTTAAAAAGGTAGGTTGTATTATTTATTTCACACCCCGGATGATAACACCGAAGGTTCGGTGCCCCCGTGATTGCTGCCTATTCAACTGTCTCGACTTCTTCCAATGGAATGGCAGGCTCCATTTCAGCCGCCGCATCGTCAAATGTGTCATCAACAGAGGTTTCGAGCACAACATCCTTCGATTCTTTATCAATGGGAATCTCAATCAATTCCTGAGGTTCGGGCTGCGGCAATGCGCGATGAGAACCTCGAAAACTAATTCTTCGACGAGGAACGGCCCTGGGAACAGAGTGCACTGATTGTTCTTTTTTATTCAGAGTTACTGGTCTCCTAGGACGTAGAGGAGCTGGGGACGGTCCAGCACTATTATCCCTTTCTTTTATCACCAGGACCTCTTCACGACCATTCACCAAAAGGACAACTTTACCTCGAGCAATACGTTTGATGATTGCGCCTTGAATTTCACTCCCCACCCGAAAAAGATCTTCGAGACGAGTTTTATCATCACGAATGATGGCACGTGCGTCTTTTTGCTCTCCAGCCACGGTTCCAAGAAGCGAGAGGCTTAATTGCGTTTTTTCCAACTGATCAATATTAGAGTCCTCCTGCTCAACGCTTTTTGCTGCAGGTGCTTCCTCACCCGCCTGAAAAATATTTCGTTTCAAGATGATTTCACGCACATCAACATGGGGAAGTTCGGCAGCCTCCTCTCCCGGAGGAGCATTCTCCTGTTCAAGCTCTACCGTCTTTTCTGATTGTTTCTCTGGCTGAAGGCGGTTTTCCATATTGAAGTACCACCATTGAACACCGGCATAGACAGCTATGGCAATAATGAATAAACGAATCAACAAGATACGCACAGCCTTATTCCCTCTCCTTGTCTAGAGCGTAGATTTGCATGGCTAAATTCTCAAAATGAATGGCTGGGGACTGCACGGTTCCGGAAAGATTAAATGTCAAAGGTTCTTCTTTAAGTGTTTCTTGAAGCTCACGAAGCACGGGAGTAGCTTTGATCTTTAGGAAAAAATTGGGTTGAGGGCTGAGCCCGCCACGCAGTTGCACCTGCGATTGCAACGATGGACGCACCAGCAGGACACTTCCGTTAAACCACCCATTCCCTAATGTCGAGACTATTTTTCCCTCGGAAATACGGACATGATTTCCGCTGCCGGTTAAAAGCATTCTGACTTGGGAAAATGGCAGGCTCTGGTATCCCAATATGGACCGAACCACCCCCAACTCTCCCCCTTCAACAGTGCATGCCATTTTCCAGGTGCAGTCTGTAAACGTCCCCCCCTTGCCCTCATATGAGGCTTGAACCTTTCCATGCAGAGAACGTCCAAGCCAGTTTGTCAGCAATGGCATCTCTTGAAGAGGAATATCCTTCAGGCTCCCACGAACTTGCAGTTCCCCATTTGTCCTTTGTCGACACAGTTGTCCCTGCACACGACCTGATTGGAGGTTGAATCTGTATCTGCAACAAAACTGTTTCCTCCGGATTGAGGCCTCCCAATCCGGCCAGAAAGTAAGCTGTTGCAGCTTAACAGCGGTTCGGGTTTCGTTGTGCCCCTTGTCCCCAGTCAGATCGTTGACGACCAGTGCCAACGGTAATTGTAAGTGAACCTGCCCGACCTTCCATGCTAAACCAGGAACCGTCTTCATCAGGGTGCTCTCAATGCTCTCCTGCAAGCTTTTTCCAGGAAAAAGAAACCATAAGGCGAGAATCCCCACAACCACCATATAGATCAGGTAGCCCAACGTTCGTCGAACCCGTTTGCCACCACTTCCGGATGTAGACTGTGTGTTAGCGTTCATCCTTCTGGGCCGGTTGATCCACACTGACCATCACGAAAGTTGCATCCAGGGTTCTTTTCTCATTACTGTTTTCCTGGATGGTCATCTTGGAAATCCCTACCAAATGGGTGGGCGATTCTGATTTTTCCACAAATTCAATCAGCTGCGGAAGGCTAACCCCTTGCAGTTTCATCTCTACCCGTGTCTGGGAAAAAGCCGCCCCCTCTTCTGATTCAGAAGGTTTCATATAGGCAATCTGCTCTTTTACAGAACTTTCGTCGGCATTTTGTTCCAGAAAGGCAAAAAGACTGAACCCACTTTCACGACTCTCAAGCAAGCTTGCCATCGATCCCGACTGCTGGGAAAGTTGCCGATACTGCTTTTGCAGCTGCTCCATGTGCACCAAGGCCTTTTCCTGGGTAACCAATCTTCGCAGCAGTCGATCTCGTTGCTCTAAAAGGGGAGAAAGAATAAATTGAAAAAGTACAAAAAATACCAGCGCAGCACCTGCACCGATCACCATATTTCTTTCACGACCAGTGAGCTGCATTAGATATTCTCCAGCTGCATTTGCAGCTCAAAACGAATGGCCCCGTCTTGGTTGCCTTTATCGGCAGTCGCCGAGACAATACGAACAGTGGTCAGATTCGGTGAAGCAGAAAGAGCCGTTTTCATAATTTCAACACCGTTAAAGGAGTCCGTGGTCCCTTTCATAGTTACAGCTTCTCGGTCAATACTAAAACGGCTTACTTTGACCTTGAGAGTAGAAGGAATCCTGCTGGAAATGTCTGCAAGCACGGGTAAGACCCAACGATCAGTCACAAAATAAGGAAGTGGGGACTCCGGCCCCTGCAGAGCCCTCAATTTTGCCTGCATCTCGATATACGGGGCCTGAATCCTGGTCACTTCAGGGAATGTTTCCTGATAGAGACCTCGCATTTTGCCCTCAATCACTGCATTTTTATGCCGTAGCTGATAGGTGTCTACTCCTAAGTACCCCAGCCCGAAAAACAAAAGCAGACAGGCGGCAACAACTGAGAAGAAGAGGTTCCGACGCCTGGAGACGAAGCTTCTTTTTTTGGATAGATGATGTGTGCGAAGCGTAAGCCCACCTTTTTTCTTACCCTCAAGAGCCAAGGCCAGAGCGCGATCCATTTGATTTGCAGACCACTGTTCCCGTTGCTCATCTGTTGCGACAACCTGAGCCTGGTCAAGCAGATTCATACGCTTTACCGACAACTGCAGAGCCTGGGATAAATGGGCTATCAAGCCATCATCCACCCCTGCCAGGGGGCCTGTAAGGATGACTGAGCTCAGCTCGCTACTAACCCGATTTTCCATGCGAAAAAAATCAAGGCTCTGGAGAATCAATCCAGCTATATACTCAACACACTCCCCGGCAGCTGGCATCTCTGATTGCACAGTATCCCCATCCACCTCGAAGGGTGGATGAAGAATCATAGCTTCAGAATGAGGTAAACGACGAAAGAGCATAGGCCTCCCTTCAATGACCAGAGCAATGCTCATGGAATGCAGGTCGGCATGGACAAGCAAAAAGGGGGCGTTATCCACACAGAAATGGGCGCACTGCTCTGCAAGAGGCAACATGGCAGGAAGAACGCGATCCGGATCAACAACATGGACCGTTTCTGCAAGCATCGCCGCGAGCCAATCCTTCGCTATGGCAAAAACAACCAACAAACAGCCATTACCGTTTTTTCGGGCAATGCGATAGTCATAGCTGAGCGAATCGGGAGGAGCAAGCACTTGTTCTTCCAGTTCAAAAAGTAGTGCCTGTGTTATTTTTTTGACATCAGAAAAAGGAAGCTGCAGGTTGCGTATACTCAACAGCGACAGTGGTAAGCCACATATACAAATCTCCCCATCCCAGCTCAGAGCTTGACAGAGTTGTACAATGGCTGCAGCTGGACTCGCAAGCTCATCCCTGGACAGGCAATGGTAGCCATGCAACACCGTCCCACCACGTTGCTGCTCAAGAACCACCCCGGCAATGTGACTGTCACCGATATCTATCCCTAGAGTCCTTCTGCCCATAAAAAATTAATTCTCTAGTTGTATTTGGAAGTTATAGGAAGGCAATGCAAAGTCTTGTGCTATTGCATCTGCCAGGTAACCACCTCAAGCCCCTGTGAAGAACGAGAAATACGGGCCAGTCCGGTCCGTTGAAAACTGTTGTGCCGCACTTGGATACGGGCAAAAAATGAAGAAGACTGAACCTGTAAGGGAAGGCTACTCAAATCGATCCCTTTAGGAAAACCAGGTACGCGATTGTACCAATCTTGTACAGCAAGTTTTTCTCTATTGTGAGTTTCTTTGCGATAATCAATCAATTCTTGTGCTACTTCCACATTTAGATCAACATGCAGAGCCATAAGCACTGGAAGGGAAGCAGTATTAAGATTAATTTTACCGACCTTGCTCGTTGCGTCTATAAAGTTGAACAGCCCTTCATGGGATTGATCGCCATAGGCAATTTGCGAGGTCATCCCCCGTACAAGCAATAACTCTTCTTCTGAGAGCACCGCACCGTTTCGGCAACTATAGGGAGCCTCCAGCCCTTGGTAATAACTGCTTTCTGCTCCAAGGGGCCGCTCTTCATCATCTTCATCCAGCCAATCAATCAAAGCGTCTAAGAGGGCTTCCGCCTGTTCCTGGGACTCTAAGGCAAAGCGTCCTGAGAGAAGTAAACGGAGCAAGATAGCCCGGTAGCGGCCATCTTCATCTCCTAGCAGCAGGTTAATCGGTAGTCGTCCAGAACGATCCTCAATCTTAATCTCTACCTGCAGATTTTCTGTCAATCCCTGAAGCTTTTCTGGGTCAAAATGAGCCCAAACATCCTGATTTGAATCAAAATTATTCTCTTTCTGATCAGCCTGCAAAGCGGCCAGGACCAGATTCAATCCTCCAAGCACCATACCATCGAGTTTCGCTCGCTCCTGTGCGTTTGCAGCAACTGACATCTGGCGATCTGCGCTCATCATTAGCTGCAGGGTCATGGCAACCAGAAAGCTAATAATCATCAGTGTCATCACTAGCGCCATGCCTGACTGATCACGCAGCCTTGACTCACTGTCCACCGTTTGCCCCCACCGGCAGCACTGCACGCGCACTGAAGATAATCGTAGAGGAGTGTTGCTCGTCTGCCCAAAACTCAAGAATACAGTGAATTGCCGCTGGCAATTGCATAGCGGGATCCTGTGAGGTCTGATTGGGCGCAAGCGGTTCATCGGTCTCCCCCTGCCAGTTGTCAAATTCCTGACCTTCCGCATTGAAATAGGTCAACTGCAAGGAACGTAGATTATCTGCGATTATAAAACCAGGAGCTGTCACGGCTGCCCGATCATCCTGCAACGGAATCAATAGCTGATCAGAACGCAGCAGTTTATATGCCTCCTCATCAGTCTCACTCTGCTCCAGTCTGTAGCCGATACGTGCGAGCCCCCGCTTTTGCTTGCTGGGATTAAAGACAATGTGTGCAAAAGAACACAACTCAACTCTGTCAGCCCGGTAGCCGTTTACAAGCTGAGTCTCACCATTCAAAGCACAGCCCTTGACCACAAATGCACTGCTTAAATCTTCAACCATCCGCTCCATGGCAGTCTGCGCCATGGTGTAGATGACTTCGTCCCCTTCTGTTGCCTCAAAAACTCGCATGGACCCTCCCAGAGAAAATGAGAGCATGGTAACCACTACAGCCAGCATACTGATAGCAAGCAGGACCTCAAGCAGAGTAAAACCGTGCTTATTCATTGGTCTGTTGCTCTTGAGGTTGCGGAGCCCCCTCTGCTTGCGCCTTTTTGCCCCTGACAATATCGGCAACAAAGGTCCGGAGGCTATAGGCCTGTTCGCTTTCCAGGGTTGAGTGCACCTCTATGTCAAGCGTCTTGATCTGCCCATTGGTTCCAGACAGCCCTGTTTCGTCCTCAGTGGGCTCAGTTACGTGTAATTTCCACCGATACTCGGGATAGTCCTCACCAAAATTTCCAGAATCATCGGAGAGTTCTCCATACGGCTGCAACATCAGGTCAGCCATTTTCCATTGAGCCAGCATGGAAGCCCTGGTATCAAACTTCGCGCTGCCAGCAATAGAGACACTCTGCGACTGTGCACCAAGCAAACTCACAACCGCAATGGCTATAATCGCCACGGCAATCATAACTTCGAGCAAGGTAAAACCATTTCGGCACACCTGTTTACTGAACACAGGCAATTTACTTGGCAAAGAGGGTGGTATCTGGGACCACATGACCATCCACAACGGTTACGGTTCCTAGAAAGGGCGAGAGGATGAGCGACATTTCCTGCCCATCTTCACGTTTAAGATAGAGAATTGTCGGTTCGACATACCCCTGAGGGGTAAAGCGTATGCTCCCCTCATCTCGTGATTGCATACCACCATACCAGGACCAGAACTGATCAACTAAAACAGATTCCGGTACCGCCAGCGAGAGTGTCTTAGGTTGAGCATGGTCAGTTGTCTCTTGTACAGTCACTTCAGGACTAGCTTCAAAACGATGCTCTGTCACCTTATAACGCATAAGATAGACCACCTGTTCACGCCTGGCTAAATCTGCAGCCTGGTAGACCATCCCCACTAATCGCCGCGCAGTGGTTTTCACCTGATCAGAGACCAGCCCCCCCCCTAACTGAGGAACAGCAAAACTTGCGGTAAGGGCAATTAGGGCCATGACCACAATCAGTTCCAATAGGGTAAAGCCTCCCTGTTTCGATGGCCTACGCCCGCTCACAGCCGAATTATTCCAACTCCCAGTTATTGATATCAGCGTCCATCCCCTCGCCACCGGCCTGACCATCAGGCCCATAAGAACTCAAATCAAAATCACCGTGAAGGCCAGGACTGATATAAATAAATTCATTACCCCATGGATCTTTCGGGACTTTCCCTTTTTCAAGATATCCCCCACTCCGCCATTTTTTAGCAAGATTTCCAACTGCAGGCGGCTCGACTAGAGCACGAAGCCCCTGCTCCGTTGTTGGATATCGTCCATTATCAAGCTTATAGAGCTGCAAGGCTTGCTCAATTGATTGAATCTGCACTCCAGATTTAGTTCGACGAGCCTCTTCAGGCCTATCCATAATTCGGGGAACAATTAAACCAGCCAAAATACCCAAAATTACCATAACCACCATAAGCTCAATAAGGGTAAACCCCCGCTCTTCCAGGTGTTGCCGCTGTAAAAAAGAAGACATATTTTTCATAATCTGACTCTCATATTTCAACTGCTGAATAAGTGATGGAGTATACCTAAAAGGTACAACGGACCACATATTAATCAAAAAAAATTACAAACACAAAGCTGCTCGCATTCGCCCAACTTTTATAACAAGAGACAGCACAAGCATTAAGAGAACACAAGTAGGAAACAGACCTAAATAAAGTGCCAACCAGGCAAACGCGATCATTGGTAATAATACAACTCGGACAATCAGTTTTAGACCAGGGTGTTGTCCAATATAGGCGGCCATCGGTGGAGACAGATTGTAATAGAGGTGCACCAACTTCTCCCCCAACGATGAAGAGAGCAGATAGGTATCGCGAAACTGGCGAAGCGTTTGCACACAGGGATGAAGCAGGGTACCGAAGGAGGCCGTCGCAATAAAACAGGCATCGGCGGTGCGCACTGTTAATTGATCGCCATAGTACATGGCCCCATCTGCTGTCATGGCATAAGCTCGAAGGTAATAGACAGAACTGGGCAAAAGGTGTTTTAGCCTGGTGTAAAAGACTCCACGCCCTTCACCATTGTCTGTAATCCCCTCTTCTAAGGCGGCCCATGGCTGGCTCAGAGTTTCCGGCTCGGCAGCAACGGCCTCTGAGACGATAAACCCAGCTAGAGATTGTAGTCTCGGCAAAATAACATCTGTTGTTTCAGAGGATTGGTTCCTATCAAAAGATTGCCCCGGTTTGAGACTAAAGAGTACTCCACGACGAACTACCTCTTTAGGAAAGTTGGAACTGATCTCCCCTCCAGTGGTCAAAGAGGTCTGGGTTACCTCCATGGAAGGCAAGGTAATAATATGGCTACTCCGATGTCCTGGACTATCGACTACACGGTCGATTAAATCATCGGCAATATAGCGCACCGCGACAAGAGTGCTCATAGTCGCATCGCCTGCGGTACCAACGGCAAGTATTTGACCATTGGGAGCAACACCCAATGCATAGCAGACAGATTCTAAACCACCAAAATCGGTGACCAGGGTTTGCAGCTCCCATTCACCAGCAGTACTTTCGCCTTGAGTTGGCTGATTGACAAACGAGGCCCGGGCCGTTTTCGGGGCAAGCCAGGCCGAGAGCTTGTTCAGAAACAACGCATGAGTTGTTCTTTCCGGCGACTTCGCCTGCGCTGTAGGCTCTTTGACAAGTGTGCGTAACAATTCCATCTGTTGTAAGATTAACGCACTGGTCCAGGTTTGCAACTTTCGTATCTGAACCCGGGTGTTGCCATTGATACGAATTTCCTGAATAGGAGCAAGCTCTTGATAGCTCATATTGCCATCGGCTTGAACAGCTGGAATGCCAGGAGGACATAAAGAGACCAGCATAAAATGACGCATACCACCTTCTGTGGTGAAGCCACCAGCGCTGAGGACGTTATCGTGGATCACAACATCGTAGAGGACAGCATCCTCCTGTCCTTGACCGACCGGCATGAGCCCATTATGGCCAAAGTCGAAATCAATTGTTCCACTTAGTGTAAAACGAAACAAGGCTGCTCGCCGCGATCCAAGTTCCCCCACAGCCCCAGCGAGATAAATCATACCGGTGGAATCCTGGGCTAGCCCGTACCCTTCACTGGCCATGCTTGTCTGAGCGAGGCTTACCACTCCCTGCTGACCAAAATCGGTATCGAGAGAACCATCACTCTTCAATCCGACTAAAATGGCCGACTGCTTGTTTTGCTCGACACAGGAGCCGGAAAGAAGGATTTTCCCATCCTTGCGAAGAAGGATCCCTTCTCCGTTAGCATCTTCCCCCACTCCAAGCAGGACAAGCCCCTCTTCTCCAAAACTGCGATCAAGTCGACCATTTTTGAGATAACGAGCAGCGATCAAAATCTTTCCCGAAGTCCCCTGACTGGCTCCAACCACAACGATGCGATCAGCAGTATCAACTGCAAGGGCCGTTATTTCCTCATCCCCATTGCCGATCGCATGTAAGGTCGCGCCATTGTAGCCAAAATCCTTATCAAGTTTGCCATCAGGGGAGTAACAGGCAAGGGCAAAATCTCGATCGTTTCCATTAAAGGTATACCCACCAATAACAAGGCGGCCATCACTGAGTTGCCCCAAGGCAAGTGCCTCATCATCTCCTGCCACCAGAGAATTCAGCACATATCCTTCTTGATTGAAGCTGGGATCAAGCTGGCCGTTTTGATCTAATCGCAGCAGAACAACATTCAGGGGGCCACCCGTCTGAGCAGAAGATGAGCCAGCAATGACCACTTTTCCATCAATCTGGACGAGGGCAGCATGCCCCCCATTCAATTGTCCCAATTCAGCTGCCACCCGACCGTTTAAGCCAAATGCGTTGTCCAGTTGAACAACAGCAAACAGGGGGCCTGGGAACATGCCAAGAAGGCACCCCAGGGCAATCCAAACCTCCCAAATTCGATACTGAAACGTTCGCATCTCGTCTCCTTCACTCTCTTACCTGGATGCTTCATGCAAATTTTAACATAGGTAAAGAGAAACTACGTAACAATATCTTATAACTAAATTTAATACCAATGATCTTTGGCAGCCTTTCTGTAACATCAGAAGCACTGAACAAAAATATCCCCGGATACTCAAGAGTAACCGGGGATCTCAGAGGTAACACTATTTCCAAGCGTATTTTGATTTCTGCCTTTAGATGTAATTCGCCTTTATGGGAAATATTTATTTCGCAAACTTTTTATTGGTACAAGCAGACAGACCAAACAACCCAAGTCCAAAAAGCAGAAGCGTTGAAGGTTCAGGAACGGGTGAAGTTACGATATTATCAAACTGAACCCCATAATCCGTTTGTATCCAATAGACCGAGGCAACATCAATAAAATCTGAGCTAAAACTGAAGGTTTCCATACCAAAGCTGCCATCCAGAGTAAACGACTGAGAAACGGTCGCCCCTGAGGAATTAGTCGCATAAAAAGTGACGGTTTCAGATACACCAAGATCGTACAGTTCGGAGAGGTCAATGGAGTACACAGAGAACAGGGGAGAAACTGCACTCGCTATCCAGGTAACTCCCTCCAAATTATCATTGAATAAAGCGGTGGAGCCTGCATATCCCCAGGACTGAATACCAAACGAGGCCAAAGAAGGCTCCCAACCTGAAGACTCCACAGTGGCCAAGTTTTTGATAACAATGCCATCCTCCACGTAGGTAGCCCCGTGGTCAACGGTGGTACTGTCATCATGTGCCAATGATTCAAAATCAATAACTGCGGCTTGAGTCGTCAACACCCCACTGCAGACCAACAAGAGGGCAAAGCCCCATACTTTAACTGTTTTCACAGGATTCTCCTCTTTTCAACTCAAATATATTTGACGACAAAATCGCTTTCTTGATTCAAGACAGCCCAAGCGGTCCCAGTTTTGGGATCAATACCGTAGGTGCCAAGACCATAGGATTCTTTCCAGGGGCCATAGACAAACTGAGAGGTTCCCCCTGAATTGAGTTCAACCGCATTAACCCACTGCTTTTCCTCATTTCGTGAGGCAATAGCCACACGTCCTGTCACCAGATGTGATGGGCGAAATTTCCGTCGGTTATAACTCAGCGATAGCGCGTAGGTGTCTGTCACCGTGGGCTCATTGGAACTAGGCAACTTTCCTGAGAGTTCTTCATCATACAAACTCAGATTGTCCACCAGCCCCCACAGAGTCAATATAGGGCTGCCAGCCATGGAAACAGAAGAACTCTCTGCCCAGCCGGTATTGACAGTTTTACATAATTTTCGGCCAAGTATATCGGTCTCTGAGTTCTTGTTGGTTCCGCGCAAAATTTTTGCGGCATACCCCTCAAATGTCGAAGTCACACTGGTGTAGCTTTCATTGCGCTCAACCGCAAAATGTCCTCCGTTAAGGCTATAGCCAAAGCGTTCCCGCAGGTAGAAGGTTAATTCACTGGGCAAAGTCTCCAACCGCTGGCTTCCATAATCCTGCCCATGACTTGCCGAATAGAAATCCACGGTAACCCGCGGGCCATCAACAGTTACAATATAAAATCCAATAGTATACAACTCTTGGCAGACGGGAAATTCACGACCATCATCTCCCGTACGAGGCGTGTAAAATTTATAACTGTTTGAAGAGCAGATAATCTGATCGACATTATACTCCTGTGCAGCGTCAGTAACGATCGAGCGGTGATGAACATGGTCATGGCCGCCCATGTAATAGCCAACTCCATTGACATCCATCATTTTGATAAATCGATCACGATGGGTTGGATTCGCTGTCAAATCACCACCACTGATGACATCTTTATGATTCTGGCCAATCAAATTTTTATGTGCGAAAACAAAAGTATGTTGATCTGAAGATGTGCTTTTCAGGGTTTCTTCTACCCAGTCGAGCTGATCAAGCAGATTGTTATCGTAACGTGCTTCACCGTTATAGTTGGATCCATCAGGGCGAACAAACTGATCAATAAAGACACAACGAACATTTTCCACATCAAAACTGTAAGACAGACCTTCTAATGCCTTAAAGGGATAACTGAAGTTGGTCGCACCAGCGAGATTGTCGCCCTGGCCTAACATTTGGGGAAACAGATCGGGGACCTCAACCGCGGCTTGCGCCGAATCCTCGTGGTTGCCTCGTACAGGATAGAATCCGACCCCCGCATCGTAGAGAGCCTGGCAGGCATCAGCCCGATAGTGAAGAGTGCGCGCTCCGTCTTTTTCTTCATCATTGACCAAGTCACCGACCTGGATCACATATTTACAACCGTGCTGGATAAATTGTTTGTTTAAAGCGTCAATGATACGCAGGGCGCAGGTTGACTTTTCCTCATTTTCATCATCACTTCTTTTCCACTGTGTGTCAGCCATAACGCCGAAGCACCAGGCATCATCAGAAAGAGCATCTGCCATGGCAGGGTTCAGTCGCAACCAAGGCAGATCTAATCCCGACAAGGCAATACCAGCAGCACTGGCACCACCAATTTTCAGCAGCTCACGTCGATCCATGTTCATCTTTCCCCTCCCAATCAGGGTTGAAAAAATTCAGCGCTATCCCACAACTGTTGTGTAAGCCCAAGCTTCAAAGCCACCACAAGCACATAGCAACAGTCCCCTTGAAACAAGGTACGAATCTACAGATCGTTTATTTCCTACGTGTTTATTATTTATTAGTTTTAAATCAGTAATTTATTTACATTGGTCATAATTTTAAATGTAACGTGAGATGGGCTGAAAAAAACAAGAGACAAAAAAAACCGTTTGCCCCCAGACGCAGGAGCAAACGGTTGTAGACGGCAGATATGCCTGTTACTGGTGTTGAGGCTTACCCTTTCCCAAAACTACAAACAGGGTACTGACATTTTGGACAGTTGCGACAGAGGCCACCATGACCAAGGGCTGCTAGTTCTTCTCGCCCGATGGTCTCTCCAATCAGGATTCGAGGCAACAGCAGATCAAGCACGGTGATACTGTGAAACATACCGCAGGCGGGAACTCCCAACACGGGCACCTCACCGATTTTCCCTACAAGGAACATGGCCCCGGGCAAAACCGGTGTACCATACTCGGTCAGTTCTGCACCGGCTTCTTTAATCCCCATACGGGTGAGATCATCGGGATCGACCGACATACCACCGGATGTAACGATAAGTTCGGCACCACCGGCAAGACATTTTTTAATTTCTTGGGCAATCAGGGAAACATCATCCGGCGCAAACCCGACCATGGCGACCTCAGAGCCAATCCCCTCCATTTTTTTACGAAGCACCGCTTCGAACTGATCCTGAATACGCCCGTAAAAAACTTCACTGCCGGTGATAACCAACCCCGCTTTGACCTTAGGGAGCTCAACCACTTCAACGATTGGAAAGGTCTCCTCCGCAAGCTTAATAGCCGCATCTACAACTTGACGCTGTCCAACCAGGGGAATCAGGCGAGAGGCAGCGATTTGCTCTCCCTTCTTTACAGGGGTGTTATCCTGCAAGGTGGCACACATAACCTCGCCGAGCAGGTTAAATTGGTAAAGCGCTTCTTTATTGACTTTCAGGAGGCCATCAACAGCCGCATACAAACTGACCTTGCCCTCGACGACTTCCTCTGAATACTGAACGCCACTGCCAGCAAGAGCTTTGGCCATGAGTTGAGCTGCCTCGTTTTCATGGATCTCTTCAGCGCCAAGTTTGAGCACATAGATATGCTCCTTGCCCAATCGACGCAAGTGATCAACATCCTCAGGACGAATTACGTGGCCTTTTTTAAAGGCCCGCCCCTTAAAGCTGTCTTTGACAATCTCTGTAATATCATGCGGGAGCACCATGCCCACCGCCTCGGTTACCGGAACACTTTTTCTCAGTGACACTTCAGCCATTGTACCACACCCAGCTCGTTCATATTGTTCGATGGTCGCAGGGAGCGCAACATTCCCCTCCTCTACGCCGGCAGTTTGATTCTCCGTTTTATCTTTATCAAAATAACGTTGGCCACACAATTGTTTTCCAAGGCCTCGGTGGATTTGCTTACGCTCAATGCTTTACCCCAGCCAACTGGTGGGGTACTATAGGGGCCATGCCTGAGGTTTGTAAACAAACTCTCCAAAGACATACCTGCATTTCAGGCAATTCTGAGAAATAACCCCCAAAATGCATACTGCAAAACATCTATCAGGAAAAAATTATGATTAAACAGGAACTTGTTGAGATTCTGGCCTGTCCCAAATGCAAAGGACCTGTGGAACAACAGCAGGACCCGCCCGGGCTTATCTGCCGCAGCTGTCAGTTATTGTATCCTGTACGTGACGACATCCCCATCATGCTCATCGACGAGGCCCAAGAACTTGCAGACAAGGAGCAGTAATTCAGCGGCTCCCAGCAACCGTCCTAAAATAAAAACAGCCTGACAGGAGAATTCCTGTCAGGCTGTTTTTATTTGTCCAACGTGTACCTCTTACCAAGTACAAAAATCAGGGTTTGATACCCAACTCTTGCTCCTTGGCGGCAATAGCCAGGCGAGTTTTTACTACGGTATCAGAGACAAGACTGATGGAGTCAATCCCCTCTTCCACCAGGAAGGTGGCAAAGTCAGGGAAGTCAGAGGGGCCCTGACCACAGATACCAATCTTGCGACCACGACGTTTTGCGGTGCCGATGACCATGCGAATCATGGCCTTGACCGCCTCATTGCGCTCATCGTAGATATGAGAAACAAGATCCGAGTCACGATCCAGCCCAAGGGTCAACTGGGTGAGGTCGTTGGAGCCGATAGAGAACCCATCAAAGACATCACAGAAGGCATCGGCAGCAATAACGTTTGAGGGAATCTCGCACATGACATAGAGTTCCAGGCCATTTTCGCCCTGGACCAATCCGTTTTCTCGCATAACCTCAACAACCTTGCGCCCCTCTTCCGGTGTACGGCAAAAAGGAACCATCAGCTTAATGTTGGTCATGCCCATCTCGTTACGAGCCTTGATCAGGGCTTTACACTCCAGGTCAAAGGCCTGCCGATACCGCGGATCATAGTAACGGGAAGCACCACGCCAGCCAATCATGGGATTGGACTCCTCCGGCTCATACAAAAAGCCACCAATCAGGTTGGCATACTCATTAGATTTGAAATCCGAGAGGCGAACGATAACATCTTTTGGGTAAAAGCCAGCGGCAATTCGGCTAACGCCCTCTGCCAACTTATCAATAAAGTACTGCTCTTTATCATCCGGATAAGCTGCGGTGCGGTGATCGATATCCTCAATCACCTCGCTGATTTCTTCATCACTTGCGGCCTGAGCCTTGAGAGAAGCGTAGTTGATCAGTGCCAACGGGTGGATGCCGATGTGGGAATTGATGATAAACTCCTCACGGGCAAGACCTACCCCCTCGTTGGGAAGCTGTCCTTCAACAAAGGCTTTTTCCGGCAAGCCCACGTTCATCATAATCTTGGTGCGAGTCTCGGGAATATTATCCAGGTCCAGCGACTCGATTTCAAAATCAAGCAGACCGTCATAAACAAAACCGGTCTCTCCTTCAGCACAAGAAACGGTTACGTTCATCCCATCTTTGAGCATCTGAGTACCATTTTCGGTACCGATGACACAGGGGATACCCAGCTCGCGGGAAATAATCGCCGCATGGCAAGTGCGCCCACCACGGTTGGTGACAATGGCACCGGCCGTTTTCATGATCGGCTCCCAATCAGGGTCGGTCATATCGGTCACCAGGACCTCGCCCGCCTTAAAATCGTGAATCTGGCTGACGTTATGCAACACACGGGTCACGCCCTGTCCGATTTTGGCACCAACCGCCTGACCGCTGGCCAGGACATCGCCCTTGCCTTTGAGGACATAGGTTTTCATGGTACGGGTGGTGACCTGGGAATGGACAGTCTCTGGACGAGCCTGGACGATGAACAGATTGCCGGTTCCCACGGTTGTGCCGTCACCATCTTTAGCCCACTCAATATCCATGGGACGACCGTAATGATCTTCAATGATGCAGGCCCAGCGTGCCAGCTGCAAGATCTCATCGTCACTGAGGATATAAGAGTTTCGCTCCTCGACAGTGGTATCAATATTTTTTACCGGCTCTTCAGCGCCAGGGTCGGTATTGTACACCATCTTGATTTCTTTGGTGCCAACTCGCTTACCAACAATAGGCCGCTTCCCTTCTTTGAGAGTGGGTTTAAAAATGTAATACTCGTCGGGATTAACCGCTCCCTGCACAACATTTTCACCTAATCCCCAGGCGCCTGTCAAAAAAACCGCATCTTTAAAACCGGACTCGGTATCGATGGAAAACATGACGCCAGAACACGCAGAGTCAGAGCGCGCCATCTTTTGAACAACAATAGAGAGATAGACATCGAACTGACCAAACCCCTTATCATGGCGATAGGAGATAGCCCTATCTGTAAACAACGAGGCAAAGCAGCGTTTACAGGCATCGATCAGGGCATCCACTCCACATATATTGAGGTAGGTATCCTGCTGTCCGGCAAAAGAAGCATCCGGCAAATCTTCGGCTGTAGCTGAGGAGCGTACGGCTACATCGAACCCTTCACCGTACTGCTCTTCCATTTTATTATAGGCGCTGATAATCTCCTCACGCAGTTTTGTAGGAAACTCCGCCGTACGAATAATCTCACGAACTTTAGCCCCCCGCTCTTGCAGATTGCGTAAATCGTGGGTATCGAGCCCTTCCAGAGCAGTACGAATCGCATCTTCAACACCCGCTTCTTTGAGCAGATAACGGTAAGCATAGGCAGTGATGGCATACCCATTGGGCACGGCAACCCCTTTGGAGGTCAGCTTCTGATGCATTTCACCCAGGGAAGCGTTTTTCCCGCCAACCATCGGCACATCCCCAATGCCGATTTCATCAAACCAAAGAATTAATGCAGTATCATGCCGGTTTTCCATCAATAACTCCCGTGTGAAATGAAACCGCCGGATAACTCCCCCTGCGCAACAATTCGTCTGTTGCCGGAATCCGACGTTTAATAGGTAAAAAAATACTGAAATATAAAAAAAATGCAGCCCCGGGTCAACCCAAACCTCAGTCAATTTTTTCTGCAAAGATCAAGATATACATGGCCTCAAGCAAGGCCTTGCCAAGGGAAAGAACCAAGGCTATAGTTATGTAATATCTACTCTTTGTTACCTTGACGAAATGCCCGAGCCAGATAGCTTTCAGCGATATTGCTTAAAGCAATGTAAACAGGCGACACGCATTTTTCTTTTGCACCTGTGCTCTTTTTCCTTCAGCAGAAGGGAATAAGACTGATACGAACAAAGGGCAACCCCCTATTTCACACCGTCTATCTCACCGGCGATGGAACCAAGCTGCAGCCCCATCGTCAGCCAACACCTTACCCTGATGGAGCGAACATGAGCATCGCACAAGAGATATTGGATATACGAAGCCGGTATATTGCTGACAACGACCACCCCTCAAGCCAGTATTTTCAAGCCATCAATGCTCTGGTTCAAGGGCGCGCCAACGCCACAGGCCCAGAAAAACAAAGCTGGCAGGAAGCAATAGACGATATCTACCGCCTCATCGATGATGAAATTCACACCAATACAAAACAGCCCCGGCAGCCAATTAAGTTCGGGACTTCTGGCTGGCGAGGCATGCTAGGAAAAGATCTCTATATCCATTCGGTGGCCGTGGTTACCGCAGCGATCCTCAGCCTCTATCGAGAAGCAGAAAAGAACGAAGACCTGCGCCAGGCACTGGGCATCACTAGCTTTGCAGAAATGCAACGACGAGGTTGCGTTGTCGGCTTTGACAACCGATTCGGAGGCCCTGCCTTGGCTCTTGCAGCGGTTAATGTCCTCAGCGCCAATGGAGTAAGCGTTTTTTACGCTGGCGAGGCCACAACGGGTGCGTTATCGGCATCTGTCCTCATTCGTAATGCTGCCTTTTCCATTAACCTGACCCCCAGCCACAATCCAATGGAATATGGAGGGTTCAAATATAATGCCGCAGATGCCGGACCGGCTGCCCCTATCCTCACCGATACGATCACCCGCCTGTCGCGAGAATATATTCAGGCACCAAGTGTTCCCTTCATTCCTGATAATCTTAACCTGCAGACCCCTCTTGCAGATTTGCCTAACTTAGTCCTGGAGGATGCTTTGGCCAGCTGGCAACAGCTAGTCCGCGATGGCGAAGGGCTCCATGGTCTGCAGTACGATCAACTCCTCACGGACTTTGCCCAAAACACAGATATGGTCGTTTGTGTCGACACCGTCCACGGCGCTTCCAGGCGCTACATTGCTCGCCTACTCAACAGTCCGCCAGCAGAGCGTCTACTCCTGCTGCGCGACGACATAGATCCAACCTTTGGAGGTATTGCCCCTGAGCCATCGTCTGCGAATATGCAGCCTACGATTCGCACCCTTGCGGCTTGTGACGAATTTTTAAAAATTGGAGCCATCATTGACCCGGATGGCGACCGAATTCGTTTTACTGATGGGGAAGTCGAGATCTCCATGAATCAGTTTGGGGCGATGGCCTATCATTTCCTCCATGAAATAAAAGGGAAACAGGGCATGGTCGCCAAGACTGTCGCCTCCAGCAATCTTGCCAATGCCCTGGCGCAACAGATGGGTGAAAAAACCTTTGAGCCCAAGGTCGGTTTCAAAGAATTCAAGCCCGTTATCAATAAGGCACTGGTGTATTTTGAAGAATCAGATGGTATTTCCATCATTGGCCATACCCCTGAAAAAGATGCCTTTATAGGACTTATACTGGCGATTGACATGGTCCAGACCCTGAAAAAGCCTCTGGGGGCCTATTTAGAGGAGATCGAAAATACGTATGGGCATTATTACCCCGACCGCGATAGTGTAACGGTTTCAGCCCAGGGTGAAACGCTCTTAAAAACGCTGAGCCAGCTGGAGCGCTATCCAGTCGGGGCAACTGTTCAGGTAGGGGATAATCGAAAGCAAATTGCCGAAGTTATCGATATCGATGGGCGAAAAATGATCTTAGAAGATGGCTCCTGGCTCATGATCCGACCTTCCGGAACTGAGCCCAAAGTACGCTTCTATGTAGAGGCTCGAACAGCCAAAGAAACTTCACTGCTTGTAAAAAGTGCCAAATCGATGCTTGCCGAAATAGGACTCCTGGCATAATGTAGCAATCTGAATATATCCCGGCTTTCCTTATTTGTGAGGAACAGCATCTAACAGCTTATTTTTATTACTCTAGAGAACCGGTCATGTGGGAATATACAGACGAAGTCCAGGAACACTTTACTAATCCGAAAAATGTCGGTGAAATTAAAAATGCCAGCGGCACCGGAAATGTCGGGTCAATCGCCTGCGGTGATGCCCTTCGCTTAACCATTAAGGTCGACGAAAATGACATCATCACCGATGCCAAATTCAAAACCTTTGGCTGCGCTTCAGCCATTGCCTCTTCATCGATGCTCACCGAAATGCTTAAAGGCATGAAACTCGAAGATGCAAAGAACCTGACCAACGATGATATTGCACAAGCGTTGGGTGGCCTGCCCAAAGAAAAAATGCACTGTTCGGTCATGGGCCGCGAAGCCCTTGAGGCTGCCATTGCAGACTACACCGGTATCATGCTGCCCATGGCACAAGGAGAGGTGGTCTGTGAGTGTTTTGGTGTGACTGATCTGGAAGTTATTCGCGCTATAAAAGAAAATTCTCTGGCCTCTGTCGAAGAAATAACCAACTTCACTAAAGCTGGTGGAGGCTGCGGTAAATGCGAGGGACGCCTTGCAGCCCTGCTGGTGGAGAGCACAGATGGCCAGAACGGTCCGGCCACTGCCAAGAAAAAGAAAAAACGTATGACCGCCCTGGAAAAAATCAAAAAAATCGAGGAAGTCATTGAACGCGAGATCAAACCAACCCTGAAAAAAGATGACGGGGATATTCAACTCATTGATGTCGATGGTGACTTTGTCACTGTTTCCCTGCGTGGTTCCTGTGCAGGTTGTTACTCGTCTCAGACCACCTTGAAAGAATATGTCGAGAAGAAACTGCGTGAGCAGGTGCTTGATACCCTGATCGTTGAGGAGGATAAGTAATGGCCTTCTCCTTAGACACCGTCATCTACATGGACAACAATGCCACCACCCGGATTGCTCCCGAGGTGCTGGAAGCCATGATGCCCTATCTCAATGATTATTATGGCAACCCCTCCTCCATGCATACATTTGGCGGTCAGGTTGGTGAGGCAGTTGCAAAGGCACGGCTGTCTGTGGCGAACTTACTGGGAGCAAATCCCGACGAAATCGTCTTTACAAGCTGTGGTACGGAGAGCGACTCCACTGCAATTTTTTCCGCACTGCGCACCTTCCCGGAAAAAAACCATGTGGTCACCACCCGGGTTGAGCATCCCGCTGTCAAAAACCTCTGCGACAATTTAGAAACTCTCACCGGTCAAAAATATCATATTTCGCGTCTGCCAGTTGCAGAAGATGGCACCTTGGATATCGAGCGCTACAAAGAATGTTTGACCGATGAGACGGCAATTGTCAGTGTCATGTGGGCCAACAACGAGACGGGAGTGCTTTTTCCAGTTGAAGAAATGGCCAAGATTGCCAAAGAACGGGGAATCCTCTTTCATACTGATGCGGTCCAGGCGGTAGGTAAGATTCCGATTAATCTGAAAGATTCTGCCATCGACCTGCTTTCTCTCTCCGGTCACAAACTCCATGCCCCCAAGGGGATTGGTGTATTGTACGTACGAAAAGGAACTCCCTTTATCCCCTTTCTCAACGGTGGACATCAGGAAAAAGGTCGTCGCGGCGGCACAGAAAACGTTGCATCAATCGTTGGTTTGGGAAAGGCGTGTGAGTTGGCCGCAGCCATGATGGAAGAGGAAAATACCCGCGTACGGGCCCTGCGCGATAAGCTGGAAAAGGGGCTGCTTTCTTCCATCCCCAAGGCGCTTTTAAATGGTCATCCGGAAAAACGTCTGCCCAACACGGCTAATATCAGTTTTGAATATGTTGAAGGCGAGGCTATTTTGTTAATGATGAATCAGCACAACATCTGTGCTTCATCTGGTTCGGCCTGCACTTCAGGTTCCCTTGAGCCTTCACATGTCCTCCGCGCCATGGGTGTTCCGTTTACTGCCGCCCACGGATCAATCCGGTTCAGCCTCTCAGTATACAACACTGAAAAAGAGGTAGATTTCATTCTAGAAAAAATGCCTCCCATTATTGCCCGCTTACGCGAACTCTCTCCCTTCTGGGAAGAAGACTAAGAGCAGGGTACATTCTGCGCCGTTCACTTTTCTGTGAACGGCGCCCCATTTTCTCCTCTTTCTATTCCTTTTTGAAATCATATGCGCATAATTGAGCCAAGCGTCACCATTCTTGATGAACTTGACCAACAGAGTCTTCCCGTCCGTATCGAATATTGCGGGCGCATCTGCTACAAGAGCGAAGATAAGATTGATACGGAGTCTGCAATTCCCTTTGTTCGCAAGATGGCAGAGTACGGGCACAACTCTGTACTTGAGATGGGGGTCACCAGCTTTACGGTGGTAACTCCAAACAAGGAGATGGTAGAGCATTTTTTTCTCCATCAACCAAAATTTCTCTTTATTGATCAGCTGACCCCGACCTCATTGCTTATCTCTGGCTCCGTTCGAGCCTTGATTGAGATGGCACTGAGCCACCCCAATGATCCCATTGCACGGGCCCTCATAGAGACCCTGAAAAGGGTGCATCCCTATTTTTTCGAAACCATTACCCTGCCCCCGTGCGCAGAAGCTTCTGAGGTAGTGGTAAAACCGATGCCCCTGGCCCAAGTTGAAGCCCTTCCGCTCCAGCAGTTTGTCAAACACCGTTATCTTGCTGTAAAATTTATTGTTAACCGGGCTGTTACCCACGAACTTGTTCGTCATCGTCCCTGCACCTTCCTTCAGGAAAGCCAGCGCTATTGCCGTTATTCAGCTGATAAATTCGGCAACGAAGTCACCTTTATAAAGCCGGTATTTTTTAGCGAAGACAGCCAAGAGTATGCGATTTGGTACCAATCCATGGAGGCCATGGAAAAACAATACTTGCACCTCCTTGAAACATCGACTCCACAGGCAGCACGGACAGTCCTCCCCAACTCGTGTAAAACAGAAATAATAGTCTACGCCAATCTCCAGGAATGGCAACACATCCTGAAACTGCGAACGTCTTCCGCGGCCGAACCATCCATGCGGGAAGTCATGATCCCTTTGGAAAAAATGCTTTCAAAAAAATACCCGAAAGTTTTCGTTTGAAGGGTACCAGACACCTTTACTGAGACTTCTTAACATTTTTTTTGCCCCTTTCTGTTTCTCTCTAGAAGATTTTCTTCTTTTTGACCCGTCCTTGCGTTTATAGTAGACTATTGAATAACTTCTTATTCCTCGTCCCAAAGGCCCTCTAATTCCATGGCAACACGAGCTGGACAATCACTATCAGATACGCAAAGAGGCTCCCTGAAACGAACCGTTAAGGATCAGTCAGGTGCTGGAAAATTAAAAATTGGCGAATTGCTGAGTAAGGCGGGATATATCACCGCCAATCAGTTTGAAGAAGCCAAGGCTGTTCAGAAAAAGACCGGGGAACGGCTTGGCCGTATCTTGCTGGAAAGTGGTGCAATTGAACGAGACACCATTGCTAATTTCCTAAGCAGGATGCACAATTATACTCTGGTCATCATCGATCAGGAGTCACCTAGCGAGGAAGCACTCAAACTTGTCCCCTACGAGACGGCCAAGCAATTCATGGCCTTTCCCCTACGCCTTGCCGGTGACACTTTGCAGATCACTATGGCCGAGCCCACCGACTCGCTTGACGTTGAACAACTGCAAGATATCGTCAAGAAAAACCTGACGGTCTGCGTTTCACCAGCCAAAGACATCATCGATTCCTACAAAAAGTATTATGGGATCAGTGATGAGGAACATCTCTCCTTTTTTAAATTTGAGCCGGAAGGTGAAGAAGACACCGTCACCCAGGTCGATGATTTTGGTGCCCTGGTATCGGATGCGGCGGAAGATTTTGAAATAGAAAGTGCTACCGCTGAAGAAAGCACCTTTGAGCAATTTTCTGCCTCGGATGCTCCGATTATCAAATTGGTGAACGGCATCCTGGTAAAAGCCGTTCAGGAAGGCGTCAGCGATATCCACATCGAACCTTTTGAAAAAAGCATGCAGGTGCGCTATCGTAAGGATGGTTCATTGTTTAAATCTATGAATCTCCCCTTAACGATTAAAAACGCGATGGCCGCCCGCATGAAAATTCTTGCCGGCCTCAATATCACAGAGCGACGTATTCCCCAGGATGGTCGTATCAAAATTCGACTGGGCCGAAACAGGGCTGTCGACTTCCGCGTATCCACTCTCCCCCTATTGCATGGAGAGGGAATTGTTCTTCGTATTCTTGATAAAAACTCGCTCAACGTAGATCTGACCAAGCTCGGTTTTACCGTCGACACCTTTGAGGCCCTTAAACGATGTCTTTCCAGGCCCCAAGGACTGCTGCTGGTTACCGGTCCCACAGGCTCAGGTAAGACGGTAACACTGTACTCAGCACTCAACTCGCTTAACACCGAGGATATTAAAATCCTCACAGCTGAAGATCCTGTTGAGTTCAACTTCAAGGGCATCAACCAGGTTAATGTCAACTCTGAAGTCGGAATGACCTTTGCCGCAGCTCTGAAAGCCTTTCTCCGTCAGGATCCGGATATCATCATGGTTGGTGAGATTCGTGATATCGAGACGGCTGAGATCGCCATGAAGGCAGCCATGACTGGTCACCTTGTCTTCTCTACCCTCCATACCAACGATTCTCCAGCGACGGTTGGTCGTATGGTGGATATTGGTATCCCTCCATACATTCTCGCCTCATCTCTCACCATGATCCTTAGCCAGCGCCTCGGCCGAAGACTCTGTAAGCACTGTAAAACACCGGCCCAGTACGATGCAACAACCCTCACAAGTGCCGGATTCAAAGAGGCAGAACTGAGCGAGCTCAAACTTTTCAAGGCCAAAGGCTGTCCTGAATGTAATGGCTTAGGCTACCGAGGTCGTGTAGGTTTTTTCGAACTGATGGAGGTTACCGACGCTGTAGCCGAGGCCATTCAGGCGGAGGTTCCGGAAGAACAACTACGTAAAGTTGCCATCCAGGAAGGAATGTATACCCTGCGCGAGGCCGGTCTGCAAAAGGCACGAGAAGGGGTTACCAGCCTTGAGGAAGTACTCAGACGAACAGTTGCCCATGAGGACAGCCTCCCGGCCTACCTGGTGAATCCGGATGTGGAAGAGTACGAGGATGGTGATATCATCATTCAGGAAGGCAATAAAGACCGTGATTTCTTTAAACTGATTCGAGGCAAACTCGCTGTTTTGCGTTCAGGGAAGAAGATTGCGGAAATTACCGAACCAGGCGAATACTTTGGCGAGATGGCCTCAATTATTGAAGAGCCTCGCTCGGCTTCCATCATCTCCGTGGGCAGATGCACCATCAAACGCTACCCGGGGAATAAACTTGGCGAACTGATCGAAAAATATCCAGATGTCTCCCAGCATCTTTTCCGCACTCTGGTTGAACGCCTCCATAAGACTGATCGCATTGTGGTCCAGTTGGCCAGCGCAGGAAAGCCTCGTCCTCCACATCATGTGATTCGACAAGCCTAAGGGTAAGCGATCTCGAGGCGGCGAATCAGCGGTGTTCTCGATCTGCTAACCGATGCATGCGGCATAAGCCGGTGCCTAGCCTCTCCGCCTCCTCGCGACCGCTTACAGTTCCAAGAAGAATACGAGTTCTTTCAGCCCCCCGATCGCGTACGCCTAAGGCGTGCGCGCCCAACGACCTCACCTACAGTATTCACAACAGCTTGGAGTTGCCTTAAGTTCACATCAATATTCGCCCTCGATGATGTAGGTTGGGCGTCTTTTCGCTTCTAAATAGATTCTCCCCACATATTCTCCAAGCACACCTATACCTGTAATTTGAATGCCGCCCAAGAAGAGTATAGTCGTCATTATCGAGGCATAACCCGGCATATCCACACCAAAAAGTACTGTTTTTGCGATAATAACCGCGCCATAAAAAAATGAAATAAAGGAAATAATAAAGCCCATATACAGCCATATTTTCAAAGGAAAGGTGCTAAAACTCGTAATGCCTTCTAGTGCCAAATTCCACAGTTTCCAGCCGTTGAAGCTGGTACGGCCAGCTTTCCTCTCTTCTCGTTGGTACTCTACAATAGATGTCTTAAAACCTACCCACGCAAAAAGCCCTTTCATAAAACGTTCGCTTTCAGGAAGCTGTTGGAGCGCATCGACGACTTTTCGACTCATAAGTCTATAGTCACCAACATTTTCGGGGATAGTTACTTTAGAAATTTTATTATTCAATTTATAAAAGAGTTTCGCACTCGTTCTCTTTGCAAAGCTATCAACTGAACGATCAACTCGTTTTGCGACAACGACGTCACTCCCCCTTTCCCAATGTTGAATAAAATCGTAAATGAGTTCTGGAGGATCTTGAAGATCTACATCTATGGGGATCATTGCATCCCCTCGTGCCTGCTCAAGCCCTGCAGTCAGGGCGGCCTCTTTACCAAAGTTTCGCGATAGATTTATAGCCCTTATAGAGCTATATTTATTTTTTGCGGATATAATTTCCTTCAAGGTATTGTCTTGGCTACCATCATTTACAAAAATAATTTCATAAGGCCGAGCAACCCTTTCGACAATCGGAACAATCTCTCGCAAGAAACACGAGATGACTTCTTCTTCATTATAGCAAGGACAGATTATAGAAATATCCGGATGATCTCCTTGGCTAATCATAAGAAAAACCCTCCCGAAATTTCACGAATAAACATAACGTTTTCTAGAAAAATAATTAAAGAAAAAAACTATAGCTATAGCGACGCATCGGACCAAGTACACATTTAAATCCATACGCATCAAAACAAAAACAATAGCTAGATTCAAAAGAAGGCCAATAACTGTAATCAAATATACCGCCAAGAACTCACAGTAAATATTTTCTATCTTGACCTTTGAGAATACATAGCCTCTCGTCAAAAAGAAACTCACTCCAAATCCAGCCGAGTACCCAATAATGGTTGCAGCTACATATCCGCACAAATTCAAATAAACGAGTAGACTGTACAAAGCTAGGTCTACACCTGTTGCTACAATCCCGACGTACAGGAAGGATCTTATTTGCTTCATCACGCACTCACGCATCTCCGCCCTATCACGCAGACATGCTTGCTTGAAGTCCTTTTAGAGAACTCTGAACAAGGGAAAACCACCCACGCTCTTCTCGACACTTATTGAACAAATTCAGTAAAAAAACTTACGCAGAGGGAGGAATAAAAAGAATAAAAAGGTTTAAAGGCGGAGACGTGACCCATGTATTATAGGGAATCGACACCGATCCAATCTCAACCACGGGCGGCATTCCTCCGGGCACTAAGCTATAGGCTTCCGAACGAGTTTCAGCGACCACCACGGCGCCATTTTGCCGAATAGATGACAAGTCAACCCAGGGTGACTTTCTTGGATCTGCATCAATATACACACTCGGACGATCGGGGAATTGATAAGCGATATTTCCTGCATACCAAAAGGATCCTATGACTGTCTCCACAGGGCTATCAAAATGTTTCTGCCACTGCTGACTCACAGTTGCCGCCAGAACTTCGCCGGGAAAATTGGTTTTTTTGACCCGCCCGGTGAAGGCAGGCCCCACCAAAGCCACCCCCGCATAGGCAAGCAAGCCGAGACAAAAAAATCCGCCCCAAGCCACGGCAAATCGATTAATTTTGCTTAAGTTCATTCGATGCTGGAAAAAATACACAAGAGTCACTCCTGAAACGAGAAAGAAAGGTGTCCCCCACATGGAGCGCAGCTTCCAGCCAAAAATCGCAGCCAAGGCAATCATTATGAGTGGTGGCCCAAGAGCGATATAAAGTAGAAATACGCTTTTTTCGTTTTGTTTAAGGTGTCGATTTGTAGTGACCTCACCGTTTTTCAAGAAAACTAGCAAGATCAGACTTGGGAATAAAATCATCGACTGCCCCACAAGAAATTTCAAAGGGTAGAGCAAATGATTACCAAAAAAACCAAGACTTGCACCAACGCGTGCCATACCGTAATGAATAGTGATAAAATCGTTATCCATTGCCCAATGCAGATGCGGCAACACCACGACTAAGGCCACAAAGGCCGCCAACCAAGGTCCCGGAGTTTTAAGGCAAAAACGAAAGGAGCGCACACTTATGAGCATGGCAAGGATAGCCAATGCCAGAAAGAGAAAACTGTACTTTGATAAAAATCCCAGGCCAATGCAGACGCCAGCTCCGATCCAGGTTCCATAAGCTTTGTCTCGATTAAGCCCTCTCCAGACCAAAAAAATAGTCAACGCCCAAAAAGGCAACTGGGCAACGTTCGCATTAAACTCTGGACTGGTATAGTTGTGGTAATAAGCCCCTTCCAAAAGAAGCACAGAAACAAGAGCCAGCGAGGGGCGCAGAATATCTTTTGCCAGCCCCCACATAGCCCCAAAAGCGACTCCCAGCCAAATTTGACTCAGCAGGTACTGAGCCCAATCTCCACGTCCAGATACGAGGGCGGTAGCCTCCATGGCCCAAGCTTCCATAGGAGGATGTTTATGATACCCCCACTGCCATGCATGCCCCCAACTCAACCCTTCAATAACATCCAGCGGAAGGTTGGCGTTAACCAACGTGGGCAGTAACGTCCAAAAGAATATATGAAGGACAACAAAGCCCCCAAATAAAATACCAGGTTTTTCCTGAACCCATTTTTCCAGCTCGATATGCATAGTATTATTGAATTACCACTGAAAGTAAGCTGTTATAATTCCCCTGAAGGCGTATACTTCAAATTGAAACATGCAACTCTATTGCTTCCTAAAAGCTTCATACCATTCCGGAGATTCCGGTTGCTCCTTATGAAGGACATTGCGATGCACCTGCTCCTCGATGATAATATCCGGATGATATTTCTCTATCGCATAGTTATAGAGCTCAATTTGTGGCCGAGGAGCCACGAGGAACACCGTCTTTCGAAAATGATGAGGTAAAAATTTTCTCCAACTGGTGTTACCAAAGGAGTCATGAAAAACAACTGCAGTCCCATACCCATTTGGATTATACACTGTTAACAGCGCGGTTGGCCCAGTTACAATATCAGGGTCTGTCTCTTCTTCCTGAATTTCCACTTTAAGTGCTGGAGGGTCAATCTGGATATAATCAATATCCCTGTTTTTCCCATCACCTACAAAGGCTACCAAGTCACCAGTCCAACTCTGTTGCACCATTGTACACTCGGAGAGCGGAATAGGCTCTCGTATAGCGGGAAGTTGTTCCCGCACGGCCTCAATCAATGCGCAATACCCATAATAACTTCCTAAAGGATTCCAGTGGGTGTCGTTAGAGAAATAGAGGATACCGTCTTTCTTGTGCTCAAGCATTGCCCCTCGGAGGTCCAATCGATGTAGCGCTGCATTTTTCGCCTGGAGATAGTCCATAAACTGCTCCACACCATCTCTTTTCCTG
Source organism: uncultured Desulfobulbus sp. (assembly GCF_963664075.1). Taxonomy (NCBI): domain Bacteria; kingdom Pseudomonadati; phylum Thermodesulfobacteriota; class Desulfobulbia; order Desulfobulbales; family Desulfobulbaceae; genus Desulfobulbus; species uncultured Desulfobulbus sp. Next base: position 3,434,543 of record NZ_OY760916.1, read on the forward strand.
GCATTTTGCAAAAAATCTGGCAATTTTTCCGGATAAACAACCGCCTTATTTGGGGCAATAACCCAAAGATACGCAATCCCCTGCTCTTGGAGCCACTTTTGTTTCCCTTCCTGACTTTCATACAGTCGTGAAGTCTCTTCCTCTGATAGAACTCTAAGCCCCATAAAATCAGCCAACGCCCCATCCAAAGAGGTAAACAGCCAACCTGTATCTGAGACCACAACACTGTTCGGCCGCCTGTCAAACCAATCACGGATTACACCGTTATACCGACGGATAAAGGTATTTCTAAACCCGAAATGATCATCAAACCACTCCGTTGTCTTTTCAGGCCATTCTGCCAATGCCAGACTCGAGTAGAGGGGCAACTTAGCCATAGGGCGATTTTCATTCTGCAACGGATAAAAATCCCAATGTAAAAATGTCCCAATGCATGGGGCGCTGATTAAAAAAACAAAAAATAGTATCAAGGGCCAACCGCTTGCACAGCGAGTATGTTCAACAACAGTCATCGTCTTAAAACCTAAAATAAATAAAAGGGTTATGTGTCCCGGAAGCGAGCGCCATTGCACTGAACAAAAAAACGACACTGACAAGCACAACCCAGAGCACTTCATTCAGATACACAATAAACTGTCGTTTCAAGGACAACTGACAGAGACGTCTTTTCAAAATCTCAAAGATGGGTGTGGAAAAAACAACCCCAAAAATAATGGCCCAAAGAATATCGCGAGTCCACCAGTCTTGGAGCATTAATGCAGAGGTTTTCACCGTAGCCCCACCCAACATGGCTTTGAGGAGCACCAATGACTGTGAAAGCGATTCGGTGGCAAACAAAACCCATCCAACCATAACAACTAAAAGGGTGTAGCCATGCTGTACTATCAGAGGCAGTCGCTCAAGCGACTTGCGAAGGATACGCCGTTCGAGCACTAAAAAAAAGCCATGGTACAGCCCCCACGCCACGTACGCCCAATTGGCGCCATGCCAAAGACCGCAAAGAAAAAAAACGGTCACAAGATTGACATTGGTCCTGATCGCCCCTTTTCTGTTCCCCCCCAGAGGAATATAGAGATAGTCCCGAAACCAGGTTGAAAGAGAAATATGCCATCGTTGCCAGAATTCTCTAACCGACCGTGCAATATACGGGTAGTTAAAGTTTTCCAAGAACTCAAAGCCAAACATCCGCCCCAGCCCTATAGCCATATCACTGTACCCAGAAAAATCATAATAGATCTGGAGGGTAAAACATAACACAGCTACCCAGGCCTGTGTCGTTGTAACCTGGTCGGACGGCAATGCAAAAATTGCATCGGCCGCACGGCTAACAGTGTTGGCAATTAACACCTTTTTTCCCAACCCCAAGACAAATCGACGAACTCCGGAAGCGAACAGTTGACTGGTTATCTTCCGATGGACTAACTGGTAGGCGATATCACGATACCGCACAATAGGCCCTGCAACCAATTGAGGAAAAAGCGTAACAAAACAAGCAAAATTAACAAAACTTCTTGTTGCCTTAACGTGCCCTCGATACACATCAATGGTATAACTCATTGACTGAAATGTGTAGAAACTGATTCCAAGTGGAAGAGCCACCTCCATTACATTTTTCAGCTGCCATCCCATTGGCACTATCGCATTGTAACTATCAACCCCAAAATTAAAGTACTTAAAGAACCCAAGCAACAACAGGTTGGATGCCAGGGAGAGAACCAGACCACCTCGCTGAAGTCCTGAACGAGGCCCGCCCTCCTTCAAAACCTTTATATCCCCTTTGGCAAAACCTCCAGAAATCAGTAAACCACAAAAGAAATCAACGCAGGTTGAAACGATAATTATCCAGATAAGCCAACCTTCACCCCAAAAATAAAAGATCAGGCTAAAGCACAACAAACACACATTGGCTATTTGTCGAAATTTGGTAGCGTGCTTATGCTGTAACGAAACAGGAATAAATAACAGATGATAAACAGCCAAGACAAAAGGTAAAAACAAAAATAAAAATATATTTGAGCTAAAAACCATAAAAACTACCTTGTGTAGGTTAGCAGACAAGTGCTCACAATTAGCAAGCAACCAAGATGGATAGGAAGCATTAAAATGCCTTTACTGATATCAATAGCCCATACTGTTTGGCCAATAAAAAGAGGCACCATGTGTCTTCTTGCTTGTGCCCCACTTTTGCTCCTCAAAATCAGCCTGTAACCACTCTGAAAGTAACGATGCACCGGATTTTTCCTGGCGCATCTATGCAGTGACATGTTACAGCGCTATACTAGTTTGATTTCATCTCTAAATTTTATAAAAGTTGTCCCCCACCGGAGCCTCACAACTTCATTATTCTCATTCTGTTTGTTCACCCCAAAGAAACTGACCTGGATCATAGCCGACATTCGACATGCCAACGACATCCGGACAAAAAACAATACTCTGGTGGGGTCGTTTTGACCCTGCCTATTCAAGAAACGCCATTATATTGCAAGCACTCAACTTGCTTGACTGGAAGGTTAACTTTTTTTTCCCACACATCTCGGCAACTGCTGATATTGAAGCATTGTGGGGTGTCCGCGAAAAACCAGACGCTCTCTGGGTCCCTTGTTTCCGGCAACGTGATTACCAGGCAGCAAGACGATTTGCCAAGCGTAGAAAGATCCCTCTTATCTTTGACCCTTTGATCAGCGCATACGACAAACGTGTTTTTGAATTTGAGAAGGTGAACGCAAACAGCTCAAAGGCCCAAAAACTCAAAGATTGGGAAACACTAATGTTTTCATCTGCCGATATGGTATTGGCAGACACAACGGCACACAAATCGTTTTTTGAACAAGACTTGGGTGCTTCGCCCAAAAGCTGCTTTGTTGTTCCGGTTGGGGCCGATCAAAATATATTCCGCCCTCAACCATTTCACCCCCTATCCAGCCCCCCGGAAATTTTATTTTATGGAAGTTTTCTGCCTCTACATGGCCCTGAAACAATCATTGAGGCTGCCCGACTTTGCCCTACGGCGCATTGGACTTTAATAGGAAACGGAAGTCTCAGAGAAGCCTGCGAGACACAAGCAGAAGGACTCTCAAACCTTTCTATCGAATCACCGATTCCTTATTCAGAGCTCCCAGATCGCATCAAACAGGCTGATATTCTACTCGGGATTTTTGGCACCACACCTAAAGCAGGCCGGGTCATACCAAACAAAGTTTTTCAGGCACTCTCCTGCGGACGTCCGATTGTGACCCGATCATCTAATGTCTACCCCCCCGAAAGTCTAGAAAAAAACAGCGGGCTGGTCTTTGTAGCGCCAGGCGATTCGAAGGCTTTAGCAAATGCGGTAACACGACTTCTGGCATCGGAAGAAAATTTGAAACGATTTGGCAACAATGCACTACAGACATTCAATTCATGCTTTTCTTTTGATAAAATCACCCATGCACTTAAACAGGCATTATCCTCCCTGGATTTCGACATTCAATAATTCTTACAATCCATCTCCATATGCATAAATTTTGTTGTGTTATCTTCTCATTTAATCGTGCAATGCAGTTGGATCTGACGTTACGATCACTTACCGAAATGCTCGAGAATCCGCATGTCGCCTACACGGTTATATATGACTGCACCTCGCTCCATAAAAATTCCTACGAGCAACTCATCAGGGAATGGACAAATAAAAACATTTGTTTCAAACGGTGTGACCGGCGATATCGTTCCTTCCGGGAAAACTTCAAATACCTTTTACAGGCTGGTAACCTGTACCGATTCCTCAAAATCAAATCAATGCGAACACGCTTTGATAATTTTAAAGAATTGGTCGAAGAAACAATTAGGGAATCAAAAGCCCCTTTTACTTTTTTCAGCACAGACGACCAGTACCTCTTCAAATCGACGTACATTCCTGAAAAAGCTCTCCAGTGCATTGCAGATGACCCGACAAATGTCAGCTTCCGACTCGGCATGAGTGACCGACTCAAAAATGAACGGGCTCTCCCCGAAAAAATAAAGGTAAATCGACTGGATTATGACGAAAATGAATATCAGGGGACACTACTGACCTGGGATGCCCGTGACCCAAACGCAACAAAACTCTGGGAATACAGCTTTAATGTAGATTTTCAAATCTATCAGTCCGATGCGTTACTCGACTTCCTCTCGCCAATTCTCTATCACATCCCGACCACTCTGGAGTATGCGGGGCTGCGAGTTGCTCGAAAAAATGATCGTTTTCGAAAATTGATCGGAACCACAGAGAAAACGATTATTGGCATGCAACTTAACCTCGCTCAAACCCTTGTTAACAACGTAGCCGCGAACTTTTCCCTGGACGCACTCAGCTCACTGTATACCCAAGGGTACCGCCTCACTATTCCGAAAGAACAGCTTACAGACATTGATTGGCTATTTATGCCACAAACTCTTTTCTTTTATAAAAAGTCACAACCTGACACCATTTTCGAGTTCAAGGATATTGCATAGATGAAAATACTGCATGTTGCCAATTTTTCACATCTCGACGCCCGCACTTTTCATTATGCATGCGACCGAAAATTGAATAATGCTTTGACTCGTAACGGCCACTGTGTCTTCGACTTTAGCTATCGTGATATTGCGCGCGCCCAGGGCTTATTTAAGCACACCAAGTGGGGCATTCCCAAAATGAACAAGCAGCTCATTGATAGAGTCTCCTCTTTCAGGCCAGACCTTCTACTTTTGGCGCATAGCGAGCTCATCACCCTGGAAACCCTGCAGACAGTCCGCAATAAATTTCCCTCCATGGCTGTCGCCATGTGGTATGTCGACGGACTTTGCTACCCTGAGCGAATAGCCTTTATCAAAAAACGTCTTCCCTTTCTTGATGCCTTCTTTGCCACCACGGCGGGATCAGATCTCGCCGCACTTAAAAGGCCTCAGCTCCAAGTTGCCTACATCCCCAACCCGGTCGATCCCACCATCGAAACGGGCAAAAACTTTGAAAATGACCATTTCACAACTGACTTTTTCTATTGTGGAAGGGACCACAAAGAACCGGAGCGACGAGACTTTCTCCTTGCGCTCGCCCAAAAACTCGACTACCTCAGCACTGAATTCCGAGGCTGCCTCAATCAACCTGGCGCTTTTGGCGCAGACTACACCGACCTTCTTCAAACAAGCAAACTGGGCCTCAACTATAGTCGCAGAAATGATGTAAAATGGATGAGTTCTGATCGGCTGGTTCACCTCACCGGCAACGGCATCCTCACCTGCTGCCCGAGGGTCCCAGGGCTAGACACGCTTTACCATGACGATGAAGTTATCTACTTTAACGGCCTAGACGACCTGCTCGATAAAATTCGCTTTTACCATCTACATGATGACAAACGCAAAACCGTTGCCCAGGCTGGCTGGAAACGAGCACACGAATCATTTAATGCCGACCGAATTACCCGTTTTATGATTGAAAATATTTTCAGAACCCCTTACACGGCCCCCTATGAATGGCTCGAAGAGGTCTATTAAACAATTTTACGGCTGCCCCTAAACAGCTCTCCCGCTCGAAGCGCTGATAGTTTTTACTTTGAGCCCTCTGCATTTCATATTCCTAGAAATTTCTTCAGTAATGGAAGATTGCAAGGCCTGTATTTACATGTTAACTTATGCCAATTTTCTTTTCACAGCCCTACGATTTATTACTAGAAGCTAAAAGTAGCAACAACGATTATTTTTGTTCACCCGCGCTGTCTTCGGCAGACCAAATAGACTTTGAGCATGAATCCGCAATTTGATCCAATCATCTATGAAGGCGGCAAAAAACTTCCCCGCATTAATCGTAAAGTCAAATACCTCCTGCGCTTATTCAATGCAGGAATCCGCTTATCCCGCCCTTTCCTCCTCCAATCACTGGGGTATTCTGCCAAGGTCGATATCCGGCAAGGTATTAACTTCACATCGGGACAGGTGTTTTGCGAAGGGAAAGCCGCTTTAAGCGACACTTTTTTCGTCGATTATGCGCCAGTATATATTGGAGAAAATGCTGGCTTTTCATTCCAAAATACAGTGGTAACCTCTACCCACGACCCGCTTGATCGTGACAGAGTCCTAACTCAACCGATTTACTTAGAACGAAATGTTTGGATCACCACCAATGTCACCATCCTTGGCGGTGTTCGCATCGGAGAAAACAGCATTATAGGTGCCGGGAGTGTCGTCTGTAGAGATATCCCCCCCAACGTTTTTGCCGCAGGCAATCCCTGCAAACCGATTAAGCCCATCACTCCCTAAACTGTGAAGGAGCTCATAGCTCATGAACGGGGCTTTGCCAACGAGAAGTGTTGTGCTACAGGCTCTGTAATTTTTGCCTATTGAGTGGTTTTACATTAGTCTTAATTATCTTTGCAGGATTTCCAGCAACAGCTGAACATGATGGAACATCTCTTGTAACCACGCTCCCTGCTCCAACGACAGCATAGTCCCCGATCTTGACGCCCTTTAAGATAATTACATTATTACCAATCCAAACATTATTACCAATACACACTTCTGCAGATCGTGGTACCACCTCCCCATTAACTTCCAGGTCGTGAAAGTCACTGTCCAATACAGTAACGTTCCAGGAAATAGCACAATTCTCGCCAATTCTGATACTTTTTTCTGCTCTTAGGTGAGCATTCGCAGCAAGATATGTATTGTTACCGATTTCAAGGGTTGCCTCAGGCTCCAGTCGCAGCATCGAGCTGTATCCTATCCATGAACAACCTCTTATTACAAGCGTTGAATTTGCCAGCAACTCGATATTACACCCGCTATGTTTAAATGTAGCTGTCGCACTATCTCCATAGCCCACGAGGAGTTTACTTTGAGGGGCAGCCACAACCTTTGCTCCCTTTTTGATCCGAATAGTCGAGCGCCCTTTGACTTCCAGGGCTCTTGTTTTAAGGAGCAACCTCAAGAGGAAGTTATTCAAGCAAGATTTTGAAACCATTGAGTCCCCTGACCATCCTTCTTCCTGGATTCACGTTTTATCTGAAGCGATGTGCCCCATCACGCCCCAAAACGACGAACTTCCCTTATGACAACATCCTGCTGGTCATACGAAAGATGCGGTCCCATTGGCAGACTCAACACTCGATCCGCAAGATCCTGAGCAGCCTGAAGTTGCGCTGCCTGCTCTGAGAAATCATTCGCGTATGCTCCTGTGCGGTGGGGAGCGAACGGGTAGTGTATGAGGGTTTGCACACCAGCAGCTTCAAGAAACCGCTGCAGTTCATTACGCCGACATGTCTGGATCACAAAGAGGTGCCAGACAGTCTGAGCAGCTTGCGTTATCAATGGCAGGGTTATGTCACCAACACCTGAAAGTTGTTCGATGTATCGATTCGCAAGTAAGCTACGCTTGGCATTCCACTGATCTAAATAACGCAATTTGACCCGTAATAAAGCAGCCTGCATCGGGTCAAGGCGGGAATTTCCTCCGGCCAGGTCGTGCTCATATTTCTTTCGTGATCCGTAGTTTCCGAGCATACGAACAGTCTCGGCAAGTGTATCGTCGTTGGTGACTACAGCCCCACCATCACCAAAGCCCCCTAAATTTTTTCCTGGATAAAAACTGAATCCAGCAGCATCACCTATCCCCCCCACTCGTCGTCCCTTGTATATCGCTCCATGGGCCTGAGCAGCATCTTCAATCAGCTTAATCCCTCGTGGACGAACAAGCGCCTCCAGCGCATCCATATCCGCTGGACATCCATACAGATGCACCGCTATCAGCGCCCGAGTTTTTGGAGTGATCGCTGCCTCTACTTTATCAGTATCAATATTACAGGTTTGCGGGTCCATCAAGACCGGCACAGGAACCGCCCCCACAGCACTAACAGCCAGCCAGGTTGCAATGAAGGTGTGAGCAGGCACAATGACCTCATCACCCGCGCCAATACCATAACCACGAAGAATAAACGAAAGCGCATCCAAACCGTTGCCAACGCCGACACAGTAATCGGCATCACAATAAGCGGCAAACTCCTGCTCAAATGCCAAGACTTCAGGCCCACCAATGTACCAGCCTGATTCTAATATTTTTAGACACGCTGCATCCAGCTCAGAGCGCAACTCATCATAACCGGCATGCACATCCAAGAAAGGAACATTCATTTACTTTCCTCTTTCAGGGCTCGCAAATATTCCTCATAATCCCGGTAATAATCGTTCTCGTCGTAGAGGATTGATGCCAGACACATGCACACTGCCCCTGAAGAGAAATTATCTAATTCCCGCCAAAGCATTTTTGGTAGATAAAGCCCCATGTAAGATCGGTTCAGGTGAAACCGTTGCTGTTCAACCCCATCATCAAGAACCACATCAAAACTCCCAGACATTGCGATAATCAGTTGCTGGAGTTCCTTGTGGGCATGACCACCACGCTCTGCTCCGCCTGGGACATCATAAAGGTAGTACACTCGTTGAATATCAAAAGGGATGTGACGATTTTGTTCAATAAATGTCAAATTCCCCCGATGGTCCTCGATTTTAGGTAAATTTATAAGCTTAACTTGAGCTAGGTTACTCATACGTTCTCCCCACTTGGAGCTGGCCCGACATCAACAGCAGGAACCCCCCTGACCATTCGACCAGGACGAACATCTTTTGTCACAACGGCACCAGCGGCAATAAAAGCTCCGCACCCGATAGTTATCCCAGGAAGAATAGTCGCATTGGCACCGATGGTAGCACCTTGCTGCACAACTGTTTTCTGCAGCAGGAACGGTTGCTTTGAACGAGGGGTTCGATCATTTGTAAACGTTGCATTGGGACCAACAAAAACATCATTTTCAAGTACAATCCCGTCCCAAAGCTGCACACCACTTTTCACCGTAACCCGATCGCCCACAACCACCTCATTTTCTACAAAACAGTGGGCATTTATGTTACAATCACAACCAATTTGAGCCCCAGGGAGCACCACGCAGAATTGCCAGATAAACGTTCCGTCCCCAATCTTGTCCGTCTGCACATCTGCACTGGCATGTATTCTTGTACTCTTCATCGGAAACTTCAGGTCCCTCTGACAAAAAAGTTAAACAAACACTAAAAAAATTTAAAAACCACTCTTTGCACGTTCACTGCAACAGGGAGTCATAGACGCTCAACGTCTTTGCACACATGCGCTCTAAAGTAAAATGCTCAGATACATGCTGTCGACCTTTCTCCCCCATCAACTTCCATTGCCCCCTGTGCATGATGGCGTGATTGAGTATTTCAGCCAAATGCTCAAAATCGTTAGGCCGGAAGAGCCACCCGGTTTCGCCCTTGAGTATAGTCTCTAATGATCCACCATGCCCTGAGACAATAACAGGTCGCTCCATCCCCATCGCTTCCACTGCAGTTCGCCCAAATGATTCCGGTCGCGTAGAGACATTGAGAACTAAGTCTGCCGCAGCGTATGCCAGTGGCATATGCTTACAGATCCCATGAAAATGAATTTTTGGCAGCAAGCCTAATTGCTGTGTGAGATCCTGTAATTCTTGCGTATAGGAAGAATTTTCTTCATGATTTCCCACCAAGACTAAATGCCAGTCAAGATCCCTCAACAGCCCTAGGGCTTTCAATAACAGCGCATGGCCTTTTAGACGGGTAAAACGCCCCGGAAGCAGGAGCACTGGCGCTTTCGCCCCGCTCCCCACCCATTGTTGACGAAGTGCAGCACATTGCTCTCTATCAACACTGGCAGAGTCGAAATAGCTGGGATCAATCCCCCTATGAATTACTTCAATTTTTTGGTTTTCTACCCCGTATGCTTGCTCAATATGGTCGGCGATCGTGCGAGAAACGGCGATAACGCGCTCCCCTCGAGTCATGATCGCACTATAACAATTGACCGAATGAAACCCATGAAAGGTGCTGACGCGGGCCGGGCGTTTATGCTTTGGTAGTGTTTTATAGGCAAGCTCCACGACCCAGCCTGGAATTCTTGAACGCACATGGACAATATCCGGCTGCAAGGCCGTGATAAGATGGCGCAGCTGAAAAACACCCTTGAAGGATCGTGGACTCTTAGCTACCACCTCACAATGATGATGAGATGAGCCTTGTGCCTCAAGTTCCTTCACCAGACTTCCACCAGCAGAAACAACGTGCGACTCATGCCCATGCGCACTCAGATATTGGGCAATCTCTAACGTCCCACGCTCAACGCCTCCCCCCTGCAGCTCTGGCAAAACCTGGATTACTTTCATTTAAGCGGCCACCATGGTTGATGAATTATGTATTCAACGCAACGATTGGCTTCGTTGAAGGCAAACTGCTGCCTATTTACAGTCTTGCTCATTGCCGCTGAAACTAATCCCCGTTTTTTTAAATCTTCCAGACAAGCAACAAATTTATTCTCTGCAACAAATGCGATTGAAATTGTAACAACCCGACAACCTGCTGAAAGTGCCTCAAAAATCATGGACACACTATCTTCTGTCACCAGGGCCCAGTTGTTTTTCTGAAGCTGTTTTTCAAGCCAACCAGGTGGAGTTTCAGAAAAAGGAGCAATTGTTAGAGAAACATCTTGAGGTTGGTAGCGAGCAAACACCTCCAGGAAATCAGCGGGAGTTCGAGGAGAGGTGGTCAGTGTCCAGTGCAGCGTAGAATGCTGTTTGATTTTCGCTGCAATCTCCTTGGATATCGCTTCGCTGTCCCATACATGGCTTTTCTCATCAACGCCTCCAACCAGTACCAAGGCAGCATTGGGATCGTGCTGCCCCAAATCTCTGTTCACCCCTGGGGGACCATCGGTGAGGAGGATGTTTTTGCCCTCTGCTATCCCGTCATGCCGTGGCACACAGCACAAATCAAAACAAGAACGAACAACTGTCATTGGGGACATACAAACTACCGTATGCCCACCTAAACGTTTTCTTAAAGCCAGAATAGGTACATGGGTGTGACTTCCAGTACCGATGATTACATCCGGTGAAAAGCCGACAAGTTGTTGCGGTAAAGTGCCCCAAAGCAACGCCATCGCCTGTAGAGCGCGGCCCCCCTGACTCACTCGAACCTCCTGAATTAGGACAGTATACCGTTCTCTTAGGGACTCAATGAGGCCTAAAGATTGTTTTTCATGCCCCGGACGTCCATCACGGACCCAGAGCACTGACAAAAATTGTTGCGTCATGCTGACTCCGTTATCACTGCAGCCTCATGATTATCATGACTGAACTGAAGCCGGTACAGCGAAAAATATTCGCCCTGCTGCTCCAAAAGAGCTTCATGGGTCCCCTCTTCCACCAGCACTCCATCTTTCAAGACGATAATGCGATCAGCATTTTTCACCGTGGAAAGCCGATGAGCAATGATAATTGTCGTCCTATTTTTCATTAAATTTTCAAGGGCTCTCTGCACTTCACGTTCAGATTCAGTATCAAGAGATGAAGTGGCCTCATCTAAAATCAAAATAGGTGCATCCTTGAGAATGGCACGGGCAATAGAAACACGTTGTTGCTGCCCCCCGGAAAGGCGCGCACCGGATTCACCAATAACCGTGTCAAACCCCTGGGGAAGTTCCATGATAAAATCGTAGGCATAGGCAGCTCTTGCCGCCTCATATATCTCTTCTTCTGTGCACGTCTTCCGGCCATAGGCAATATTGTTACGCACAGAATCGTTAAAAAGAATGGTCTGTTGGGTTACCAGCGCAATTTGTGATCTGAGCGAATGAAGGGTCAGGTCACGAATCTCATGATCATCGATTTTCAGAGATCCCTCACTGACCTCATAAAAACGAGGAATCAGATTGGCAAGTGTGGTCTTTCCGCTGCCGCTGGGCCCGACAACAGCGAGCACCTCTCCCCGTTGCAACCGCAGGTTAAGATGTTTAAGAACAGGCCGATCTGCTTCATAACAGAAGGAGACATCCTCGAGGAGAATTTCCCGCTCAAAGGGTGGAAGCGTAATCGCATCTCTACGCTCCTCGATATCGGGTTTAATATCTAAGAGAGCAAAAACCCTGCCAGCCGCTGCCACCCCCTGTTGAAAGGTTGAGTTAATTTTGCTCAGCCCTTTGATCGGCTCATACAATAAAATAAGCGCGGTCAGAAAGGACATGAAGGTTCCTGGGGTGGAGTGCCCATTCAATACTTCCCTCCCTCCAAACCAGATGATAAAAGCCATCCCGATACCGCCAATGCACTCGATCAAAGGGTGGGAGATACAGCGATTTTTGGTATCCAACAGAAGGGTATCCATGATTTCCTGAAGCTTTTTGCCAAAACGATTAACTTCATCTTGTTCCATACAAAAGGCTTTGACAATCCGTGCCCCGGAAACAGTTTCCTGCAGGTTGCTGGTGGCCTCGCCAATCTTTGTCTGGTAGCTCACACTGATTTTGCGAAACCGCCTGCCAAAAAAAACAATAGGACCAACGGACATGGGAATAAAGACCAGGGACATGAGGGCAAGACGCCAGTCCATGTAAAAGATAACGCACAAGAGCCCGACTACGGAGCAGACATCACGTAACAATTGAACAAGTGAATAGCTCACTGCAGCCTGCAGTATGACAACATCATTTACAATTCTTGAAATAATCTCCCCGGTGGGGGTTTTATGAAAATAACTGAGCGGTAAACGATTGATATGGGCGTAGACGGCATGGCGAAGATCGCGAATAACACTCTGAGCAGAACGTTCGAGTAAATAGGAGTAGAGAAAATAAAAGATTCCCTTACAGAAAAAGACAAGAACAAGCCCCAGAGGAAGCAGATTGAGGAGTGATCCATTTTTCTCGAAGAAAATCTCGTCTAAAAGTGGCTTGACCATATAGGCCTGAAAGGAGTTAAAGCCACCGACAAGGATCATCGCGACCATGGCAATGACCAGACTCTTCAAATAGGGCCTCAGTACCTTGCTCAATCTGTGTAATAATTCTTTATTTGACATGAAAATTCCAAGCCTTTCGGCCAGCAAAAAATATTTTTGATTTCAAGGCGATGCGCGTTTTTAGGCAGCTACCCTGAAAAGAATAATGTGCAGAAAAAAATGTTACGTATTTCTACACCAGCGTTCCGGCATAATTCCCAGAGATAACTTCCGGCAAGTCACCGCGCCCATGGAGCAATGCTGTCACCGCCATGCTCTCTCGTTTCGCAGCCCCGTTACTGACATCCACCACAAAGTAATTCACCCCCATGCGGGCGAGTTCTTCATTATAGGCCAGTAAAGAAAAATTCATATGCGCGTAGGCATAAACTGCCTCGGGTTGTCGATCAATGTAATACCGCTCCCCTCGGCTACTGACAAAACTGCGCTGCCCCCGAAAATGGGGGGCATCCAAACGTGCGGAAAACAGTGGCGGGCGACCATAAACATACATGCCAACATCTATGTTATTGCCAGCAGGACTTCCCTGACGACTAGTAAGCGCCTCCTGCAACGTTGCCCGATCGGTCTCCAAAGAAAACTGAACGCCACGCAGGCCAGCCTCCTGGTATTGAAGCAACGCTGGTGAATTGAGAAGATTACAGCTATAGTCGCCAAAAATTTCGAGATGCGGATGCGAGAGTTCGCGAAAAAATCCCATCTGGGCAATATGGCCTATTTGAAAGCCGGTGCTTCCCCTCTCAAACACCTCCCTAATTGCCTGCTGCTGCCAGGCTCGCTGTTCTTCCTGCATCACCTGAGGCAGGGCCCAGACCAGCTGATATGGAAATGATTCGATCCGAGAGGACGACAACGAAAAAAAACGTTCCAGATTGGCTTGGTTCAACTCCAGAACAACACGGCTCACTTGAAAGGGAAACCGCTGCCGGGCATGCTCCAAGGCCGATACCTTTAGCCACCATTGAGGGGCAGCCGAGGGTCTGGTATTCCCCGAGCCTCCATGCCGGTACCGTTTTTTCGTCTCCGTCCCATATATCTGCGGGGTGATGCCAAGCTCCTGGAGTTGACGCGCGATTGTATCCTGAGAGATTTTGGGTTCATTCAAAGCCGCAATTTTTCGTTTAACAGCCTGACTTTGTTTTTCAGAACGAGCGCTCAGATCCACACGAAACAGCAGTCCATGCCCCCCCTTCTGGGCGTTCAAATCCAAATCTGTCGCCAGAATAGTGATCTGCTGCCCCTTACCAGCCCGTTCTACCCGCCTCCCTTTAAACTCCATTGCACGTAAAGTAAAGCTCTTACGTGCACCACTCTTCTCCTCGTAGAGACGAAGACGGTCACCGACGGAAAGAGGCGCCTGTAGAGAAACCTGAAGCCGAGTGGTGTTTTGTTTTGGTGAGCGTCCTCTGCTCTGCTCAACTTTTGCCACCTTACCCACCATCTCCCCACTGCTTCCCGAGAGATAGGGCTGAATAATACGGGCTTCCTGGCCGCTGATAAAAAAACCACTGGAACGTTTTCGCCCCATGGCCTGATCCAGATATCGCCCCGCCTCTTTAAGAATACGTTTTTGTTCTTCTGCAGAGGCATCCAAACCGTCAACAACCATGCGATAGGCATGGACAACATTACGCACATAGGCGACCGATTTCAGTCGTCCTTCAATCTTCAGACTGACCACACCAGTTTTGCGCACTGCCGCCAGGTTTTCAATGCCGCATAAATCATTCATGGAAAAGAGGTGTCCCCCCTTTTTCCCCCCTGAGCTGCGGCCTTTTTTGCCGGATGACACCCAATCGTAACTTCTACGACAGGGCTGGACACACTGACCGCGCAGGCTCGATTTGCCCCCATGCAGGCTGGAGAAACGACAAAGCCCGGAATAACTAAAACACATGGCCCCGTGAATAAAGATCTCTAGCTCCACTCCGCATTGGGCATGGATGGCGGCGATCTCTGCAAGACTCAGTTCTCGAGCAAGGACGACGCGTTCGAATCCAAGCTGTTGGAAATATGTTGCCGCCATCGCCGTATTTGCGGTCATTAAGGTGGAGGCATGGACCTTGATTTGAGGAAAATATCGACGAGCGAGGTACAAAAGTCCTAAATCCTGAAGAATAAGGGCATCTGGCCCAATGGCAGCGAACTGATGCAACGATTCCAGGGCCAGGGGAACCTCACTCTCCTTCAGCAAGCTGTTCATCGCCACATAAATTTTTTTCCCCTGTTCATGGGCATAGCTGGTCATACCGGCGATATCCCCAAAACTAAAATCTCGACTCAACGCTCTGGCATTGAGTCCGGGAGATCCGACATAGACTGCATCCGCCCCCTCAGACAAAGCAGCCTCAAAGGCGGCAACACTCCCAGCTGGAGCAAGCAGTTCCATGGATGTTTTATCTTGTTGATTCATGCAGAAATAGAAAAGAAAAAGAGAACGAACGGCACACCGTCACAGCTCAGCCAGAATGAAGATTTGATACACTGGCCCAGATGTCATTCAACGGTGGTGTTGAGCATCAAAGGGTAATCAAGCGGTGGTATGGGGAGAATAAAAAAGAAATTGTTTCCTTCGGGGGTTGGCTCATATCCGACCTGACCACCGTGCATCTCCACCACTAAACGGATAAAGGAAAGCCCATGACCAGTACCGGGAATGGTGGCATCGTCATCGCCGCGCATTCCTTCCAGGAACAGGCGGTTTCCCTCCTCCACATCCATGTTGGGCCCAGTGGTAAAGACATTAAATTTGATTCCATTTTGGCCAGTACGATTAAAATTTTTAACGACCTCCCGGCCATAAGCCACAGCCTTCCGCGGGTTCCCGGTGTGATCAATAACCTCTTTAGTGTACTTGGCCGCATTGGAGAAAAGATTGGCATAGACCTGGGCCAGCAACCCGATATCAACAAAAATTGGAAATTCTTCCTCATACATATTTCGAGGACGCTCCACCGAGACATTGGCAACCTTCAGACGGCTACTATAATGTTCCAGCTGAGGAATAATCACCTCTTTTTCGACAAAGCAACGTTTCGGATGCAGCACCAGGTGTCCTCGCTCAAAATGCTCACGGCGAAACAGGCTTTCAATGAAGAGGCTCATATTGGCGTGGTGCTTGACTATCTCCTGGTAGTATTGAAACAATTCATCCTGAAGTGTCTGTAACCTGCTGCAGCAGTGGGTACAGGTACCAGGCAAGGATTCCGGCTCATGGCTGCTGATAATCTCATTCTTCAATTCATCAATCAGTCCGATCTTTTTTTTGAGCTGATTGAAAAGGTGACGAAAATACATATTGGGCACAATGATATTATGCTCAATGTCGATCACCAAGGTATTGATAAATTTCAAGCGTTCTATATTCTGCCGGGCTATAAGTCGATTATCCAGATTATAGCCAATGCGGTTAGCAAACTTGGCAAAAAAGAATTTATCGCCTTCCGAGAGTCCTCCCTTCTGCCGCACAACATACATGCCAAGAAGACGGGAGCCACTGCACAACCCTTGGAGATTGTTCCACATGCGAATCTGTTCTTTTCCCTGGGCAGAATGAGCCGCCCTATCGCTTCGCTCGTAGGGATGCTTGCTGAAAATAGGTACCATAAAGGCGCCGGCCATCTCGTAGGGGGTCTCGCTCTGTTGTATGGGAAAACGGGCAGGCTCAGGGTGTTCCAATACTCCCTGCTCGCTTGAACAGATTAATTGCAGCTTTTGCTCCCCTTGGCAAAGATAGAGTGAACTGTCTACCCCCACCAACGCCAGAGGGACGGACACACATATCCGGTAGAAATCGTCCAGGCTGTCATACTCCTGGGCCAGATCAAAGAAGGCCTTGAGAAAATCGTTACGCCCCTGGGAGAAATTATACTTCTCGTAACTCTCTGCTTTCTCCCGTATGCGCTGGCATACGCTTTTCAGGTCCGGGGGGATGGTGTTGTTCTCAGACGGCTCCATCATGGAATCGAAATGCTTGCAAAACTCCAGCTAGTCTCAGGATTTTTGTGGGGAAAGGACCACCGCATCTGTATCATCATGCTCACGCAGCAAGACATCTACACGCTCGTTTCGGGTAGGAGTCACCGCCATTCCGACATAATCTGGTTGAATAGGCAGCTCCCGTCCTCCCCGATCAACAAGGACGGCAAGCCCTATGGAGAGCGGGCGTCCATAATCCATGATGGCGTCCATAGCGGCACGGATCGTTCTTCCGGTAAAGATAACATCATCCACCAAAATCACCCGTTTATCCTCCAAAAGAAAACCAATATCGGATTTTTTGACAATTGGATTCTGCGAAATTAGGCTCCAGTCATCCCGATACAGAGTAATGTCAATAGAGCCAACGGGAAGTTCAATCTTTTCCCGTTCTTCAATCTTTTCCTTAATCCGCTTAGCCAGATAAACTCCACCTGTATGGATACCAACAATTGACAAATCGGCAACCCCGTGGTTTCGCTCTACAATCTCCAAGCTGATTCGATCTAGGCTGCGCTCGATGTCACTTTCAATCATAATGGTCTGGGTTGTCATGTCCTCACCCTCTTCCAAAAATAGTCAATACCTTTATCTGCAACCATGTTGATCGCCTCGGGGTAGACCTCGCACTCCACAGCGAAGACCTTATCGGCAATATCATCGGGAGTATCCGTATCTTCAAGTGCAACACAACGCTGCAAGACAATGGGTCCCTGGTCATACAACTCGTTGGCAAAATGCGCGGTACAGCCACTGACGGTGCAGCCACGAGCCTTCACCGCCTCATGTACGTGATGGCCATAGTACCCGGCCCCACAAAATGACGGGATTAATGAGGGGTGGATATTCAGCACAGCCTTGCTCAGCACTTCCGGTGGCGTGTACAGCTTGAGGTAACCTGCAAGGGCGATCAAATCGATATCGTATTCAGCCAAAAGTGCGTTGATTGCGACGTTATCCTTAGCATAAAAGGCTGGGTAGCCATAGCGGCGCGCCTTTTCAAGACCAAGGGCCGTCTCCACATTGGAGATGACCACTTGGATCTCAGCCTGCAAGGTATTCGCCTGAATGCGCTCATGGAAGTTATCCAGCGTTCTACCACTTCCGGAGAGCAGAACAGCGAGCTTAAGCATCGCCTTCTCCCTTGGCAAAATAACCATTGGTCTCGGGATCAACCTTTCGCAACCACTCGATAATCGCGGTGTCGTACGCTGAGGTCAGTTCAAAGACCTTGCAGGCAAGACGAAAACGAGTCTTAAGGCTGGTATTGCCCTGGGCACGAATCTCATCAAGAACAACGGCATAATCTGCAGGATCGACAATGACGGTAACATCCTCAAAGTTTTTTGCCGAGGCACGCAGCATGGTCGGGCCACCGATATCGATGTTTTCAATGGCATCCTCGAGACTGCAATTAGGATCAGCGACGGTTTTGGAAAAAGCATAGAGATTGACGGCTATAATATCAATGGGTTTAATGCCGTGCTCAGCACACTGTTTCTGATGCTCGGCATTTTCACGCTGGTTGAGGATACCACCATGAACCAACGGATGCAGGGTTTTGACCCGACCATCAAGCATCTCGGGAAAGCCGGTGAACTCGGAAACATCCTTCACCGCAAGGCCGCTTGAGCGCAGCTTCTGGGCAGTTCCTCCGGTGGAGAGGATCTCAATCCCCAGATCTGCCAAAGCCTTAGCAAAATCTTCACATCCCGATTTATCGGTCAGGCTGATCAACGCCCGCTCAACTTTTCTCATCTCTGCTCCTTCAGTAACCTACTCTTTTTTTAAAAACTGGCGAATTTTTCGCCGTTCACGTTTTTCCGGACGCCGTTCAGGCGGTTGGCCTTGAAGCCTGAGGATGCGCCGCTGTTCAGCCAACATCTCACGCTTCTCTTTTGATGCAGCGGTTTCTTCGTATAAAGTTTGTGCAATCTTGGCAGGTCCACGTTTCTCAGCAAGCGCGACCACCTCAATGGTATACTCAAGCAAATCTCTGCGGATCACTAAGCTGTCGCCAATCTGAACAAACCGCGAGGGCTTGACCCGATTACCGTTCAAACTAACATGCCCACCACTGACCGCTTTGGAGGCCAGGGATCTGGTCTTAAAAAAACGGGCTGCCCACAGCCATTTATCGATGCGAACTGTATCCATTGCAATCTTGACTCTCTTGGTTATAGGGCTCAAAATACCACAGTTTTCCAGCAGGATCAAACAAAGAAGGATGACGAAACCAGCCTCTTTCAGAGCAGAAGACAGCCCCCAGAGCAGCAGATCTTGCTCATTGCCTAAAAATTGAGTAAGGGGGTGCTTCTTTTGTTCTGCAACCGTGACAAAAGAAATTGAGCTGTTGTACTATAGTACTGTCAGCTCACTCTTGAGTCCATTGCAGCTCGGCCCCCAATCCAAACAAAAGGCCACGCACATTCAATTGCTCACGGTGAGCGTTATCCCCATGTGAACGGCCCCAGAGATTAGCCCATGTCCTTACAATCCGTTGGTATTAGCGACTTCACCTGCCCGGTGCAGATTCCCCAAAGAGATGGTGGCATTCAACACACCATCGCGACCATGAGCCTGACCGCCCAAGTCCCCAAAGAACGGGTGGCCTCCAGTGTCAGCTTGATGCACACCGTGCTGAGCAGGTATCTGCCCAATATCCACTCAGGTGTATTCCCAGCACTCTTGGACGAGGTCCGCAAACAACTGCAGGCCGACTCAGCTGAACTTGCCATGGACTTTCCCTACTTCATCAGCAAAAATGCGCCCGTCACAGGAACATCAAGCCTGATGGAGTACCAATGCTCCTTCACTGCCGATGCCAATACCGGCGCCGAGCCACTGTTGACGGTTCGCGTCCCGGTAACCACTCTCTGCCCCTGCTCCAAAGAGATCAGCGCAGCCGGTGCGCACAATCAGCGCGCCGAGGTCACTCTACGGGTACGCCCCCTGGCAATGATCTGGCTTGAAGACCTGATCAGCCTGGTTGAGGCCTGTGGCTCCTGTGAAATATATGCACTGCTCAAACGACCGGATGAAAAATATGTCACCGAGCGGGCCTACGCCCAGCCGATGTTTGTCGAAGATGTCGTGCGTATGGTGGCGCAACAGGTCATGGAGCTTTCCGATGTTGCCTGGTTTTCTGTGGGAGTGGAGAGTTTTGAATCCATCCATAATCACAGCGCTTACGCCTACGTCGACAGCGATGACCTTGACCGCCTGACCTAACTGTTTTTGAACCTCCCGAGTGGGGGCTTAGAGGGGAGCGTCCAAGCCTCCCAGGCAGAGGTACTTCAACTCCAGATACTCTTCCAGGCCATACCTGGAGCCTTCCCGGCCGACACCAGACTCCTTGATGCCGCCAAAGGGGGCAGCCTCTGAGGACATGCGCCCGGTGTTGATTCCGACCATGCCGTACTCCAGCGCTTCCGCCACCCGCCAGATACGATTCATATTTTGGCTGTAGAAATAGGCTGCCAGGCCATAGGGGGTAGCGTTGGCCAGGCTCACGGCCTCTCGATCTTCAGTAAAACAAAAGATTGGCGCCACGGGACCAAAGGTCTCTTCCTGGGCGATGCGCATCTCTTTGGTTGCCCCAAGTAACACCGTGGGGGCATAGAAAAAACCGGCAGATCCCACCCGCGTTCCGCCACAGGCCACCTGCGCCCCCTTGGAAACGGCATCCTCCACCTGTGCCTCTACCTTCTCTAAGGCTGTCTGGTCGATCAACGGTCCCTGCTGCACGCACTGATCAAAGCCGCTGCCCACCTGCAGTTTACGCACCTCGGCGACCAGCTTCTCCGCAAACTCCTCACAAACTCCCTGCTGCACGATAAAACGATTGGCACAGACGCAGGTTTGACCGGAGTTGCGGTATTTAGAAGCCATCGCTCCACGAACGGCCGCATCCACATCCGCATCGTCAAAGACGATAAACGGAGCATGCCCCCCTAACTCGAGCGATACTTTTTTAACCGTCCCGGCACAGTCGCGCATGAGCCGCTTGCCCACTGCGGTCGATCCGGTGAAGCTGAGTTTTCGCACCAGAGGATTGGCGGTCAATTCCTGCCCGATTTCCTGAGCAGGGCCGGTGATCACATTAAAGACACCCTGCGGAAATCCCGCCTGCTGGGCCAGAAAAGCAAGGGCCAATGCTGAAAATGGAGTCCGAGCCGCTGGCTTCAGCACGACAGGACAGCCTGCCGCCAGGGCGGGGGATGCTTTCCGCGTTACCATTTGCGAGGGAAAATTCCAGGGGGTGATGGCGGCACAGACCCCCACGGGTTCTTTGAGCACAACAATACGTTTCCCCTTTTGGGCCATGGGCATGGTGTCACCATAAATGCGTTTGGCCTCCTCAGCGAACCATTCCACATAGGAGGCGCCGTGCAGCACCTCTCCCTGTGCCTCGGCCAGGGGTTTGCCCTGCTCCAAGGTCATCAGGACCGCCAGATCACGATGGTGCTCCAAAATCAGCTCATACCAGCGTCGCAAAATACGGGAACGCTCATCAGTGCTCAGCCCTTTCCAAATTGGCCAGGCCCTGGACGCGGCCTCTATGGACATCTGTGTCTCTTTTTGAGAAAAAGAGGGAACAGTGCCCACCAAAGCGCCAGTGGCAGGATTATAAACAGAAATGCGATCCGCCCCTGAACCATCTGTCCAGACACCATCGACAAAACACTGGGAGCGTAACAGCTCTTGACAACGTAAATTCATTGCCCCCTCGCAACGATTCCAAAAGAAAAAACAGGCCAGCACCCCGAAAAATGAGGCTGTCGCTGCCTGCCTTGTAACCAGATTCTCAGAAGCTTTCCTCGCCCTTCCAAGAAACCAAGTATGCTCTATGTAAACGAACAGGTTTATGCTATCTTATTTCACAAAGGGAGGTATCATACACCGGTGCGCTGTATTTTTCACCCCCCTAAAAATTGCCCCTCACTTAGAACAGGTTGTTATGAGTGCCGACTCCCGCAGATCACCTCGGTTGACCGATTTCCTCCCCCTGGAAACGCAGGTGGTGGAGCTGCAAAGCGGTCACCAGCTTGCAGGCCCCTTTGCCAGCCGCATCATTGACATTTCCCAGCACGGCGCCTGCCTTCTGATGAGCCAGGTCATGCGTAACGGCTTCCATGTCTTCCACTCGACGCAGGAACGAGACAGTTGCGCACTTGTACTGTGCATCAATCTGCCTCCAAATTTTGAATACTACCAGATTCTCGCCCGCCCCATCTGGCTTGACCTCTTTCAGCAGGGGGAGATCCGGGCCTTTAAAATGGGAGTGGAGTTTATCGAAGACACGAACAAAAAAGAAATGAAGGAGCTCCAGAAGGCTCTGCGTATCAATCAAGATCGTCGGGCCAGCTGGTGGCTAAGCCATTATCAGGGATTTCACAAAGAGTAGAAAGTTTTCAGGAAGCCGGATCGCAGTGTTGATCACAGACCGCGTAGACGGGGATCGTTTTCTCCACCCCCCGTAGTTGCATTTCTCCCAAGGGGTCCACGCTAAAGACACCAGTTACGGCATCTCGCACCGGCTGCGTAAGATAAATACAACATTCTGTGGATTCAGCGGCCAGACGTTGAGCAAAATTAACCGCATTGCCAATGACAGTATAATCAAGCCGTTGATCTGAACCGATGTTGCCGATAAACAAAGGCCCACAGGTTACCGCGACCCCGAGATCAACCTTGCCAAATTCCACTGACTGCTTGAGCCAACGTTCCTGCAACTCCCTAAATCGTGAACGAATCATCCAGGCTGCCCGAACCGCTGCCAGGTTCGGATTTTCCTGTTGAACCGGCGCGCCAAAAAGGGAAAGCACCGCATCCCCCATAAACTTATCAACAGTTCCCTGATGCCGAAAAACTGTTTCTGTAAAAATACTGAAGAATTCGTTGAGGAACCGCCGCAAAAGCGGCAACTCTACATGCTGGACCAAGCGGGTGAAATTTCGAATATCGGCAAACAAGACCGTTACCTCAGTAATCTCGCCCAACTCCATCAAATCAGTTTTTTGTGCAAGCAGCAGCTCAGCCACCTCCGGCGCCACGTACTGCTCAAAAAGGGTACGCATACGCGTGGTCTGCGTTAACAGCTGACGTGACCGGAGATTTTCTAAAGCATTTGCGGCCTGACTGCAGACAATGGAAAGCATCTCCTTATCGGCGGAGGAGAATCGCTCCTCTGTGGTTTTTTGGCTAATATTCAAGACACCTATAACCCGCTCACCGATGCGTAGGGGAAAAGAAATCGCCGTGACCAGTTCAGGCTGCTGCAACAGATCTGCAAACATGGAAACATGCTGGTCTTCTTTATTGAGAATGACCGGTTTTCCATATTTATACACCCAACCAGAAATCTGCTCTCCTGGAGCTACCCGTATGGACTCCACTATCCCTGGATCCAAACCTCTGGCGGCAACGATACGTAAACGTTCATCGTCTGAATCATAGAGCATGACTGAAATCTGACTGGCCCCTATTTGCTCGATGACTGCCTGCATCAACTCCTCAACGAGTTCCTGCTCGCAGGTGGCGGCAAAAAACCTCTCTCCCAACCGGTAAAGCGGAATCAATGTTCGCAAACGAGTATTGTCCCAGCTCAGCTGATATCTCTTCAAGGCCTGCTCGACCACATCATTGAGCACCTCTGGCGCATACTGCAACTCGACCAGCCCAGAAAAACCGGCATTGAGTGCGCCCTGTAAATCACTTGCTGAAGGCTGCCCTTCCACGAGCAAAATACTGCTGAGACCAGGTTGAATGGCGTTTAATTCTCTGAAAACCTTGCGCCCATCAACACGGGGGGGATCATCCACAATAAGAACAAGGCCAACACGTTGGTTTTGACAGATAGAGCGAACATCTTCTACCTGCTGACAGTGCAAAACCCGCACAGGGGCCAAAACCGAACGAACCGTCAACGCCTTTTCAAGGTCGATGGCCAGCAGGACAACAGGTGCTTTCATACAGCCTCGTCAACGTTTTTTCTTTCGTGCATATGCATCACTCAAGCAGCACCATGCCAGCTGGTCAATATCCTGAATCCGTGAAATATGTTTACAGACATAACAGTATGGAAATTCGTTACATTCCTTGTACGAATGACCATCAATAGTTGAATTGAATTACAGCAATGTTATCATTGAATCACGAGCAAGGCAAACAATAGCAGGCAAAAGCTCGTTTTCAAACAGACTGTTGCACTTTACTACTGCTCTCTCAGATTCATTTAACAGGCACAATCTCATGCACCCAAATACTCATAATGTAAACAGCCCCCACAAGTCCTCGTATTTATTTCGCTCATGGAGCTTAGTATTCCTTCTTCTCTTGTCCCCATTGCCACAGCTCCAGGCTGCCCCACTGCGAATTATCTACACAAACGATACCATGGGGGAGCTTGAAGAGTGTGGCTGAGGGCACAATCGTTTGGGCGGTCTGTCCAAAAAAGCGTCTCTGGTTCGAGGACTCATGCGTGATCCCAATTACCCGACCTTGTTTGTTAGCAGTGGCAACATGCTGCTCAAAAAAAATATTAGCGCCAATGAGCAAAATGCAGCGAAGATCGGGGCTCGGGCAATGGTACGGTCGTATCAGACAATGGGAGGCCGTTTTTTAGGGGTGGGAGCGCTTGATTTAGGTACGGGCATTTCTTTGCTCTCTTCCCTCCATCACCCGCCCGAGTTCACGCTGCTCTCGGCAAATCTCTTGAATAGAAAAAGTCGTACCCTTCTATTTTCTCCCTACGCTACCCAAAAGGCGGGGAGTCTTCAAGTCGTCTTTATCGGACTTACGAACCATGAAACAAAGCCCCCTGATATGGAATTCAGTCTGCTTTCCTGGAGGGAAACCTTACCAAAATTACTTTTACAAGTTGAAAAAACAGCTGATATCCTGCTGCTGCTTTCAAATTATCCCATGGCAGAAAACCAGGCAATTGCACGCAGCTTTCCTGCCATCGATTGCATCTTCCAGTCAGGTCATGCGACTGGCAACAAAGCTCCAGTCACAATCGGCAATACATTAATCAGCCAAACCGATATTCGTGGAAAATATGTTGGTGTGCTGGATATTGAATGGAACGGACATAGAAGCTGGCAGAACAGGGAACGTGCGGATTCCATGAATGAAGACAACATCTTTAACAATCGTTTCATCGCGTTAAAGAGCTCCATGCGTGAAGATCCATTGGTGACAACGATCGTTAAACAGGCTAAGCGGAGCATGGCAAAGGCCCAAGCAACCCCTTAGAAATGGAACAGCGTTCACTTTTATAGGGTGAGAAAAACTGAGGTGCGAATAATTCTCGCTGCAAAGTGGTGAATGCTCACAAAGTCCGTGGGCTCTTGAAAGTTGTTACGGCTTTAGAAAAAAGAAAAGGCCGCCCAAAAGGGCGGCCTTTAATTATATATAAACTGAACTATATATAAAAAAACTGTCCGATCTTAGCAGCCAAATGCTTTCTGCAGGTTCGGTACAGTTTGTTTCTTACGGCTCATCATACCGTCGATCCACATGCAATTGCCATCGAGTTTGGCACCAAAAGCACCTTCGATCAGGGCATCGTCATCAGAGATAACCATCAGGTCGGTACCTTCTTTAACAACGTCGGTCAGCATCAGCAGTACAGAGTGACGCTCAGAACCTTTCTGCTCTTTCATGGCACCGTAGAGAGCCTCGCGCATATCGGCAACCTGATCCAGGGTAGCCAGCTCAAGCTGACCAACACCAACTTTCTTGCCATTCATGTCGAAGTCTTTGTAGTCACGATGAAGCAGATCCATCGGAGGTACGCCAGCTACAGCGCTTTTTGCCTTCAGCATTTCCATGAACAGACCATCGGTGTCTTTTACACCAGAAATCTCAGACAGCTCAGCAACGGCTTTTTTATCAGCCTCGGTGCAGGTCGGGGATTTGAAGTTTACGGTATCGCTGAGGATAGCAGCCATCATCAGACCAGCAACTTTCGGGTCTACGGCAATGCCTTCCATATCGTAGAGGGTTTTGAGAACGGTACCGGTACAGCCAACAGGCATGGCACAGAAAAAGATCGGCTGATTGGTGGTTACATCACCGATTTTGTGATGGTCAACAACGGCAACAACCTCGCCAGCGGAGAGATTGTCAGGAGCCTGAGCCAGATCGCTGTGGTCAACCAGAGCAAGCTGTTTGCCGGTAGCGTCGGTCAGAATCTCAGGGGTGGCAAAACCGAACTGCTTCAATACCATCTCGGACTCAGGATTCAATCCACCAGCAACGGCGGCAACATAATCCTCGCCTTTTGCTTTCATCAACTCAGCATAAGCGATTGCAGAGGTTACAGAATCGGTATCCGGACTTTTGTGGCCAATAACATAAACAGACATAGCGTATTACCTCCCAGAACATGATAAATGACACATTGTGTATGTGCGCTTCTCTTCCATCTCGGCCTCAGAACGGGCCGGAAACAATAAAATTGATCGACCTTATAATGTAAATTTATAAGCGTCAAGAAGAAAAAAAGAGGAGAGCGAAGAAGGTCCAGCTCTTTCAAAAAAAACAAGGGGATCGACAGCATCGATCCCCTGATTTTTTAGCAGGAAAATGAAGGGCGGTTCAGTCTCTGCTGCCGCCGAAAAAACGAAGAAGCATCAAAAAGAGGTTGATGAAGTCGAGATAGAGCGCAAGCGCACCGATGATCGCCCCCTTACGCACAGCCCCTTCTCCCTGCTGCATGATCCCCTCTTCACCGATGTTTTTGATTTTCTGCACATCATAGGCGGTCAGACCGGTAAAGACAAGCACACCAATGGCAGAGATCGCCCAGTAGACGGCAGGACTTTTCAAAAAGATATTGACCACGGAAGCAAGGAGAATCCCGATAAGCCCCATAAACATAAAAGAGCCCACACCGGAAAGATCCCGTTTGGTGACCATGCCATAGACAGCCATGGCAGCAAACATCCCTGCGGTCACCAGAAAAGTCGCTGCAATCGAGGCCTTGGTGTAGGCCAGAAATATGGTGGAAAGGGTCACTCCGTTCAGCAGCGAGTAGCCGAGAAAGAGTCCCGTGGCTGTTGCCGGCTGAATTTTTTCAATACGGGCGGACAGAAAAAAGACCATGCCCAATTCCACCAAGAGAAGGATCATAAAAACCGGACTGGCGATCAGTGACTGCACCATGCCGGACTGGCCCAGAAAAAAAGCCACAACACCGGTGATTCCAAGGCCTATTGCCATCCAATTGAAGACCTTGGCCAAAAAAATGGTCGAAGCTTCCTGGCGGGCCTGTGCGCGCGTTACTTCACGCGTTCCTATATGAGATTGCATATTGGTTATTCCTCCATATTCGTGGTTGAAAAATCATCAGCGTGCCAGAGCGCGTAAGCAAAGACATAAGGGAGTCTTGAATAATTAGATTTTTCGATCAAGATCAAGGCATGCGAAAAATTTTACCGCAGGCATATAGCTAATATTACGAGGATAAAATTTTGAGCATAACGCCGAGATTGGAAGAAAAAGCAATTATTCAAGATTCCCATAAGCGTCTTAAGCCCGCAGGCTCCGACACAGCCTCAAATACGTTTGTTGTATTCGTCCTTGCAGATACCGTGTTCTCTCATTGTGCCCGAAATATTAACCATTCACCAGCTAAAGGCAAGAAATCTCGATAATTGCTCTCTTCGATTACGCCATAGCCCAAGAGGTATCTCTGGCTTTCCTCTGAAACTCCCCTTAAGATATAGAAAAATCCTTTTCAAGCCAACGGAATGTTCCACATTTCCTATTTGCCGCTTTTTACCAGCCTGTGCTAAATATCTGTTTTTTCCTTCAACCTGAAACCGCGAGTATTCTTCCGTGCCCAGCCGCCGTCACGGATTCAGGTTCAATTGAAGTAGCTTTGAATACGGAGAGTGTATATGACAACAGCAGCCTATAAGGAAATGTGGGAGCAACTCAACCTGGACATTCCGGCCCACGATGGACTCCTTGCTGTGCTTGGAAAATTTTACAACGATATCTACCTTTCCCAGGATGGACGCCTCCAGGGAATGGAATATCTGGATTTTGTCCTCAGCGAGGTTCATGGCCTTCGCATCAAGGAACTGCAGGATGCAAAGGCTGAAGGCCGCAAGATTGTCGGCACCTTTTGCGTGTTCGTCCCCGAGGAGCTGACCCTGGCAGCCGGGGCGGTTCATGTAGGCCTCTGTTCAGGAGCAGAGGTTGGCTCGGACAAGGCAGAGCAGCTTGTTCCCCGCAACACCTGCGCCCTGATCAAATCTTTCATCGGCTTCAAGCTGGCCCGGCTCTGCCCCTTTACCGAGTCCTGCGACCTGGTCATCGGCGAAACCACCTGTGATGGTAAGAAAAAAGCCTACGAGGCCTTTGCCGAACATGTGAACCTGGAGGTTTTGGAGGTTCCCCAGCGAAAAACAGCCAGTGACCGCGCTCTCTGGAAAAGTGAAGTCCTTCGCTATAAATCGGTTTTGGAAGAACTCACCGGCAACACCATCACCGAAGAAAAGCTGCAGGCAGCAATCAAACTGGTCAACGAAAAACGGTTGGCTCTGCAGCGCCTCAACCGCCTTCGCCAGGCCGATCCTGCCCCGATCTCCGGCCGTGATGCCCTGCTGATCAATCAGGTTTCCATGTACGACGATCCGGTTCGTTTCACCCAAAGTATCAACACCCTGTGCGATCAGATCGAAGAGCGTATCGCAGCCGGAGAAGGCATCACCCCTGCCGGCACACCGCGTTTGCTGCTCAGTGGGTGTCCCATGGCCGTACCCAACTGGAAACTGCCCTTCATCGTCGAGAGCAGTGGAGCGGTTATCGTGGGTGAAGAATCCTGCATCGGCTCCCGGAACACCCGGGATCTGGTCAGTGAAGAGGCGACCACCATGGAAGGCATTATCGATGCGCTGGTGGATCGTTACCTGCAAATCGACTGCGCCTGTTTTACCCCCAACGATGAACGCCAGGACAACCTGAAAACCATGGTCAATGATCTCAAAGCTGACGGCGTTCTCCATTACAACCTGATGTTCTGTCAACCCTATGAGCACGAGGCCATGAAAACTGAAAAGACCATGCAAGAAGCTCAGGTCCCGGTCCTTTCCATCTCCACCGATTACAGCATGGAAGATGTAGAACAGCTGAAAACTCGCATTGAGGCCTTTATCGAGATGGTGCGTTAAACCATGGCCCTCTACGGCGGCATAGATATCGGATCGCGTTCCATTGAACTGGTGGTGCGCGATCCGCACCAGATCATCAGTCGCAAAAAAACGGCGACGACCTTTGATCCCCTGAGCCAGATTCGCTCACTGACCGAAGGCCTCGTCTTTGAAAAGCTGGTTGCAACGGGATATGGCCGAGGCCTGGTGGAAGAGGCGGGTCTCTGCCCCTGCGTGGAGACCATCACCGAAATAAAAGCCTACGGCCTGGGGGCCCATGATCTTTGCCCTGAGGCACAGACCGTACTCGATATCGGCGGGCAGGACACCAAAGCCATCGCCCTGATGGGCAGCAAAATTGCAAAATTCGAGATGAATGACCGCTGCGCTGCTGGAACTGGAAAATTTCTTGAGCACCTGGCCACGGTGTTCCAGATCCCCCTGGAAGAATTTGGCCATTATGCGCTTGAAGGCACCCAGCGTCTTGAAATCAACGCCATGTGTACGGTCTTTGCCGAGACCGAGGCCATAAGCCTCATGGCCCGGGGGAAAAATCCTCGCGACATTGCTCTGGGGTTACATAACTCCATCGTCAAGCGGACCATGACCATGCTCACCCGCATCGGTTTACAAGGGCCCCTGCTCTTTGCTGGCGGTGTCGCCAATAACCCCTGCGTGGTCCAGCTCTTGACAGAAACACTTGGATCAGCGCCGCTTATCCCCAAAGAGCCAGACATGGTCGGGGCCCATGGCGCTGCCTTGCATGCTATCAGGGAATAAGGGGAGCTATTTTTGCTTAACGCTAAGGAGCTGAGCTGGTATACAAGGCTAATTTTATCCTCCCAGTTCCGGGGCTGCACACAAGCCTCCGACTGAAAATAACCCGTAGACTTTGGAACAAGAGCAATGCCCACTATCGAAAACAAGACCCTTCTCATCGACCAAGAAACGAGCAAACTGCAAGCTTTTCGCCTGGAAGACACCTCCCGAGCACCGGTCATAATTCTGTATGTTGATGACAAACAGGCCGAGCTGATCCCGCTTAATCCTGACCAGGAGCCCCCCACCATGGTCAAATCAGCAAACATGGAGAGCGAAATACAGGTCATCACCTACAAAGAGATCAACTCCTTCATGATGCAGGGGGAGCCTAAAAAAGAAGACTGATTCTCTGCTGAGTAACCACAGCAAAGAATACAAAAAGCTCAGGGACCTTTGAAGCACTCGAAGGTCCCTGCAAAAACGGAAGGTTGTGTTGTCTGCGCGAAGACTACTTTCCTGGATCTGCCAGAGAGATGTTGAGTTCAAGCACTTCAAAATCGCCCTGCTTATCCACTGAAAGCTTAACCTGCTCTTCACTGATCTGGATGTACTTTCGTACAACTTCCAAAATATCACTCTGCAACTGTGGCAGAAAATCAGGAGTGGAGGCCGGTCGCCGCTCATGGGCAACGATAATCTGCAACCGTTCTTTGGCTACGGATGCAGAGCTGCTCTTTTTTGATTTAAAAAAGTCAAAAAAATTCATGGCATCAGGATCCAAAGAATCGGGAAAAGAAACCCTTTTTCTGTACGTCAAGGAAGCGGTATGGCACTTCCTCGCCCAGGAACCGGTCCACAATATCAAAATAGGCGGTACCGGCATCGCAGTCTTCGGCCATGGTTACGGGAATACCCGAGTTTGAGGCAGCCAGGACCAACTTGGACTCCGGCACGGCTCCCAGAAAGGGTATTGCCAGAATCTCACAAACATCCTCAGCGCTGAGCATATCCCCCCCGTCAACACGGTCAGGATCATAGCGGGTAATAACCAGGTGGACATTCACCGGATCTTCTCCCGCTTCAGCACGTTTGGTCTTACTGGCTAGCATGCCGATGATGCGATCTGAGTCACGCACAGAAGAGATCTCGGGGTTGGTCACCACCAGGGCCTCATCTGCGAAGTGCATTGCCGTCATTGCACCCTTTTCAATACCTGCGGGTGAATCACAGATGATATACTCAAAGCTCTCTCGCAGCTGCTCGATCACCTTGCCAACGCCTTCCAGCGTCAAGGCATCCTTATCTCTGGTCTGTGAGGCAGGCAGGATATACAAATTCCCGACCCGTTTATCCTTTATCAGCGCCTGATTCAGTGAACCTTCGCCATGGATAACATTTAACAGGTCGTAGACGACCCGCCTCTCGCAGCCCATAATCAGATCGAGGTTGCGCAGACCGACATCGAAATCAATTACGACCGTCTTGTATCCTCTTACCGCCAGTGCTGCGGCAACGGCCGCACTGGTGGTGGTTTTGCCCACACCGCCCTTTCCGGACGTCACGACGACGACTTTAGACAACTTCGTCCCTCCTATTTTCGTTAGATAGTGCCTCTTCAGGGGGCTTACAGGCCACCATTTCAAACGCAGGCGCTCGACGCCATTGCAAGCAAGTCCGCGAAATGCGGAAACATTGAGCTACTCTTTACAGACGATCACGATAAAAACTACCCGCGCTGGGGCTCAAAGGCCCCTAGTACGTCAAAATCCAAACCATTCTCGCCTCGACTGATCATCACGGTGTGATTAATCACTTGTGATTCAAGAGAGTCGTTGACCACATAGGCATCGGTTACTGCCACCAACTCTGGATTGCACTGCAGACAAAAGACACGAGCATCCGCGTTACCATGTACACCGGCCATGGCCCGACCACGCAATGCTCCATAGACATGAATATTTCCACTGGCGACGACCTCAGCTCCGGCATTAACCGAGGCCATAATGATCAGGTCTCCGTCGTGGGCAACGACCTGCTGCCCGGAACGCACAGGCTGCTTGATAACCATGGTCGGCACAGACATATTTTCGATCTTCTGCTCGGGTACCAGCTCTGGTTCTGCAACGGACTCTGGTACCACCACAGGGTCAGGAACAGGCTCGATAACCTTTTCCTCTTCCTGGGGCGTCACATGTTTCTCCCGGGTTGCCGGAGGCAGCACTCCCAGACCGGCATCGAGCACACGTTGTGCGACAGTCTCGACGGCAGCTCGCACGCCCACTGGAACCAGGCCCAGCCCTCGTAGAAAGGTGGTCAGTACCAGAAAATCCAGCTGTAACTGCGCGCCTTCAGACACCGCTTTCAGATCAATGAGTATTGGGGCGTTATTGAAAAAGGAGCGTGCAGGACCAATCTTCTTTTTTAACTGCGGGTAGAGCAAATCTGGATTGGTTTCTTTAACATAAAGCACCATTACGGTGAGCACACTGCCCTTGAGTTCAAACACTGAGGCTTCGCCAGGGGAATCGCTTAGTTTCATGAATCACAATCAGTAAAGGAGATCTTAAAAGCGCATGTATACCTATTCACACTACAAATCTCAAGGATACTCTGCACAACACCTTGAGAATAAAACTGTATTCGTGGCCCACCCGCCCTCACAAATTCAGTTTGTATTCAAAGTGGTACCGAACCCTCCCCCTGCTGTCAAGCCCAAGAAAAAACCTAAGGCCAAAAGCTTCACAAAAGGCCCTCAATTTTAACATTGAAAAAAAACCTGGATGTCAATCATCAGAAGGGCTTGAAGCAGGTTCAATACGTAGAGTTATCTTCTCCATCGTCATGCTTCTTATGATACTCCGTTCTTCAAGACTCTTTCTCGCAGAAATTCAGTAAAAGAAATTTGGTTTCTCGCACAATTTTCGTGGTAAACTAAAGACACTTCAATGAGATCGGAGCCATCTCTAGGCTCTTTTAATCCCATTGGGCATCAGCTATTAACAGACGCGACCGCATCTCAGGTTCTCTTTGTCATCTTCTGCAAACCGGGCAGGATTGATCTTAACAAGGAGTCTTCCCATGAACGAAACCGATGCACTTCATTGGCATCTTTATCGTTACGGCGCAATCCTCTCCCGCCAAATCGACCGGCTCTATAATGCCCTGGAAGAACTGGAACGGAGCACTCTGCTCTACCTTACATCGCAGGCAAACGATTCCGAAACAGCAATTGACTTATGGCTGAGCCAAGAGCAATTTCTCATTAATGAGGATGGGTTTTTTCAATCAATTCCATTGATCAAGGCATACCGCGAGGGTAAAGCCCCCTCCGAGGCGATCAGCTTCTCATGGGGGGGACATCTCAGGCATGATCGTATAGCCCGCCGCCATCTGTACGGCCACCGCACCATTGGCCCCCAACTCCAGCATATACACGAGCGTCTGGGCAATGTCGGCTGGATCTACTATCAAGATGCGGGAAACGTAGCTCTGCAGTACCCCTTTATCGACCAGGCAACCGCAATTTCCGCTGATTTTGACTGGTCAACCTACCATACCTTCCGTTCGGTATGCCCCGAAAACAACCCTGAGCGACAAATTTGCTGGACAGCTCCTTCCATTGATTACGCAGGTGAAGGACTGATTCTCTCTGTCTCTATCCCTGTCTGGCAAGATGATCGCTTTCTAGGGCTCTGGTCGATTGATTTACCGCTGCGTTTTCTCTATCAGGATTTCGCCATACAACATCCCTTTGATGATCAACAGCAATGGATCACTGATGATCGGGGATTGTTCCTTCTCCATGACAAGTTGCAAGCAGAGATCGACCCACAACAGGGACAGCTTTTACTCCATCCGCTCAGCGAACTTGGGGGCGACTGGGTAGACTTTAAGATGGAACATTTGCAGGGAGAAGATGGTCAGCTCACCATGACCGATGCAGAGGGCATCGAACGTATTGTTGCCTACCTTCACATCCCCAAAGTAAACTGGACACTCTTTTGCAGCATGCCTTCGGCTTCTCTAGACGAGGCAATTGCTCATCGCCTGGAAGATGCTTTTCAACAAATCGCCGACGGTCATTACGGAAGCAAAATTGCCCCCCCTCTTCCAACGCAATAATTTCCACCTTGATTGATGGGTTTAATCAAATGAGTCAACGTCTTGCCCAAGCCGAGCAAGAGCGGGAGAAGATTGAAATCCAGCTGCGCCAGTCCCAAAAACTCGAGGCAATTGGTCGACTTGCAGGAGGGGTGGCCCACGACTATAACAACATGATCAACGTCATACTGGGGTATGCAGAGTTAGCCCTGGAACGAGTAGAATCTCAAAGCCCCCTACACCGTGATTTAAGTCAGATTTTTGAAGCGGCTAAACGGTCCATGGAGATTACCCGCCAACTCCTTGCCTTTGCTCGCTGCCAGAACATTACCCCACGAAAAGTAGATTTAAACACCGAGATCGAGCCACTGTTAAGCATGATCACCAGGCTCATTGGTGAAGAGATAGAACTGCGTTTTTACCCGGGTACCGATGTTTACCCCGTTAACCTCGATCCTTCTCAGATTGATCAATTGCTGGTGAATCTCTGCGTCAATGCTCGAGATGCGATCAGCGGTATCGGTAAAATAGTGATTGAAACAACCAACACTCTCCTTGACCAAACCTACTGCGACTTGCACCCAGAATTTCATCCGGGAGAATATGCTCAACTGGCCATCAGTGACGACGGGGCTGGTATGGATGAGGAAACACAGAAAAATATCTTTGAACCCTTTTTCAGCACTAAAGATCAGGGAAAAGGTACTGGGCTGGGACTGGCGACCGTTTACGGCATCATTAAACAAAACAAAGGGTTTATCAGTGTCTACAGTGAACTGAACAAAGGCACCACCTTTCGCCTTTACCTGCCTCGTCATGCCGGAGAAGCAACAACCACACCTGCGGAAATGTTTCTTACACAAGAGCCATCGACTGCCCGGGGAGAAACTGTTTTGGTGGTCGAAGATGAAACAGGCATTCTCAATCTGGTGAAACGCTTACTTGAGGAACTGGGATACGTTCCCCTGATTGCGCCCTCTCCGCTGGCGGCGATCCAATTGGTCAAATCTCACCCTGGTTCCATCGATTTGCTGATCACAGATGTGGTCATGCCCGAGATGAACGGACGAGAACTCGCCCAAGAGTTACAAGCACTTTTACCGGAACTTAAAGTGCTGTTTATGTCTGGATACACATCTAATATTATTGCAAAACGTGGAATCTTAGATGTAAATGTAATTTTACTGCAAAAACCGTTTACCAAACAAAACTTTGCTGACAAAGTTCACCAGGCTCTTTCCAACTCCCTGCCACTTACCGGACCCCGTGACGCTCCATGGACTTCTCCTCTCTCTTGACCACTCGACAAAGTGTCCGTCGTTACAGCGACAGCCCCATAGAACCGGAAAAAATCGAACAACTGATCGAAGCGGTCCGACTGGCTCCTTCGGCCAGCAATTCGCAACCTTGGCATTTAATCATGGTTACAGATCCGGCACTCAAAAACCAAGTAGCGGATGCAACCTATAGCTCGCTCGTTTCCTTTAATAAATTTGTTCCCCAGGCCCCTGTCCTGGCGGTTTTGGTTATTGAAAAGCCCAAAGTTATCACCCAAATTGGTGGCCGCCTCAAAGCTCGTGACTTTCCGCTTATTGATATCGGCATCGCAGCCGAGCATTTTTGCTTGCAAGCGACGGAGCTGGGACTGGGCACCTGTATGCTCGGCTGGTTTGATGAACCTAAAGTACAACGACTGCTGAAAATTCCCCCAAATCGCCGCATCGGGCTCCTCATCACCTTGGGGTATAGTGATGAAAATGCACCACCACGTGCCAAAAATCGAAAATCACGCGAAGAAATGTCCAGTTTTGACAAGTATTAGCGCCATATGAGAAAAGCCTCTTTTTCCGAAAAATTTAAAAAGAGTCAATTTTTCCTCTTACTTTGTACAGATAACACGCTATCATAAAGACATCTCT
Organism: uncultured Desulfobulbus sp.; assembly: GCF_963664075.1. Classification (NCBI taxonomy): domain Bacteria; kingdom Pseudomonadati; phylum Thermodesulfobacteriota; class Desulfobulbia; order Desulfobulbales; family Desulfobulbaceae; genus Desulfobulbus; species uncultured Desulfobulbus sp. Next base: position 3,470,298 of record NZ_OY760916.1, read on the forward strand.
TCTCTTTTTGAAGAAAATGAATTCCTGCGATCCGCTAGTTTCACTGGACGTTGTTCAGTCATCACCTGAAACCACGGATTGAGGATCTTGTTTACGAAATGAACCTTACGGCCTGGTGCTCTAGTACCCCGTATATCACCACGAACCTTTACCTGTGTCTCCCCAATGAAGTCGCTGCGAACCTCTGCGATCCTCTCTTTTTGTCTCTTTCTGTTTCTGACGCCTGCTTTCGCGAATCAGGCAGTCAAACATTATGCCCTCGCTTACACCTGGAATAAAGATATCCAACGTGCCCTGCATGATCGGGACATTTTAGCCCGAGCTCTCTCCCTCCAGGTAGACAGCCAGCTTGAGATTGTAGAAAATAATCATGAATACGGCGTGGTCTATCCCCAAGGAGGGACCCTGGCAGAAGCCCGGACTTTGGCTCTCAATCAATCTGACAGGCTCACCAGGGCAGGTTATACCCCCGCAGAACTGATTCCACAAAAAAGTTATACCAGCCTCTACCATCTCCTTTTCGCACAAAATCGCGACGCAAAAGTGTTGCTCGCAGAGTACGATCGATATCTTTCGAAACTCAAGGGAGAAGAACGAAACAATCTCCACATCGAAAAGATCGGCATCAACAACTTTGGTTTAGTGTACCACTGCTGGACGCCCCAGGCTGGCTCTCAGACCATCATACAGGCGTTACAACTCAAAGCAGGGAAAACGCCCCCAAAATTAATCTCGGCAACTGTTCGTCCGGCTCTGCCTATTATGGTTAGCGTGCCCACACCTGAAGAGGCACCGGCTCTTCCATCCAAACCGAGTAGAGGCCAAGTTACCAACGATCCCCTGCCTTGCAGTATCGCTACAGTTCCGGTTGAGGCCAAAGCCCAGGTTGTCAAAGTCGTGCCGGCACGCATAGCAAAACCTGCCCAAAAAAGGGTTGCCCTGATCAACAGCAAGGTACAGGAGTTTCTTCAAGAACAACGTAATACTGGCAAATTGCGTCGCCATGAACGCGCAGCACTGGTTGCCTATGATCTCACAAACGATACCTACCTCTCTAATATCAATTCATATTCTTCATTTCAGGCGGCAAGCATGATCAAACCCTTTGTCGCCCTTGCTTTTTTCCATCAAGTTGAGCGGGGCAAGCTCACCTATGGGCCCCAATCGCACCGCATGATGGAACAAATGATTCAACAGAGTAACAATCACGCCACCAACTGGTTTATTCGCCGCCTCGGTGGGCCAGCTCAATGTAACGCGCTGATCAACTCCCATTATCGGCATCTCTTTCGTAAGGTGCGCATTCGCGAGTACATTCCACCGGGAGGAAAAACCTATAAAAACAGTGCCTTACCCCAAGATTACGTCCACTTTCTCAAGGCTCTGTGGCATAAACATCTCCCCTACTCTGGAGAAATGCTGAGGGTCATGTCTTTGCCTGGACGGGATCGTATCTTTTGGGGCACTCAAGTTCCCAGAGGCACCCAGGTGTATAACAAAACCGGCTCCACGTCCTACCTCTGTGGGGATATGGGCATTTTGGTGACCAAAACTAAAAGCGGACGCAGTATTCCCTACGCCATTGTTGGTATTGTTCAGCGTTCATCCGCCCCGAAAAATTACAAGCAGTGGATGGATCATGGAGGTGGAGTGATTCGGGACTTCTCCAGCTTGGTTTATAAGGAAATGAAACGTAAGTACAACCTTCAATAAGGATTACGACAACTAAAAAGGGGCCGAGTCAGACTCTGGCCCTTTTTAGTTAATGCCACCAAAGGGCCGCATCTCGGTATCACAGACACCCCCGACTCGAACAATTCGTTTTCTCTCTGTATTATTGCACTGTTCGCCCGAATCGCTGACCCGACAACGAATCTCAAGTGGTTGCCCCGCATTGACCCAACTGGGGGTTTTACGATAGCGGCTGGTTGCCTTCTTTTCACACCCACGGGGAATCCCATAGGGACGACAGCGAGAGGCGACTCCTGCAAGGCTGACCCGACGCCCATCAACCAAAAATCCGGGATAATCGTTGACTAAGCTCAGTTGATCCCCCTTGGCGGTATCACGAACTTCAAGTATTGAAAAAAAATAGTCATCTCCCTGTTTCTTTCCGACCTGAATGCGAGTATTGGCTATTAACGCAAAGAGCTTACCCCGCTGAGCCACAGCCCCCGACATATATTCAATGCGCTTCATCTGAGGAAAGCATTTTCCCATAGCGGGAGCATGATAATAGTGGCGCAGACTTTTGAGATCAGCAAGCGTATCTCCAGGAAAGAGTGTTTGCAGATCACGATCATTTCCATAAAGAATCTGTTCCACATCAGGGAGACTCTGACGATACATTGCTTCAATTTTCTGGTATTCTTTTCCCTTTACGCCATTATCTGATACCAGATCGTCACGCAAAAAACAGGAAGTCAGCCCTGAAATCTGGGTCAGGTACTCATCCCAAATATTGTATTGAGAGACCTTAGAACAGACCCCTTGAAAATCTCCAGGCGTGCTACAGCCCAATCTTGCAGCACAGCCTTCAAGTCCACGGTTACGAATAGACAGGGCTATAATATTTCGCTCACAGGCACCATAACCACTGCAGCCTCGCCCTATATGCCCTTCAAAAAGGGCAGTGCGCATGACATAATCCAACTGTTGCGCGCGCATGAGCTGCCCTTTTGACCAGCGCCCCGCAGAATCCCGAGAGAATTGATTCCAGGCCTGGTTCAGACGTTCCCGTCGCCCCACAAGCTTAGCGTTCACGGTGGCACAGACTGGAGAATTGTGAAAACTGCGCACAATCTGATCAAGTTCTCCCTGGACGACCCGCGGGCGCACCAAGTGCTCTGCGATGGGGGGCGGATCAAATCGCGGCGGCTTGCTCATGGTGTAAAGATTACGAACATCCAGTACATACTTTCCGCCCCCTTGCGCGCATTGGTGCGATTGCACCCGCAGAGTTTTGCGAGCATTGACCATATGCTCAAAACGAATGGTGTCCGTTGGTCCTGCCTGACGTGTATCGACCACCAGCTCAAAGCCCACATAAGGCACCCCGTCTCCACTTGTGAGTGAAGTACCATTTTGGACCACCACACAAGGGATGACAGATGTTCCCTGGGTCAGGTAGCCCGCAGGGTGCCCCAGCCCATTCTTGCCAATACTTGACGCTAAATAATACGGTATCTTTTGGGGACCGTTGAATCGGTACAAGGTCATCACAGGGGTTGCTGGTATGCTCGCCCAGGACGGGGACGCTGCAACAAAAAACAGAAGGATGAAAAAACGTCGTACTAGCGATTTTGCGCAAAAGAACAATGGCTGAGTAAAGGCTGACATCAGGGGCATATCTCCGAAAGAAGGCCGAGTGGCAAGGGACCAAATCAGGAACGATTCGGTTTTAGATGGCCATACTCTAGCACATTCATCTATTCCGGCAAGCAGAGAGAAAACCTCAGATTCAGGAGATCGTTATACTTATCAACTCTCATAGACTGACTGCAGTCCACAGCCCTTGTTGGGGGAAATGGGAAATAGTCTTTAGGGGCTCATCCCGGTACTGGAGGTGAAATATGAAAAAAGAACTCGTGCTTATTGGTGGCGGTCATGCGCATATGCTTACCCTCATGCAACTGGACACGTTCATCAACAAAGGGTTTGGGGTGACGGTGATTCAACCCTCCGAGTACCACTATTACAGTGGCATGGGGCCGGGTATGCTTGGAGGAACCTACCAACCCGATGAGCTCCGCTTTGCCACCAAAAAACAGGTCGAGAGCAAAGGCGGACGTTTTGTCCTGGGCAAGGCCAAGCGCATTGACGCAAAAAATCAACTCGTTTACCTGGAAAATGCATCAGTACCTCTGGGCTATGATGTCCTCTCCTGTAATACGGGCTCATTTGTTCCACTGACTATTCTTTCAGGAACTGGGGAAAACGTCTTCACTGCCAAGCCCATCGAAGATCTGCTGATTGCTAAACAACGTATCCTTCAGGAAGCTGCCAAGACCAGCATAACCATTGCCATTGTTGGCAGCGGTCCTTCTTCTATTGAAATTGCGGGCAATATTCACCAACTCTGCCTCAGGGCACCAGTATTCATGCCCCGTATCCAGATTTTTGCAGGACAGCAATTGCTTAAAGGTAGGCCGAAACGGGTGCAAACTCTTGCTCGGAAAATCCTGAGCCGTAAAGGGATAGAAATTGTCGAAGAGGGCTATGTCAAACAGATCGATTCGGGCAACATCATCCTCCATCAGGGGCTGCGGTATCAGGCTGATATAGTCTTCCCCTCTCTGGGAGTAAAGCCCTCACCTCTTTTTGCCCACTCCGATCTACCGATAGGGCCTTCTGGTGGCTTACGGGTCAATCGTTTTCTTCAATCTGTGGCCCATAGCAATATATTCGGCGGAGGAGACTGCGTCTATTTTGAGGAGGAACCGCTGGATAAAGTCGGCGTCTATGCTGTCCGCCAGAATCCAGTTCTTTTTCATAATCTCCTCGCAGCTCTTGAGAACAGACAATTTGAATCTTTCCTCTCAGGCGGCTCCTATATGCTGATCTATAACCTGGGGAAGGGAGAGGGTATTTTCTCTAAATGGGGACTGAGCTTTTCGGGGAAGTTTGCCTTTTATCTCAAAGACAAAATTGATCGCAAATTTATTCAGCGTTTTTCACATGCCTGACAAACTGGTATCGCTCACAATGCATCCCATCCTTTAAGAGTAAAATTTTCCATTCGGGAAGCAATGATTGGAGCTCTAATTTGCACGATTGAATGGTGTAACTCATACCTTTCTTTGTTCGCGTGCACCATTGCCCCCGCTTCAATAACTAAACCTCGAATATGAACGATATTGAGAGGGGAAACTGGTGCCACCATTTGCCCAGGTACAAGTATGCCACGCACAGGAGGAAAATTCATACTTTGGATCAACGCTTCGAATTCTCTCCTGCTTTGCGTATTTATCACAACTTGGTCAAGCTTAAGTGTGCCCTTCAGCTGCACAAGATAATAGGCCGCTATAACTCGGTCAACTTGGGCAGAGACCGCCTTCTGAGCCGACTGGACAAACTCTCGTTCCGCATTCAGGACATCAAGCAAACTCCGTCGTGCGACACTGAACTGCTCCATATAAGCCAGCAAAGTCTGCTTGGCGGCCAGGGTGGCTTCTTGGTAAATTTTCACTTCACGGGACAATGCCACGAAAGCAGTCCAGGCAGTTCGCACAGTTTCATGGAGGGCTTCCAGATTATCCGTACGGCTTAATCGACTTTCATAACTTCGTGCCACAGCCGCATTCACGGCACTTTGATCCTGACCTCCGTTAAATACATTCCAGCGTAAAACAATCATCGCTTCATGACTCTGCCGCCAGGAATCATCCCCTTCTATATTGTCGTTGTAGCTGCTGCTCAGCTCTAGGTTGACTCGAGGCAAATATCGAGACTCAGCAAGTCGTACTTGAGCTTCAGACTCATCAACTTTGCTGGAGCTGATAAGCAAGGTTGGATTTTTTTGTTCCGCCAAACGTAAGGCTTCCGACAAGGAATCGGGGACCCCCTTTGGAGGACCATCAAAAACAAGCTGACCGGGACTCTGCCCCACCAGGCGGCGGTATTGCGCAATGGCCTGCTCCAGTCCACGTCTGCTTGAAGTCACATTTGACTCTGCCCAGGCAATCCTTGCACGCACCTGACTCCGATCAGCCACATCACCCGCCCCAGCCTGAATAAGAGCTGTCAGGGCCTTGTGTATCTCTTGGTGAATCTCAAGATTCTTGAGATCAAGGGTAACAATCTGCTGTTCCCTGATCACGCCGAGGTGTGCACGCACTGTGTCAAAAATAGTCGACTGAGCCCCTTCCTGTAAAGAGAGCTCAGCAGTTTCCAAGCCAGCTTTATGCGCAGAAATGAAATGGGCGGTTTCACCCCCATCATACAGCTGTTGGGTAAGGCGCAATGTTGCATCCGTTTTCAGCATCCAGTCTTCATTGCCTGGATCTGCACCGTTAAGGCGGGTCGCCCTATCGTTATATTGATTGGGACCATAGCCAAGGAGAACATCAATAGAGGGGTAATACCGTCCTCGGGATTGCTTCAGCTCGAAACGTGCAGCGTCTCGTCCATATTGAAGGGATCGTAACTGGGGGCTGGTTTCAAGGGCCGCAGCCACTGATTGCTGAAGCGTCATCGGAGGTGCCGCCTGAGCTGGAAAAACACACAACAGAGACCATCCTGCAAATGCGGTACACAGGCGAAGGGCTTTTTTTCTCAGGCACCACAATATATGCAACGAAATAGTTTTCATGGTGTTCTCACAAAAAAATGCCTGCGGCTATTTCTTTAAAGACTCCGGCAGCGCTCTCTCTACATTGCTGGCATTGGTCCTGGGTAAGGGGGACTCTTTCCCAAACAATAGGGTCAATGTTCTCCATGGTTGTATTCCAGTCCTCTTCCCGCAACTCCGCAGTCGTCAGTCGTGTACTCAAATGTAAGATTGCGGTCTCTTGCTGACGCTCGGTGACCATTCCAGGTTCATTTTGGCCAGTGATGACGATGAGAAAACTTTCGGGGAGATGCCATATTTTCATCAGGTGCCCCCCTGCACTTGCGGCATCAAAACCAAGTTGTTCCTGCTCAACTCTAAACAGTGGCTGCTCACCTTTTCTGGCAGTCTCCAATACCTGCTGCATCTGGCGGGGTATGGAGGTGTACATTAAAAGATGACCGATATCATGCAACAAACCTATGGTAAAAAGCCTATCTGCATCGGGGACGCCAAACTCTATGGCCAACTGTTTCACCAACACCGCACAAAAGCAGCTGGTATTCCAGAATTTCCGCATATCAAATAGCTCTGACGGTATTTCTGTAAATGCATCTGCGATGGAAACGCTGAGAACAATATCATGAATCTGCTGTATCCCCAGCATGCTGACGGCATGGCTAATCGTCGATATTTCCTTGCCCCGACGGTTGAGAGGGTTATTGACCAGGCGCAGAAAACGAATAGCCAGGGCTGGATCACTGCCGACTAACAGCGCGACCTCGGCCATGGTGTATTCGGGATCATCAATGAGAGCCTTTAAACGGATATATATATCAGGCAATGAGATGAGTTGTGCTTCTTGAACAACCTTATGTAACATGCACATGCTCCCGCTGCTTGAGCTGATGAAAGATCCGGACTAGGTTCTGTGTTCTCAGTGAGGTTGAAAAGCTCAACGCTTGGGTACTCTTCTCGCCCAACTGAAAAAGTCATCGGCACGGCCCGGCGTCACTGGGGTCTAAAGTGAGCCATAGTCGTATATCTACTATCGGCATCTTAGCGAACTTCCTTAGGAAAAAATCTTGCACAGAGGTGGGAGAAATACCGTTGAAGGAGAGAAAGTAAGCCGCAAAATCAGGGCAAGCGCACCAAAATGTCCTAACAAAGCCTGTTTAGCGACTGGATTCGGCTAGCTTGGCGTTAAAAAGTGAATGAAATCGAATTATTATTCAATCTTGTTCGCATATCCTATATAAACTACCCTTCAAAAATTACTCAATTGGAGAAGGGGCATGAAATCACCGAAACCAGACATCGCTACCCATTTCGAGAAATTGAAAGATCCGAGAGTCGAAGGGAAAAACCGACACCTGCTCATCGATATTATTACCATTGCCATCTGCGGGGTGGCATCTGGTGCCTCTGGCTGGGAACAAATAGAAATTTTCGGACAAGCCAAACAAGAATGGCTCGCAACGTTTCTTGAACTCCCTAATGGTATCCCTGGGCACGATACATTTCGACGAGTCATATCTCGTCTTAATACCAAAATTTTTCAAGAATGCTTTTTGAGTTGGGTGCACTCCGTGGTCGAGGTTACTGATGGCGAAATTATCCCTATCGACGGTAAGACCTTAAGGCGGTCGCACGACTCCAAGTCGGGGAAGTCAGCCATTCATATGGTCAGTGCCTGGGCCGCGAACAATCGACTTGTTTTAGGGCAAGTCAAAACCGAAGAAAAATCAAACGAAATCACCGCAATTCCTGAACTTTTAAAACTGCTGGAAATCAAAGGCTGCATCGTGACTATTGACGCCATGGGGTGTCAAAAGAAGATAGCCGAACAGATCGTCCAACAAGGTGGTGATTACGTATTAGGCTTAAAAGGCAATCAGGGCTCATTGCTGAAAGCCGTTGAGACGATTTTCAGTCAAGCAGACGCAGAGACCTTTAACAGCGATAAATTTGATTTCTACCAAAGCGAGAGAAAGGGCCATGGCCGCCATGAAATCCGCTCTCATTACACAACCGATGCCGCCGAGTTGCCAATGGCTGCACAGTGGAAGGGGCTCCGGACAATTGGTGTTGTCGTTGCAGAGCGGCAAGTAAAGAACAAAAAAACGACAGAATGCCGCTATTATATTTCGAGCCAAGAAAGCAAAGCTGAATTTTTTGCCAAAGCGGTTCGCTCCCATTGGGACATAGAAAATTCTCTTCACTATGTACTTGATGTCACATTTCGAGAAGATGAATGCCGAATCCGAAAAGACGATGCCCCCGAAAATTTTGCCGTACTGCGACATATTGCACGCAATCTTCTTCAGCGAGAGCAAACCAAAATGAGTATCAAGCAAAAACAGTTTCGATGTGCCTGCGATAATAACTTCCTCGCCAAGGTACTTGCTGGCTAGGATTTTCGTGCGCTTGCCCTGGCCCAGGTATCAACTGCCAACACGACGTGATCACCGATACTAACAATATGACTACCGTAAACACCAAGATCAGTGGAACTGAAATTAACCCAAGCTGCTACAGTCACATCACTCGGCTCACCTACAAGTCCCGATATGAGGACCGTATCTCCCAGAGTGAAATCCAGGACGGTCCCCCGCTCGCTGTCATCATAACTGGTGGCTCCTATAACCGTACCGTCATTTGTACCGGTCGGGCTCTCATCGGTACCAAGCGTAGCTGTATTATCGAAGGTGTAATATCCGGCAAGATCGACGCTGGTAGAGAGGCTTTGCCAGCCTTCGTCCACCACACTCAGATCAATAGTATCACTCCCGTGGAAATCTGTATCCGCTACATATTGCAACCCTTCAAGCGCAGCGTTGATATCGGCAAGTGATCCACTTACCGTCATACTTGCACTGCCCTGGCTCCCACTGGTAAAGCTGAGACCGGTTGTTTGAGAAAGGATCAAATTGCCATCACTGACCGAAAGAGTAAACGTATAGGTTTGGCCAGAATCACCGCTCATGCTGATCGCGTTGCCATTTGCGCTGCTAAAAACAATCGTGGTATCTTCAGAGCCACTCTCCAAAACCACGGGTATCATCGACCTCCGCCTGCAAATCAGCGATCAAAAGATCGGCATCTTCCACCCGTGCATCAACCACCACAAGCTCAAGCCGCTCTTCGGAGGCAACGGTGAGGGAAGTATTCTCTTCCTGGAGATCAGAGGCCTGAGCACTTGTTACTTCAGCCTCAAGCAGAGCTCTATCTTCAGCGATGCCCTCCTCTGCTGTCGGCAGCTGGCCCTCCCCCACCTCGTCAACATCGGCCACGACTGCTGTGGCTGCGGAAACCGGATCAGAGGAAAAAAGAACACGTTGCTCCAACTCCTCATAACGAAAGCTAGGGGACGGCCTTTTGGAAGCTGATTTGCGGCGCCAGGCTTGCCGTATTTTTGTCAACAACTGACTCACAACCGGAGAATTTACTATGGGGATAGGGTGGAGGTGGGCAGTACAGATGTTTCTTTCGCATCAGAGGAATCTTTACCAAGAAAACGCACCTGACACTTGAGCCCGCTGGGAATTTGGTGTTCGGGATTGGGGAGTTTCAGACGCACGCCAAAGGTGTTGCTGGCTGCATCAATAAACTGATCGACCAAGAGGATCGTCCCCTCTTGCTGACCATAGGTAGGTAACTCGGGTGTGATCAGTGCCTTCTCACCTACATGCAACTGGCCAAACAGAGCGGCCGGAACAATAACCTCGACCCGCAGGGGGTCCATAGTCGCAATACGCAACAACGGCTGGTTGCCAACATACTCGCCAGGGGAGACAAAACGGGCCATAACCAAACCATCAAGCGGGCTGGTAATGACTCGCCGTGCAAGATCAGCCTCAGCCTTTTTTTGCTCCAGCTCGGCCAGCGTTCGGGCTTCCAGCGCTTTTTTCAACCGATGCCGCGCCAAAGCAGCCTGGGTTGCTGCCCGGTCTTTCTCCAAAACAGGGATAGCACCCAGTGGTCGAATCCGCTGATGTGAGCGCTGGGCAAAGCCCAACTGAGCGCGCTGCTCCTCAATCGCGCCTTCAAATCCGGCTCGGGCTTGCACCTCCTCCAAAGCGGCACGCTCCATTGATGATTCCAGCTTGACCAGCGCTTGCCCCTTAGTCAGCGTACTCCCCCGATCCACTAGGACTTGAGCAACAATTCCCCCCACGGGAGAGCCGACCTCGACCACCTCCGATGGTTCAATTATTCCCTCGTAGCTGTTAGTTTCAGCAGCTGCAGAGGTACACACACACCCAAAAAACAAAAATAAAGAGAGCAACACACCAGAGCCTGTTCCTTTCCAGGATAGGAAAAAAATTTGAATTTTCTGCATAGTGAGTCCACCTCATTGCTCTGGCTTTGCACACTGTCGATGAAAAGAGATTGTTGGTTATCCTCTTGTTACATAATTATAGCGCCTCGCCGCTGAAGGCCAAAAGCCTATTCATCGCCTCTTCGGATTGAAGAAGTGCTCGACGCGCTTTTTTATGCCGACGCTCACATCCAGATTGTGCAGAGCGAAACAACCTGGCCATGAATCGATGCCGTCCTGGAACAGAGGTCAACAGAGACGAACGCAGCAGTCGATACCACAAGATTGATCCATGTTCACGAAGCAGCTGATCATCTAAAGAAAGTATACTTCTGCAGCTTCCTGGATCGCCCTGACGCCCACAACGCCCGATTAACTGGCGATCAACCCGGGCGGCATCATTGACGCAGGTTGCAATGACATGTAACCCTCCCAGTTCGACAACGCCTGGCCCCAAGGGGATATCCGTGCCACGACCAGCCATATTGGTGGCAACGGTCACCTGACCTTGCTCTCCGGCACTTGCTACGATTGCCGCTTCTGCCCTATCCTGTCGAGCATTCAATACCTGATGGACAACACCGGCTGCCTGCAACATCTGACTGAGTTGCTCAGACTCCGCCACAGAGCCGGTACCAATCAGGACTGGCCGTCCCTGTTGCTGCATCTGTTGCACTTCTCGCACCACGCCCTGCCATTTTTCCTGAGCATGTTTGTATATTTTTGCTGGCAGAACCTGACGTATACAGGGACGGTGCAAAGCAACTGGGCGAACCCGCAAACCGTAAGTGGTACGCAGTTCGCCCTCGACTTCAGCAACCGTACCACTCATCCCCCCAAGGTGCAGGTAACGTCGAAAATAGCTCTGATAGGTTAAGCGGTCCAGCTGTTCACGGGACTCTGTTAACGGACACCCTTCCTTCAACTCGACCATCTGCTGCAGCCCCCGCTCCCAGGAACGATCCGCCATGGTGCGGCCGGTATTGCCGTCAATAATCTGTACCTTGCCCTCTGCAACCAGGTAATCTCTATCTCGCTGTAGCAGGTGCAGGGCAAAGAGAGCCTGTCGTACCAGTTCCTCAAAACGACTCTCGGCGCGCCCCAAAATCGTTTCCCCTTTGAGTACACTGGCTATCCGCTCCTGCCCCTCGCCCATGAGATGCAACTGGCGAGTTTGAGACTCCACAATAAAATCACGTTGCGCCTTCAGAGCCTGTGCACAACCAAAGGCCTGGCTGAAAAAGGTATGCTCTTGAGGGCGATCAACTCTGCGAGTGAGAATCAGCGGCGTACCTGCTTCATCAATCAGGACTGAATCCGCCTCATCCACGATGGCAAAACAGAGACCGCGCAGCAGTAATTCGTCTTGATTGCCCCTGGTGCTTGCCTGCAGCCGCCGCCGAAGTTCTCCACCTGCCTGCGTCAGTATCAACCGATCACGCAGGTAATCAAAGGCGACTTGTTTGTTGGTACAGTAAGTGACATCACAACTGTAGCCAGCCTTGCGTCTGGCAAACGACATCTCCTGGGTGACAAAGCTCGCACGCAGTCCCAAGGCCTGTTAGAGTGGAGCCAGATACTCGGCATCACGTTGCACCAGGTACTCATTGGCGGTGATGACATGCACCGGAATCCCAGCCAGGGCAGCGATGGCTGCAGGCAGACTTGCGGCCAGGGTCTTGCCCTCACCAGTTGCCATCTCTGCCAGCCCTCCCTGTAAGATGACCCAGCCTCCCATGAGCTGCTCTACATAGGGCCTGAGCCCCAGCCGGCGGCTGGCAACCTCACGAATCAGAGCAAAGGCCTGTTGGCAGAGAGGAACACTCAATCCCTGGCTGGCAAAATTACGGCGCAGAGCAAGCAGCATCTCTTCCAAACGCGCATCTTCAAGGTTCTGCAACGACAGGCCCCAGGCCTCGATTGCATCGGCAACAGCTCGTAGATCGCTGTCACTTTTCCTGCATAACTTTGCAAACCTGAGATGAAGTGGGGTGAAAGCTCCATCCATTCTCTTGCTACCCGACGCGCTGCGCTCGGGATAAGATCCACCGATCAGGCCGGGGCGCAGAGCAAGGATGTTTCTTCCTTGGGCACTCTCAATCATAGAACTTTCTCAACAGAAGTTGTTTCATTGCACGAAGCCACTGTTGTCCAAGGGGCATGGTGCCGTGTGCAAGCCGTACGTGCACCCGACCTCCCACATGGGGGGGTGGGTATCCCCGTAGGCAGAACAAGATCGAGCTGAAACATTGCTTTAAGAGCACGCACACCTTTGCCATCCAAAGGATCAACTGCAATGGAGCCGCCCCCTGCCGTACCCAAAGCCGCAGAAAGCAGGGTAAAATCTGCCCCGGGCGTGAGTCGGGAAAGCCGGGCCTGAAGAGGATGGGACAGTTCTTGAGCCAATCGCACCTCAACCCCACGGAGCTGCTCGCGTACCAGGCCAATATCTGCCTGCCCAACTACGGCCCGCACGGTTGAGCCGTCTGCGGGCAAGACATACCCTAAAACCTCACCTTGCTTGGCAAATCGACCAACTAGCTCCCCTTCCTCTTTAAGTACAAAACGCCCCGCTACTGGACTGCGAATGAGTAACTTGCCATATTGCTCTTCGGCTTGCTCCAGGTCGCCTTGACCCTGTTTAATCGCATCAAGGATAATTTTTCTATCCACACGCTCTTCCAGAGGTTGGGCGTGATAGTTTGCCTGTAACTCCTTGAGGCGCGCCTGCTGAATCTTGATAGCGGTGGCAAGAAAAGGAGCCTCGCCTTGAATCAGGGGCGTGCCTTTGGCTACGATCTGATCAGGTACAACCAGCAATGCGCTAATCTCACAGTCCGCAGCGGCACGTAGCGTCGACTGCTCGGGAAGCCAAACCACCCCCTGGGTAGTTGTCCGCAAAGGCAAAGGAAGCACAAAGAGTAGCAGCCCCAAAACAAGTGCCCCTATCCCTACGCTCCAACGCCCACGCTGGCTGTAGCGATCCAGATTGCGCAACACAAACAGCAGGGAACGTACCAGAGGGAGTACTAACAGGGCAAAGGTGCCCCATAAGGCGATAACCACCCCAACCACAAAAAACCTCTGACTAAAAAGCCAGACCAGGCCGACCATCACTGCTATACGATAGGTAAAGGCAAGCGGCCCATACAGGGTAAACCAGAAGCCCTCTCCCTGAGCGGTCACCGGAGACTCAGCCCTGTGATCCCCCAATAAATATCGCTGGACGAGATAGCCCAGGTAGGTATTGGCCCGCTGGCCAAGTTTGGGAATCTCGACCAGATCAGAGAGGATATAGTAGCCATCGTAACGCAGCAGTGGGTTGCCATTGAACAGCAGGGTAGACACCCCACCGATGAAGGCGAGATTAAAGGCCAGATCACGCGGACCATCCCGTTTTCCACGTTAAGCCATACAAAAAGAGCGAGACTGGCTACAAACAGCTCAATCATCATCCCCATAGCCGCCACAGCGATGCGCTGCCGTTTCTCGGCAAAGGCAGCTGAGGCCGAGGCATCCACGTAGGGAACCGGGGTAAAGACCAACAGGGTAATCCCCATCTCATGGATCTCGCCTCCCCAATGTTTGACGGCAAAGGCGTGCCCCAGCTCATGCAATCCCTTAAGCAATGGATAGGCCAGCCAAAGGGTCAACAGCCCTGTCGGCGTGAGCAGGTGATCAGCCCAGTTGCTTTGAAGATCTGGCCAATGCACTCCTGCCAAAATCAGCGCGGTCAGCACGACAACTGCCCAGAGGTAGAGCCCGGCTATGCTCATAAGAGGTGCAACACGGCCCTGCATACGGCTCAAAAAGCGATCGGGATTCCATAGTGGCAGACGCAGATAAAACGGATTACGAAGTTGCTGTTTCCATCCTTGTCGTGCGGGCGGCGTTCCCTGAATCAGGGCCAGGGTGCTCGGTAAAATATCACTTTGCATCAGCTCGTCCTGGTGCAGACGTGCCAGCAGAAGAATACAGTCATTCTGGGTGGGAATCATCGTTCCCTCAAAGGATTCTAAACTGTCCCAGATCTCCTGCACCGTCCGGATTCCGTCAAGCTGGCAGATGAAGAGATAGGAGCTTTTGTCAAATCGGTGATTTGTACCAGTCAACGGGTTGCTCAGCACATACCAGGGTTGGCCCCGATACATATGGCGCGAAAGACTGAGTGTTTCCCGCAGACTCGTCTTAAGCCCTGCTACCCGATATCAGGATGAACTTTCAATTGGTGATTGCATGTGAAGGCCTCAGGGCAAATAGTTCCAGATGAAAAGCTGCAGCCATTCCACAAGGCGACGGGTCCAGATGTGCAGCAGTTTTTCTTGACCGGTCTCGATTTTAGAGATGCCTTCCATGCCCGGTCGCATCAGATCGGAGTGATACTGCATCGCGGCCTCGACTCGAAAGTAGTTACGGCCATTCTCTGCCAGACTCACAGGCATCAGCCGTTCCACCGTAAAAGGGATGGATTGGTCTGGAAGAGAAGACAGTTTCAGCTGCCCTTTTTGCCCAGGGATAACCAGCCCGATATCCCGATCATCCACCTCAAGTACTACCCGATAATCTTGGGTCGGAGATATCTCAAAGAGGATATCGCCAGCTTTCACCGGTGCCCCCAAAGATTGACTCAAATCCCCCTTGACCACCAATCCGCTGAACGGTGCCCTGAGCATGGTCCGTTGCAGCTGCTGCTCTATGAGTTGCAGCTCTGCATCTGCCTGAGCCTACCGTGCACTGAGGATCGCCACCTCAGCCCGGTCATAACCAGCTAGGGCTTTCTGCGATTCTTTGAGCAACTGGGCACGCTGGCTCTGCCACTTGCGCTGCTCCATCAGCAGCGCTTTATTGTCCAGGGTGACCAGCAGGTCACCTTTTTGCACCCTGTCACCGGCACGTACCCGTGCTTCGGCAATATAGCCCTGTTGGGGCGCTGCGATCACCTGACTGCTTTTGGCCTCCAGCACAGAATCACTGACAACACGCTGGGTACCATCAGCAAGGTAAAGCAAAGCAACAAGGACCACACAGGCTATGGCCGCAAACTTGAGCTGCCAATGCCCCCGACCAAATAACCGCTGTCCCAGGTGGTGTGCTTTCTCTGCAACCTGCGCCAAGAGGGAACGTTCTTCACGACGCTTGGTTTCAAGCACCGGGGCCAGCAACAGGGCAATCTGCTCGCTCTGATCAACTGTATCCAGGTCAAATGGTGCCTCGGCGGGACGCTCTAACAGCATGGCTCCAATAGCCTTGCCATTTTTTACCAAAGGGATGGTGCACAGCGGTACGCCCTGACGCATTTCAGAAAGACGGGTATGAAAATGGGTGGCCTGCAGGGCGTTGATCACTTCCGGTAACGGCCAAAGGATACGGGCTCCCTGATCCAGAGCCTCCCCCATGGCATCCCGAATTGCCGTGACCAAAGAGGTGTGGGGATCAAGTTGCTGGGTGTTGGAGAGTGCAGTCACTCGCACCTTGTTATGATGGAGAAACCCAAGGCTTACCTGGCTACAGGAGAGACGCTGAGCAAGAAGGGTGGCGAGCTCGGTGGCCGCAATTTGGAACCGCTCCTGCTCCAGGGCTGCTGCCATTAGATCAACCAGGTTGAGTAGTTGTTCTCTGGCCTCTTCGCCCCCCAGACGAAGCAAAATCTCAAGCCACTGGGCTCCGGCCTGTATCTGCTGGACAGCAGCCCGCTGCATCAGTTCGGCACGGTGCATGATCTCCATGGCAACAACGCCAATCATACGCCCATCTGCATAGAGGGGGCAGGCAATTCCATCCAAAGGCTCATCGGTCTGTTGACGGGTACTGTTGCGGGGCTTGAGCACGGATTTTCGGTTTTCAGCAGCCGCCTGCGCCAGAGGGGCGAGTTGACTGTGCTCACTGATCTGGTCCGGCCAGTAGTAGAGGGCGGTATCAAAAGCCCCTTCATCGGCTGTAGCGGTCAGCAAAACTGCCTGAACAGCACCGGGAATCATACGGCATTGCTGCGCCAACCACTGCGTTAGGATTGTATCAGTCTGCGCTCTCATAGGTCTTTTCCCTGGCTCCGAGATGACCAAGCCCATGGCTTTGATCATTATATTACTCTGAGACCCTGATCAACAATCAGGTGACAACCATTCTCAGCAAATAGAATGCCAGGAGAAGCGGAGAAAAACAATTGCAGTTATATCGAGTAATTAATCAAAAAAATTATGTATTGCAGATTTTAGAAGATAAACTAAATCCGAGTTCATCAGACCTGTGGAGAGGTTCCAGTCCGATAATTCTGGACTGACAAAACGACATTTGCCTCTCCCCCCACAGCTATCACGAATTTGAGGAATCCTTCGTCGAAACAATCGGTCCTGCCGGGCCAACTGGCGGACGGAAGAGATGACCGGTGATCATCCCCTTGGTGGTACCAAAGGCTGCCACCAACCAGGCGAGAATCAAACCAAGAAAAAAACTGACGCTGGCCCAGGCAAAAAGGGGAAGTCCGGTATGATGGGCGAGTTGTGCTGTACCAGTCACACAGGTACCGACCGGAAAGGTAAAGGCCCAGTAGGTGAGGGCAAATTTCATATTTTTGCGGTGGGCCCGCAGGGTGAGTAAGATGGCCAGACAGGTCCAGAGCATGACAAAACCAAAAACGGGAACGCTGTAGAAAACAGCAAAAAGCTCAAAACCGAGTGCAATCTTTGCCGGAACCGCCCCCTGTGCAACCGTACCGAGAATTCCGGCAGCGGTCATGGATTGCCCCAGTGGCCCTAGTACAATCCAGAGAGTGGGAACACGAGAAGTCCCAGAGGTGCCGTGGTGGGCCAGACGACTCCAGATCATGGAGATAATGATTACCGCAGCGAAGAGACTGAGGCCAAAGAGGGAAAAGCAGCAATAAAAGAGGGTTTGACGAAGTACACCTACAGGAGCATAGGGCACAAGCATGGCCCCGATAGCGGCCGAGACCATGGGTGGCACCACCGGCATCAGCCAGCCGCCAAAGGCCGAATCAGGCCGCACCGCAAAGACAGTGAAGAGGCGATAGGGAATAATGACAGCAGAACAAAACCCGCCAATGGTTCCAATGAACCATAAGGTCCAGGCAAGCCTGAGGGCAAGTTCCTGACCAATAAGCCCCTGCCCCACCAGTAATGCACCACCGGCTACTGTGAGAGCGGCCATGGGAGGCGCCCCGTAAAACTGGGCCATCATTGGATCTCGAAAATGGCGAATCCAGGCATTCTGGCGGTGAACAAGGAAAAAACTGGACGCCAGCACCAACCCTACGAGCATCAGCGAGGCCAAGCACCAGACAATCAGGGCGAATCCTTTGAGGTGGCTTGAGAACAGCGGTAAAGAGGCGGCAGCATTGGCAATAATACCAGTCCCCATCACCGAAGCAAACCAGTTAGGTCCCACCTCATAGTCGAGGTTTGCACCGGTCACGGTATAGAGAAAACGTTTCCACCACAGCCCTTGAGCATTTCTATTCTTCCGCTCTTTATCCAACGCCGATATTTCTTGCACCTACTCACCTCACTCAACAACCAATAATGCGGAGAAGTCCCGAATGTGCAGTATCCTTGACCCCGGGAAGTAACACCGGGCACCCTTGATTTCAGGCAAGCCCTTGTCGGTAAGCTTAGCATCAAAACGACTTCACCGAAAACAAAAACTATTCCCTCTCAAGAACCAATCCCAAAAAGATCAGATCTACGATCTCCCGAATTATAGAAAAAACCTGTCTGCAACACCCCAATAGTTCAGCCGCCCGCATCTGTCGACCGGAGGAACAGTTACAAACACTTATGTATATATTGGCTATGCCTCCGGTTCAAACGGATCAGTGACAGCCACTGTTACCGCCCCCCTGACACTTTATGAGAACGGCGAACTCATCCTTGATGACGAAATAATCAATACGAGCGCATTAATAGGCACCGGGAGTTTTACCTTCAATGGCGGCATATTTAATATTACAAATTCGTCTCTGAACATTGACGAGGAGGAAGATTTTTTCGCTAGCCTCAACCTCTCCACACAACAGACTCTGAGCGTGGCACAAACGCTACGCGTTGGCAGCACGGGATTTGGCAAACTCTCCCTAGAAAACGGTGCCAAGGTGGCCTGTGCCAGCGGTGTCATTGGAGAAAACGGCAACGCCACAGGACTGGTCAAGGTCTCTGGCGACGGCTCGATCTGGGATACCAGCGGCTCACTCACTGTCGGAGGGACGACTGCAGGGGCGGGAGGAGATGGCATTGTAAGTCTGAATACGGGCGGCACCATCACCGCGACGCATCTTGACACCTCCAACGGAACATTTGCCTTCATCGGCGGCACTCTGGAGTCTTTCAGCATCACTGGAGACTTGGTCAATATCGGTGGCACCCTGGCCCCAGGCGCTTCTCCGGGACGGCTCTCTATTACCGGGGATTATACCTAGTTGGCAGATGCCACCCTGGCCATGGAACTGGGCGGGAAAGAAGCAGGAGAAAACCACGATGTTCTCGCCGTTGACGGCACCCTGCCCCTGGCAGGTACCCTGGACATCCTCTGGTACGATGATTTCACCGCCCTGGTAAACGACACCTTTGACATTCTCGACTGGGCCGTTCTTGCCGGTACCCTTGACACGATCAACACCCCGGAACTCACCGACGACACCCTCGTCTGGGATCTCTCGAACCTCTATGTGGATGGCACCATCACCGTTGTTTCCACCAGCCCGGTGCCAATCCCCTCCACGCTTATGCTTCTCGGCTCAGGACTTGTTACCCTGGCATGCTGGCGTCGCAGAACACTCTCCACCGCCCCACCTTCTGCACAATAACGTAGAAAAACGCTCACAAATGCCTGAATCCGTGACAACAGATGCTCACGGATTCAGGAAACAATCTCCCCCTATCCTACCGACAGGCCGCAGGAACCATCTTCTCCCAGCTGTAATCATAGCATTGATTGCCTACCTGAATAATTGCGCCGTAAGCGCCACCACGCACTATCCCAACAGGCTGGCTAAAATTTCTCTTATTCTGCTTGGCGCCTGTTGAAAAATTGAGCTGGACAACGCTCCATTGCGATGCAGATTTTTGATAGACAACCACCGGACCTTTTGAGGTCCCAACCTCCCGATATTGCTGCACTCCAGAATCCACAGTGACCCAGTTTTTCCCCCAACTTCCGTAACCGGGTCCTTGGACCTTCAAGACCCCGCCGGAGAGGCTGGAAGCCCAAACGGATTTTTTATAGGAACTTGTGGCCTCGCCGTTCTGGGCGCTCATCAGAACAAAAGCCAGGAGAAGAAGGGCCATGGACACAGTTTTTTTCATACTTCCTCCTTGAGTGGATAATAATTCGATCATTTTTGCCTATCCCAAAAAATTGTATCTCGATTTTCTCAAAGAACAAAAGGAAAGGGGAGAATTTGACGCCTGGCCCCATTATCGATAATGGTTATCATATAATAAGTATTTATCATACCAGACGCACACCCGCAGGGAGCAGATCATGAACTCAGCGTATACAATTGGCGAATATCTGATCAAAAAACTGGTCGAGCAGAATGTCAAACACGTCTTTGGAATCCCTGGCGACTATGTGCTGGGTTTTTACGAGATGATGCAGCTCAGTCAATCTCTTGAGATTATCAACACCTGCGATGAACAGGGGGCGGGATTTGCTGCAGATGCCTATGCGCGTATCAACGGTCTGGGGGCTGTTTGTATTACCTATGGTGTAGGTGGATTAAAGATTGCTAACTCCACCGCCCAGGCCTTTGTCGAAAAATCCCCAGTTGTGATCATCAGCGGGGCTCCGAGCATGGCAGAAAGAAAGGAAAATGCGATGCTGCACCACAAAATCGGTGACTTCGACTCTCAGCTTCGAATTTTTCGAGAAATTACAGTTGCCTCTACCCTGATTCATTCAGCCAGGGGAGCACGAGAAGAGATAGACCGAGTCTTTGAAGCTGCGCTTAAGTACAAACAACCCGTTTACATTGAACTCCCCCGAGACATGGTGCATGAACAATGCGGTGGTGAGTATACCTACAAAGAGGAACACAAAGAAAGCAGCAAACAGGCACTGGAAGAAGCCATCGCTGAAACAGCCTCCCTGCTCAACAAAGCCCGAAAGCCTGTGATTATTGCTGGAGTAGAAGTACACCGCTTCCATCTCCAGGATGAGTTAAAAAGGCTTGCCGATCGCTTTAACCTGCCGGTAGCGGCGACCATTCTTGCCAAGTCGGTACTTGAAGACGCCGATCCCCATTACATGGGCATATACGAGGGAGCAACCGGATTGGAGTCTGTACGCGACTATGTCGAATCTTCTGACTGCATACTCATGCTGGGTGCCTTCATGACTGACCTCAATCTCGGTCTGTTTACCGCCAAGCTTGAACCAAATGTCATGATTCAGGCAAGTGCCGATACCATTGCCATCCGCCATCACCACTATAACGATGTGCTTTTCACCGATTTTGTTCGTGCATTGGTTCAAGCCCCCATTACCCACCGGGACGAGAGCTCTTTCCCGCGTCCCGAGTATCCCGCTCCCTTTGAACCCAGTAATACCAATAAAAAACTAACTGTTAAAAATCTCTTTGAACAGATCAACTCCTATCTCTCTGAAGAACATCTGGTCATATCCGATGTCGGTGACGCCCTCTTTGGAGCCAATGATCTCTTTATCAGTCGTTCGACCCGTTTCCTGGCTTCAGCCTATTACGCATCGCTTGGTTTTGCTGTGCCTGGAGCCGTGGGAGCTCAGATGGCTCTGCCCCATTTTCGTCCTCTGGTCCTCGTAGGAGATGGAGCTTTTCAGATGACAGGAATTGAAATCTCAACCGCCGCCCGCTATGGCCTTAACCCGATTGTGATCGTGTTAAACAATGATGGCTACTCAACAGAAAGACCCATGCTTGACGGGCCATTTAACGATGTTCATGCTTGGAATTATGCCAAAATCAACGAGCTCATTCCTGGAGGAAAGGGGATGCGTGCTGCAACTGAAGAGGAGCTCTCCTCAGCACTGCTTGCGGCCAAACAGTACACAGAGGGGTTTTATCTCATCGAAGTCATACTTGAGAGAGAAGACCGCTCACCAGCACTGACCAGGCTGACCCAAAAACTTGGTGAACGGGTAAAATAGAGTTGGAAGAGATATAAAAAAAATATCCCCCAAAAAACAATAAATGCTTTTAATTATTGAACTTTACTCAGCTTTAAAAGGTTGTCTAATTTGGGCAAACATTTACAAATATGGGATAGGCCCTTAGCTTGTAAAATAGATGCAAAGATCTCACTGATAATCAAGGAGGAAACCATGAGCGACAAAAATCTGAGTACATACAAGGGATGGAAGATCAGGACTCATACCTGCGAGTTCGCTTGTGAGTATTATTCATTCGATCTTACTGATCCATGCGGGAATTTGAAACGTGTTCCAAAGGGTGGAAAGACCAGAGAAGACGCGTTAAAGACAGCAATGGAGATGATTGACAATGAAAAATCATCAGGTGCGTCATGCTGTTGTAATTAGCCAGGGTGCTAGTTGCGGTCCTTTTGCAGGCAAATATAACTAGCATTCGTGCAGAATAATGGTGGCCCCCCTCCTATCCTTTATCGAGGAAAAAGGGAGCCCTCTCCTCTCCGATTATCCTCGAAAAGGATGGGAAAGGCCTCCAAAGTGAGGTATATCTGAATAACGCTTGAATCTTGGGTGAGGTAAATAGTTCAAACTCGTTCTTTGTTCCCTTAAATCTTCGTTGAGAAATCCGACTCCTTCAAACCTGATGGACAGAAAAGGGACTATTCTGTATTTGCTCCCCTTTCTATAAACTTGGCTTGTCTCGCCGCGGGCTTCGTCGATATCTTCATCACGCAAATTCAGAGCTTCTTCCTTCCGGACACTCATTTTTATTCAACTATTGGTCAATATCACTTACTGCAATCCAGTACTCGACGAATAGTATGGGCCAATTCTGAATAAATTATTGGCTTCATGAGTATGGCATCTATTCCAAGAATTTCCAAGGACCGCTCATCTATTCGATTACTGAAGCCGCTGCATAAAATAATAGGTATGTCAGGCCGCATAGCTTTTATGCGCTGCGCCAATTCATCCCCTGTCATTTTAGGCATGGTTATGTCGCTGAGAACCAGATCATATTTCTGAGAGTTGACTCTAAACGCTTCGATGGCATCAAGAGAACTGGCCCTGGTTTCCACCCGGTACCCTAACCTTTCCAACAAATCGCGTCCGAGGTCAATCAATGCTTCTTCATCATCTACCAAGAGGATGGTTTCAATTCCCTTGGGAAGCAACTCATTTTCTCCCATTTCGATGATGGCCTCAGTTTCAGCAACAGGGAGCAATACATTAATAGTTGTTCCGATTCCCACCTCACTATGAATTTGAATGAAGCCAGCATGATCCTTAACAATACCATGCACTGTTGACAACCCAAGCCCCGTTCCATCGCCTACAGCTTTCGTCGTGAAATATGGTTCGAAAATTCGATTAATTAATTCCGGCGGAATACCGGAACCGTCATCACTGACCGCAAGTTTGATATAATTACCGGGAACTACATCTGGAACGTAGTTTATGTCATGCTCCTGAATGGTCACCGCAATGAGACTGACCCCCAATGTACCACTCGAATTCTTCATGGCGTGATAGGCGTTGGTGCAAAGATTCATGACAATTTGATGTATTTGAATCTCATTACCTAATACAGGAGGAAGATTAGGTGAAATTTTTTCTATAATTTCAATATTTGCGGGCAAAGTAGCTTCGATTAGCTTCAACGCTTCTCGTACAACTCGGCTTGTTTCAAGCGGCTTTTTCTCCCTAAGCCCCTGACGGCTGAACCATAAAATTTGTTTCACCAGCTCAGCCGCACGATTACCTGCTCTGGAAATTTGAGAGACATATTTTTCTAGCTTCGAACCTTCTTGGCATTGCATTCGAGTTAACTCAGCATAGCCGACGATGGCCCCCAGAATATTATTGAAATCATGAGCAATTCCTCCGGCTAAAGTTCCCAATGACTCCATCTTCTGATTCTCAAACAAATGCGCTTCAATTTTAAGCCTTTCTTCTTCATCCTTTTTCCTTTCGGATATGTCTTTGCAAAAGCAAACGCCATACAGACTTCCATTGAATTCTAAAGCTATCCCGTTAATTTCTACGGGGAATTCGGTGCCATCTTTTTTTCGATGCACGCTTTCAAAGGTTTCCAGTCGTCGAGTCCGCTTCTGCTTAGCCCAAATTTCTTGTACCTCACTTGCTGGGTCCTCTCGATCGATATCCGCTACCCTCATCCGGCTAATTTCCTCTTTTGTATATCCTAGATAGCGGCTGGCATGTTCGTTGACAAAGGCGATCTCCCCCCCATCTTTTATAAAAAAAATACCGAGAGGAGCTTGGTCGAATATAAACTGAAATAGGCGTAAGGAATCATCAAGCTGCTTTCGTTCACTGATATCTTTAGTGATGGTCATGGAAAAGAGTTGGCCATCAATTTCAAGCAATGTTACGGTTATTTCTATCGGGAACGAGGACCCATCCTTCCGAATATGTCGACTTTCGGCAGTAATGGACTTCTCCTCGCATAATTTTTGCCACATGGCTGCCCCAATTTCCGGCTTAGCAAAAGGGGCTATGTCAAAAACTGACAGATGCAGCAGCTCCGAAAGGGAATACCCGAGTGCATCACAAGCATAACGGTTCGCATAAACTATGCGACCCTCCTGATTTGCTCGAAAGATACAAACCGATGCGTAATCCAGGCAGTACTTGGCCAATTTACATTCGTGTTCCTCATCCAACGCTAAACCGTTACTCAGGTTTCTCATGATGCCCCTATATTAGATTTTCCATTTCCCCAAATAGGAATTTTACACTAGGTGATTTTACCCATCCTCCTCCTAGCAAAGATATTAGTCAAGTAATTTCAAAAACTAAGCATCAAGCGAAATCGAACACGTTTTTTACCCAATAATAATCTGTATATCCCCCCCTTCACGCTTCAGAGCTAAAGCATGTTGAATTTTACGTGAATATGGCGATCGGAGCCAGGCCCTGGTTCGTAGTGTGCTTATTACGATGCAGTCAACTTTTCGAGAAATTTTACGTGTTATTGTACCACCAAGTTCCTGAATGACCGCAACACTTTCGCAACGTGGCCCCAAGAAGAACTGCCCTAATAATCAATCTCCCTTTTCATTCAGATATGATCTGCAAAAAGAGGATCATCAAATAGTCAACAAATGCTCGAAATTAATATCCGCACCGAGCACTCCCATCCAGGCCTCACCTCGATAGACCGGCACAGCTATGGTGAGACAGAAGGTATCGGTTGCCTCCGACCTATAGAGCTTTGAGATATATGGGCGAGCAGTTTCCCGTACCTTACGAAACCATTCTCGACGGCTCCAGTCCTTGCCTCGTGCCGAGGTGTCGCTTGTAATGGTCTGGTTGTTACGCAACACATTGCTGGAAATTTGCCGACCGTTGGTATCTGTGAGATAAACCAACTCCAGATAGCCAAGGGACCGAATCGCCTCCTCCAAAGCCCGATCAGTGCCGAGCCCCGGTTGGCAAATATCCGGCAACGTCCCCAAAAGCAACACCGCCTGCTCGGCCTTACGATATTGCGGCAAGATAAAGATCCCCGTTGCTTGGAGCTGTTGATCGGTCAATTGTTTGATACGGTCCGCCAACTCTGCCAGTTGGGCACTGTCTTTGCGCCCCTCCTTCCCAATGCTGGCAATGGTGCCCAGATCACCGGCGAGCTGTCCCACCGCTTGTTTTTGCGAGCTCACTGCAGCAATCACAGAGGTTAAATGGTGGTGAAACTGTCGATGTTTTTCATTAACCTGATCAAGGGAGGTGGAGGCCTTCCAATTCCCTTCTAGCCCTGTACCTACTTCCTCTTGTACCCGATCAACCGCAGTGACTGTCTGTTGTATCAATGCACTGATGTCCAGAAGTAACGCTTTGATCTCCTGGGATGCCTTGGCGGATTCCTGGGAGAGTTGACGAATCTCCTGGGCAATCACCCCGAATCCAGCACCATGTACCCCTGCTCGAGCCGCCTCAATGAATGCGTTGAGCGATAATAAGCCGGTGTGATCGGCAATATCGGAGATGGATTCGATGATGGTGCCAATATTGCGGGACCGCTGGTCTAATTCGCCGATGGCCACGCTCAACTGAGCCACCTCCTGCTCCATGGCCTGCATCCGGTGTAGGGCCTGACCGGTCAAATGGGAAGTCTGGTCAATGGCGTCAACGATCACCGCAGATTGTTCCAATGCCTTGCCAGCACTGTCGGCCGAAGTCCCGATACCTGCCGCGAGGCTACGACAAGTCGCCTCGATCTGTTCCACTTCTTGGGCTAAGGATTCCGATGAACTGCGCAGCTTTCCAGCAATGGCCTGGGTCAAAGGTGCTACGGTGGCTGTTGCCACATTGCCTTTGGTGAGTTCGACCACAAAGAGGTGAAGTCGGCTGAAGATGCTGTTAATCATCTCGATGAACACATTCCCCTCCCCCTCTCCTGGCAAAGTGAAGGTGCGACTCAGATCCCAACGCCCTGATAAGTCTTCTTTAATGGTAGAAAGTCGCTGTTGGCGCTTGAAAGAACTCTTCTTAGTAAACAGAAAAAACATGAGGCTCCTTATCGACTGAACGAGGTAAATTTTCGAATGATATCCTGAGCTTTAGCAGTATCCACCGGCCGGGAAAACATAAAACCTTGCGCCCGATCACAGTTGAGCGTACGCAACCATTCGAGTTGCTCGCGACTTTCTACCCCCTCGGCAATGACGCCCAAGCCCAGGCTACGAGCCAGGCTGATGATTGAACGGACAATTTGATCGTTTTCCTTGATTCCATCCTCCAAGCCGCTGATAAAGGAACGGTCAATTTTAAGATGGTCAATTGGCATGCGCCGCAGATAGGCTAAGGATGAGTACCCGGTACCAAAGTCGTCGATGGCAATCTGTACCCCCAGTGCCCGCAACCGATTAAGTTCGTCGATGGCTCGATTGACATCGTGAATGAGCACCGACTCGGTCACCTCTAGCTTGAGACAATGGGGATTGAGCTGATGTTGTTCTAATACTTCGGTGACGTGCTCAACCAGGCCCGGCTTGGTGAACTGGCGGCAGGAAACATTGACACTCATGGTCAGCCCTGCTGTACCATGGATGGTTTGCTGCCAAGATTTGAGGGTCCGGCAGGCTTCGCTAATCACCCACTTTCCAAGATCCACAATCAGCCCGGTTTCTTCGGCCAGGGGGATGAACCGATCCGGCGGCACCATGCCCCGCAATGGATGATTCCAGCGCACCAGGGCTTCAAACCCCTGTAAACACTCATCAGTGACCGAAACAATCGGCTGGTAATGCAGGGTAAGCCCATCACCGGCTAACACTTCACGGAGTTCCGCCTCCAGGCTGATCGATTCGACCAATTCCTGGTGCATCCGTTTATCAAAGAGCACAATCCCCTTGCCCTGTTGCTTAGCGCGATACATTGCTATATCGGCATCGCGAAGCACCTCTTCAGCGGATGAATAATCGGTTATTTGTGGGACTATGCCTATGGATGCGCCGGGAGTGATATCGCTGCCATAAAGGGAGAGAGGTTCACAGAGAATGGAATGCATGCGACGGGCAACCTTGAGCAGTTCATTGCGGGCGGTAAACTCCTCGAGAATGATGGCAAATTCATCACCACCTAGACGAGCCACCGTATCCACGCTACGCACACAGACCGACAACCGTTTGGCTACGTGGATGAGCAGTTGATCCCCGGCCGGATGCCCCAGGCTATCGTTGATGGCCTTGAACTTGTTAAGATCAATCATCAACACCGCATAGTACAACTCCGGTCTTCGCCGGGATCGCTCCAGCGCTCGCTGCAACCGCTCCCCGAAAAGGGTGCGGTTGGGCAGGCCAGTAAGGGCATCGTGGAAGGCCTGGTGGGAGATCTGATCCTCAAACGCTTTGCGTTCGGAGATATCCTGGTAAATGTAGATAATGCCATTGATCGACTGACCGACTCGAATGGAAAAACCGATCATATCAACAGGAATGAGGGAGCCATTGCAATGGCGGCGTTGAGTTTCGCACTGCACAGTTTCACCATTGAGAATGGCTTTGCGCAGGTTTTCGCACTCTACCATCAAGTCATCAGGGACGATGAGTGCGCGCATACCAAAACCGATGATATCCACAGCCCGATAACCGAACAGTTGTTCAAACCCGTGGTTGCAGTTGACGACATTGCGCTGGGTGTCGATGATGACAATGGCCTGGGGGGAGTTGGCAAAAAGCTGGGAAAAATAGGCTCGCTGAATTTCCAGCTCCAGCTCGGCCTCCTTGCGGGCGGTGATATCCATCACCGTTCCCTCGTAATAACTGATATTTCCCATGTTGTCGTAGACGGCCCGGGCGTTTTCAGAGATCCAGATAATCTCT
Organism: uncultured Desulfobulbus sp.; assembly: GCF_963664075.1. Classification (NCBI taxonomy): domain Bacteria; kingdom Pseudomonadati; phylum Thermodesulfobacteriota; class Desulfobulbia; order Desulfobulbales; family Desulfobulbaceae; genus Desulfobulbus; species uncultured Desulfobulbus sp. The sequence goes on from NZ_OY760916.1 coordinate 3,498,370, forward strand.
CCATTGCGCTTGCGCACCTGGGATTCAAACCCTATCACCTTGTTATCTCGGGCCAGGGTGAACACGAACTCGTCGCGCCGGTCCGGAGTCACATAGAGCTGGTGTTTAATGTCGCGAAAGTGGTTGATGAGTTTGTGCGGCGTTGCGAACCCGTAAATTCGGGCTAAAGTCGAGTTGACATCGAGATACCGTCCCTCCGGTGTAGTGAAGAAGATGCCCTCAAGGCTATTGTTGAACAAGCTGCGATAGCGTTCCAATCGCTCATGTTCGCTTTGCTTAGCCGTTTCCGACTCATTTTCACTAAAGAGGATAAATGCGCCGGGTAAGCCATAGCTTCTTTCAGGATGGATTGTGACCTTGGTTTCCACATAACTACCATCAGCCCGGCGACAATGCACGGCCACGGATTGCCTAACTGGCCACTGCCTCCAACAACTAGCTCCCGATGGATAAGGCTGGAGTGGGCGGAGGATAACCTCCAAATTTTCCGTACGGAGTTGATTCAAATTGCTGTAGCCAAAATCCCGCTTGAAGGCTTCATTGCACAAACAAATCCCCCCTTGATGGTCACATTGCATGGCAGCACAACGAAAATGTTCAAGGAGCTGTTGCGACTTACTTTCAGAATCTAGGAGAGTGGAGCTGACATTATTAATCATGGTTCTCATTTTTCAAAGAAAATTGGAGGAGTTGACAAATGTTGCGCACAGGACACCAAAGCAACCCCCACACCATGATTATGGAAAAAAATGTTGAAGGTGGGATATTTTAAAGTATACGAATTGTTAAAGGCAAATCCCATTGAATGCAATCGTATCAAGGGCTTCGGTTGAATTCACGAAGTTGTGTCAAAAAAAACACCTTTCTTACAAGTTTGCAAAATAGGAAAACTGAACAAAAAATGGCACCGATCCAAACCTCGTTGGCTTAGAAACCTTAATTCAACACAAGTGCGCTTATCACTGGCTACACAGCCAACAGGAAGGACTGGAACTGAACTAGACGCAGCCCCCCCTAATTACTGTTCTGCAACCGCAAGCTTGGCGGCCAGCAGAGTAAACAAAGCGGCAAATGACTTCTGGAACCAAGTCGTTACTTTCATAGAATTGACCACATATTTTCGCGCTGAATGAGCGGAAAGGCCATAGAGAATGAAAATGACGAATGTCATAGCCATGAAAATTGAACTCAGCACAAGCATCTGATAAATCGGAGCATGTACTTGTGGCGAGACAAATTGAGGCAAAAACGCCAAAAAGAATATGGATAGCTTAGGGTTTAGAATGTTGATTAACCCTACAACGCAATTTACCAAAACACCGCTTGATTTAACCCATGCCTACCTGCTATCCTGTTCGAAACTCAAACAGGAGGTAAGCTATGTTGCCAGATATTCGTCAAAACGACTACTTGTATGCTATTCCGAAATTCGAGTTGGACAGAAGTGACGTAACTGGATTGCTCGCTGAACTTAAAGGATTTCATGAACATTTTTCCGATTGTTTCCTTCGGAGTGAACTGCGAGATAACTTTTTTCGATACATGGCCGGACAATTCAGCCAACTTGAGCGTAAATCCATCGAACCCATTGCATTCGCGGTTGAAGGGGGCAAGGTCAGGGCAATGCAACGCTTCATATCCGATGCTCGCTGGGATGACGAGCGAATATTGGACAAATATCGTAGTCTAATTAATGAAGATATGGGGCACCCTGACGGCGCAATCGTTTTTGACGAAAGTGGTTTTGTGAAAAAAGGCAACGACTCTATTGGTGTTGCTCGGCAATACTGCGGCACCATCGGTAAGGTCGATAATTGTCAAGTCGGTGTTTTTGCCGCTTACACATCCCCCTATGGCTACGCTCTTGTTGATAAACGTCTTTATATACCTGAGCACTGGTTCGCGGACGAGCATTCCTTAAAACGAAAAAAATGTGATCTTCCCGATGAAATAACGTTTAAAACCAAACCACAATTGGCGGTTGAGATGCTTGGTGAGATTACCTCCAATCAGCAACTTCCATTTCGTTACATTCTTGCGGATTCTGTCTACGCAACCAATCCGGAGTTTATTGAGGCGGCAGAAGCCATTACAGGCGTGACTTACCTGGGGCAAGCACCAGAAAACACGCTCTGCTGGCCGAAGAAGCCGTCGGTCATCAAAAAAGAATACAAATATAAGGGCAAGCACCAGAGCAAAAAGGTCCTGGTAGACAGCACAAAAGAGCCGATCTCTTTCAAAACGCTCGCCTGTAGCATCAACGACTATTTTTGGTACCGAAGAAAGGTCTCTGAAGGGACCAAGGGCCCCATTGAGTATGAATTCACAAAACGACGGATCGTCCTTGCTCGCCAGGGGCTTCCCGTTAAGACCATCTGGCTGCTTGTGCGAAGAACTTTGGAAAAAGATCCTCAATATTCGTATTTTATTTCAAATGCGCCGGTCAGTACCAAGCTGGAAAAATTTGTTTGGTTAAGCGGCCTGCGGTGGTCCATAGAGCAATGCTTTGAAGAAACCAAGACGGAACTGGGAATGGATCAATATGAGGTGAGAAAATTTCCAGGGTGGCACCACCATATTTTGACTTGCATGCTTGCTCATTATTTTCTCTGGCACCTCAAAATCAGATTGGGAAAAAAAAGCTCCAGCTATTACGCCATCGCAGCTTAGATTGCTACCTCGAGCAATCTTGCCGATGAGAACAATGAATATTGAAACAGCAATTTGGCTTATCCAATGGATTCAGCTTCGAAATCATCGGTCCTACCTTGCTCATAGGAGGAAGAGGATAAACGAACCTGATTCTAGGCGTTAAATTGCGTTGTAGGGTTAAGAAGGCCCGAACAGCGATTTGTCGCAAATTTTTGGTTGAATCTTTCGAGCTCAGCTGCAATGCCCCTGTTTCCCGCCACATGGACCAAACAAGATAGAGAAGATACGCAACACCTATATATTTGACCGTATGGAAGGCGAGCGAGCTTACATGGAAAATCGCTGACAAACCAAGAACACTTGCCAGTAAATGGGGCACAATTCCTATTGTACAGCCAAATGCCGCCGCGATGCTGGCCCTTCTGCCCTTAAAAAGACCTGCGGAAACTGTATAGAGAACACCTGTTCCAGGCATCAAGACCACTATCAGCGAAGTGAGTAAAAATTCGGTGCTTATCATTCCTGCATTCCCTAAGGAAATTCATTGAAAGAAGGGAGACTCCATCCATGGCAATGAAGGAGCAGGGCAAGCGCATCAAAATGACCTGACCATGCCCATTTAGAATCGAATTATTATTCAATTCTACCCGCATAGCTTCTATATATTACCCTTCAAAAAAACGCACCTGGGAGAAGGGTTATGAAAAAACAGCGGCCAGATATTGTTTCCCATTTCGAAAATTTAATAGATCCAAGAGTCGAAGGGAAAAACAGGCATTTGCTTACCGATATTATCGCCATCGCTATTTGTGGGGTGGTATCCGGGGCTTCTGGCTAGGAACAAATTGAAATTTTCGGGCAAGCCAAGCAGGAATGGCTCGAAAAATTGCTTGAACTCCCTAATGGATTCCCAGGGCACGATACATTTCGACGAGTCATATCTCGCCTTAATACCAAGATTTTTCAAGAATGCTTTTTGAGCTGGGTGCATTCTGTGGTCGAGGTCGTTGATGGCGAAGTTATCCCTATCGACGGCAAAACCTTGAGGCGATCACATGACTCGAGTTCAGGGAAGTCGGCTATTCATATGGTCAGCGCTTGGGCAGCGAGCAATCGGCTTGTTTTGGGGCAAGTCAAAACCAATGAAAAATCAAACGAAATCACTGCTATTCCAGAACTTTTAAAATTGGTAGAGATCAAAGGCTGTATTGTGACCATTGACGCCATGGGGTGTCAAAAGAAGATAGCCGAACAGATCGTCCAGCAAGGTGGTGATTACGTTTTGGGCTTAAAAGGCAATCAAGGCTCATTGCTAAAAGCCGTTGGAACAGTTTTCAGTCAGGCAGACGTAGAGACCTTCAACAGCGATACATTTGATTTCTTCCAAAGCGAATGCAAGGGCCATGGTCGCCACGAGATCCGCTCCCATTACACAACTGATGCTGCCGGGTTACCCATGATCGCACAGTGGAAGGGGCTTCGGACAATAGGTGTTGTTGTCTCTGAGCGGCACGAAAAAGACAAAAAAACTACTGAATGCCGCTACTATATTTCGAGCCAAGAAAACAACGCCGAACTCTTTGCCAAAGCTGTGCGAGCTCATTGGGGTATAGAAAACTCTCTTCACTATGTACTTGATGTTGCGTTTCGTGAAGATGAGTGCCGTATCCGAAAAGACGATACTTCCGAGAATTTTGCCGTACTGAGGCATATAGCTCGTAATTTGCTACAACGAGAGAAAAACAAAATGAGTATCAAGCAAAAACAATTCAGAGCAGCTTGCGACAATCGGTTTCTTGGCAGAGTACTTGCTGGCTTAGAATTTCATGCGCTTGCCATGAATGAAGGAGTAAGTGGAATTGCCAACCCGCACGTGAGGCCAGGACTGAGATTATTTCAAATAAAGAGGCGCTTTAGGGTTCTTATGGAAACTTCCATACACAATTGACGCTGGAAAGTACTCTGCAGCCGCCTGAGTTTTGGCGGCCGCCTCCTTACCCGCATAGCTGGCGATAAACGCCAACACCATGTCGATACCGGCAGAGACACCGGCAGAAGACCAGATATTCCCGTCTTCGACAAAGCGTTCCTCGACAACGGTTACATCCCCGAGAGCCTTTAACCTATCAAGAGAATTCCAATGGGTTGTCGCCCGCTTGCCACTCAAGAGCCCGGCACGATGCAGAAGAAAGGAGCCGGTACACACCGACAAGACCGTCTTGCAATGCTTCCCCTGATGCGCGATGAATGAAATCAGCGCCGCATTGTCCACTTCCCTGCGCGTACCCAAGCCCCCGGGAACCACCAAAATGTCCAGCAAAGGGCATTGCGCAAAGGAGACACCAGGGACAACGGTCATCCCTTTCGCACAGGTCACCGGTTCACTGGATTGCGCAACGATAAAGCGCTGTTCAGGCCCTTCGGCATGCACACTCCACATGCTGATCATTTCCCAAGGCCCGACAAAATCAAGCTCTTCGACTTCTGGAAAGAGTACAATTCCGACTTTCATAAACTCAATTGTTTACTGAAGTTAACTGGATACAGCACTTCCCGTTATCCCGTAATGCCCTGTTTTTATGGGGTACGAGGGGATTAGTTTTCGTAAACTTTTAGAGAATGGAACCAGCGATTTACTTCCCAGCCAAAATCATCGGTGTAAAAGTAGACACAATCAGGGGGGGGGAATCCAGCCACTGACCTCTTTTTCTACCTATTTTTTCTCGTTCTTAAAACCTGATGTATATCAGGTGGATTTTCTTCTAATTTTTCTTTGTAGTTTCTTCTTTTACTTCTTTCAATACAACTATCTACCTGTTATTCTGATAGTTACATTGCAACGCAAGAATGCTTTAGAGGTGACCTCTTATTTTTTCTCACATGCCAAATGACCATGGAGAGCAACCTTCAAGCTGGATCAAGAAGATTTTCACATCCTTGCTAGCCAGCTTCCTTTGCTTATAGCCATTCATTTGCAGCACGTTCGAAATTCTTTGAGATGACCCTATGGAGCTGAATCGAGGAGATCCATTATCGGATAGGTACGTATCAGCAGCATCTTCCTTCATAGAAAAAAATGACCACATGGCATTTTTTGAACAAATGGCCCATGAATGGGTTGTTTTGCCCTTTTGAAAATTTGGCCGGGTTTTATCCGTTGATTTTGGCTGGTTTCCCAAACGCTGATTACATGGAGAATAGATTATGCAGTCACTGAAAATTTTCTCGACCAAGGCGTTACAACTGGTTGCACTGACGAACGGAAGAGCCGTGAACAAAACACTCCACGTGGACGCATTAATTCAAGCTATCAAAGCTGATTTTGGCAAACTTACCGATCATCGGGCCCAAAATGCCAAGATTGCCCTTGATGACGCGATCATGTCTGCCTTTGCCGTGTTTCACCTGAAAGACCAGTCGCTGCTGGCCTTCGATGAGCGACGGCGCAGAGAACCAGAAAACCTGCATACGGTATATGGAGTGATCGGCATACCCTGCGACTCTCAGATGCGCGCCATCCTGGATGAAGTTGATCCAGACTATTTACGACCAGCGTTTCGCACCGTTTTTCGGCGGTTGCAACGAGGCAAAAAGCTGGAATCAATGACGCTGCTGGGTGGCCATTATCTGCTCAGTGGTGACGGTACAGGGTTTTATTCCTCAACGAAGGTGGCCTCATCCTACTGCCTCAAAAAAACTCGTCGCAATGGAACAGAACTGTATTACCAACAGATGTATGCGGCTGCCCTGGTGCATCCGGATTGGCGCGAGCTAATTCCTTTCTTTCCTGAAATGATTTTTCGCCAGGACGGTTCGGCTAAAAACGATTGTGAGCGCAATGCGGCCCGTCGTTTCTTCGAGGCACTGCGGCGTGAGCATCCACACCTCAAGCTCATCGTCACCGAGGATGCACTCAGCAGCAACGCACCCCATATCGAGGATCTGCAACGGCTAAATCTTCGTTTTATCCTTGGCGTCAAGCCTGGAGATCATCAGTTTCTGTTTTCGTTGGTTGACGATGCCATCGCCAAGGAGAAGGTCACCGAGCTACAGCAAGTGGACTCCAACGATCCGGTCAAAATACATTTTTTCTGTTTTATTAATCAAGTACCGCTCAATCAGTCCCGCCAGGACCTGCTGGTCAATTTCCTGGAATACTGGCAGGTGGATAAAAATAACAAGGTTACCCGGTTCAGTTGGGTCACAGATCTGACTATCACTCCTGAAAACGTCGAAGAGGTCATGCGGGCTGGCCGCGCGCGGTGGAAGATCGAAAACGAAACCTTCAACACCTTGAAACCCCAGGGATACAACCTGGAGCATAATTACGGACTGGGCAAGAAGCATCTCAGCGCGGTGTTTGCCATTCTCATGATGCTGGCCTTTCTTGTCGACCAGGTGCAGCAGATGAGATGCCATCTCTTCCAGGCAGCGTTGAAGGAACTCGGCTCCAAAAGAGCGTTGTGGGAGATGATGCGCAATTATTTCCGCATATTCAGGGTTGATTCAATGGAGACGATCTTCCGGGTGCTGGTCTACGGCCCAGGCGGATATATTGTGATGGAAAGAGACTGGCTCGGCGGTTAGCGTTCAAGTCATTCAGCAGAACTGTCAAAGAGCAATCCCTTCGGTTTTATCTGAAAAGGGAAGAGGATAAGTGCGTCTAAAAAAGGCCCTACATGACGAAAAAACATGGTCCTTGCAGCCAGCGGGCTGAGAAAGCGCTGAAAATATGCCTTGCCCCCCCACAGAAAAACCCAAAAGTCTCTTCAGCACCATTCACATAGGTGGGCCAGGGGACAAAATGGGATTTGCTGAACTGGATACAGATTCGTTTGCAAAACCGAGGATTTTCTAGCCCTTCACTCTCAACAAGTGATTATGAAAACAATCCAATTAGTTCATTAGTCTGCAAAACCTTGGCATACGGGGCGGACAGTGCCGCCATAAAAGACGCATGCACCTCATCAGCGTTAATTGTTTTATCTTTGAATTGCAAATTTCGTGTGGCACACGCATCTTCTGCAACATAACAATTGAAACCATAATCAAATGCGGCTCTCGTTGTGGCATCGATGCACATGTGGCTCATAGCGCCACAAATCACCACATCTTCTATTTCATTCATTTTAAGAAGATCAAGAAGAGCTGTCTCTCTAAAGCTATTAGGGTAATTTTTTTCAACTACAATTTCGCATTCTCCTGGTTTCACCAAATTATTGATCTCTACCCCTTCCGTATCTGGTAAAAAGAAAGTAGATCCAGGGCGAACAGATATATGCTTAATATGAATTATTTGCATTTTTTTCATACGAAAAAAATGCAAGAGCGATTTTGCTTTATTCGCCGCATTCACCATGTCATGGAGTTCTAATTGCCCATTTGGGAAATAATCATTCTGAATATCAATCAATAACAAAGATAATTTCATTTATTGCACCTTTTCAAAGCAGTATGTGAGGGTAACCGGCCACAGGCCCTCGATAAAGAGCCCTGGACAACGATTGAGCGGAACAGAGGATTGTACCGCGTGGTTGCAGGTCCGGCTGAATGCTTCGTTAGCTGCCCATCCGATGTTTTTCTAAAAAAACAATCTCAAGACTCTCGTGCACGGGCTCGGTCTTGTACCTGCGATATCCGAGTTTCTGATAGAGGTAGAGATTGCGTTCGCTTCTGTGTCCAGTAAACAAGCTCGTACCTTTTTGCATTCTTAAAATACGACTCTACCAAGTTCATTAACAGCTTTCCAATCCCTTGATTCTGAAAGTCCGGATGAACAATGAGCCTTCCTATATGGCAGATACCATGAGCAAGATATCTCCGCACAGAGCCGATAATTTTACCGCTCACCGACGCTTTTAAAAACACCTGATTTCCGAAGTCACGCTGCAGAGCATCCAGAGACTGGGTCAACGGATCAATCTCAAAATCGTTGTAGCTCACCGCCTCACTCACATAGGCCAGCTTTTGCAGAGCAAAAATCGACTCCGCATCCTCTATGGTAGCGACTTCAACATCCATACCCTGCATCCTATGTGTATTCGAGGAACGAGGGAGCAGGCAATTACCGGTTTGCCAGGTGTAATATTTTGCTTGAAGGTTCGAAAATGCCCTCTATCCCATTTGCTACGCATTTGATCTGCGATAAAGCGCCAAAAAAAGAGCAAGCGATAGCAGCACAGAAGCACAAGCTCGGTTCAATGTTCGCAACCCCTTCATGGTAAGATATCGTGCAGCTTGGGCACCGCCTGTAGCGTAGCAGGCCATAACGACGATGTCCAAGGCGGCTGTCAGTAGCGCAAGAATGAAATATTGAAAGGCCTGGGGTTCCGCAGTGTTTATAAATTGAGGAAGAAAAGCAGAGAAAAACAACAAGCCTTTGGGGTTTGAGAGCGACACCAAGAGGCTTCGTGAAAATGCTTTTGTTGCCGTAGAGCTTGAAGTGCCGATGTTCGCCCCCAGGGCAGCAGGTTGATGGAACCACAATTGAATGGCAAGCCACACAAGGTAAACCACTCCAACCCATTTGACGGTGGAGAATATTGCTTCCGATGTAGCTAGCAATGCACCCACCCCCACGGAAACTGCACCGATAAGCAGAAGGTCAGAAAGGGCAGCGCCGAGAATACCCATTCCGGCTATACGCCAACTACGAGAAGTCCCGTTTGCGAGTGCCAACAACATGGTTGGGCCGGGAGTAACCGTGACCGTAAAACAAGTGACAATGTAAAGACAGAGAGTGGTGAATGTCATGGTAAGTCCATCATCTTACAAGAATCATTAAATAAAATCAAACAGGACGAAAGCAAATGAACGATCACCCCCAGCAAAAAACGCTCGATGCTTTAATTTTTTCAGACGACCGCAAGTCTGCAGCCAAGTGCCCTTGTCACTTTGACGATAGTTTCGAACCTCGGCTTTCCTCCCTCTGCAAGAGATTTGTACAGACTGGCGCGTTTAACACCGGATTTTTGGGCAATCTCGGACATTCCCTTGGCGCGAGCGGCAGAGTTCAGGGGCATGGATGAATTCCTCTTCCGTGCCCTCTTCGAGCGCGGCCTGCAAAAACATCCTGATATCTTCATCGGAATTCAGGTGTTTGGCAGCATCAAAAGGGGTGGTTTTCAAAGCCATAGTTCAAACCTCCAATTCTTTCATAAGCTCTGCGGCCTTGGCAATATCACTTACCTGCGTCGATTTGTCGCCCCCACCAAAAGGAACACAATTTCCTTTCTTTTGACGGGTAATAAATCGGGTAACCTGGACCAAAGAAGAATCTCAACTCAAACAAATTAGCGGCAATCGCTTTGTGATCGCCCCCCCATGGCGACCGCATCAAGCCGACGAAATAGAGGTGGTCCCACTTGTCTGAACACGTATTTTTGTTTTTTAAGTGGAATCCCTGCCCGTAGTTAGGCTGCCAGTTCAACCGTCGGCAGCATCACGGCGTATGCCTCATCAGGTGATGTTTTCTTTTTTATCTTGGAGTGTGGCCTGAAGCGGTTGTACCAATCCAAATAGCGCATGATCGATCTGCGTGCTTCGTTGACGGAATCATAGGCATGCAGGTACACCTCTTCATATTTGACTGATTTCCAGAGACGTTCTACAAACACGTTGTCTCGCCAGGAGCCACGACCATCCATGCTCAATCTACAGCCTCTGTCTTTCACTACCTGGACAAACTCTTCGGCAGTGAATTGGCTCCCTTGGCCGGTGTTGACGATCTCAGGGGTGCCGTGGCGGTTAAAGGCTTCTTTTAATACATCAGCGGCGTGACTTGCCTCCAAGGTTATGGCGACCTTGGCTGCCAGGACCTTCCGGCTGGCCCAGTCAACCACGGCCGTAAGATAGACAAAACCCTTGGCCATCGGGATATATGTCGTATCCAGTGCCCATACCTGGTTGGCTCGGGTTATGGACAGCCCCCGCAACAGATACGGATAAACCTTATGTCCTAGGTGTTTCTTGCTTGTGCCCGGCTTCCGGTAAATCACCTCGATGCTCATACAGTTCATCAAGGTACGTACGTGCCTCCGACCGACAGGAACGCCAGAGCGTACAAGCTGATCCCGAAGCATGTGCGCCCCCATAAAGGGATGCTTAAGATGCAATTCATCAAGGCGACGCATTAGATCCAGGCCAGACGGAGAGACAGGTCGGGCCCGATAATAGAGACTACTTCGACTGATTCCGACCAGTTGAGCGCGTTTTCTAAAAAATCGTTTTCTAGCGTTAATTGGCCAATCTTGGCGTGCAACGATTTTAGATCAACCTCTGGCTGTTTGGGTGTTTTATCGAAAACGCCCGACGTCCCTTCGACCATTTGCCGTTTCCAGGTGGTAATCTGATTCGGATGCACCTCAAATTGCTCTGCTAACTCAGCCAGTGTCTTCTCTCCGGCTATCGCTGCGAGAGCAACTTTTGCTTTAAATGCGGCTGAGTGTTTTCGTCGTGTGCCTTTTGCCATTTTCTGCTCCATGTTGTGCTCATATGAGCATAAGTGGTAGCAGAAATTCCACTTAACAGCTTGTCCAAATTTTCGGTACCACTTCTCTTGTCATGCAAATGGCGTCAATACCTCTCGTTGAGTGGCAAAAACGATTTGGCACAGAAAAAACCTATGCGAAGACTCTTGCCAAGGTCCGTTGGCCAAATGGATTTCAGTGCCCGGTGTACGGCACTAAGGAATTCAGCTTCATTGCGTCGAGACAGCTCTATCAATGTTCGAATTATCGACATCAGGTTTCTGTTACCGCTGACACCTTGTTTCATGCCACCAAAGTTCCACTGGTGAAATGGTTCTGGGCTATTTACCTCGGGGCATCTGACAAAGGAGGCATGTCTGCCCTGCGACTTTCTAAGCATATTGAAGTGTCTTGGCCTACCGCCAGAAACATGTTGAGAAAAATACGCAAGGCAATGGCACACCGAGATAGTATCTACCGGTTGACCAAGAGCATCGAGTTTGATGACACCTATGTTGGGGGAAAGCGAGCGGGCAAACGTGGTAGAGGTGCTGCCGGTAAGAAACCAGTGCTTGTTGCTGTCGAACCCCGCACTGAAGGAGCTGGATTTGTGGCTATGCAAGCTGTTGATAGCGTATGTAAAGAAACGACGCGTCAATTTCTGCAGTTCCATCTGAAGCCAGGACAAATGGTTAAGACCGATGCGTTTCCAGCGCTGAATGCAGTTGCCGAAACTCATGATCACCATAAAAAAGTGACTCCACCATCCAAGGCTTCGGAATGGCTCCACTTGGTTTCCGGCCAAATTGAGCTTAACCTTAGATGCAGTCCCCATCAGTGCGGAAGCAAGTTCATCGACAGGGTGACGAACTTGATCTATCTTTTCATCCTCAAAGTTAAAAAGGTTGCGAGATAAACCTGCTAACAATTCATTTGGCAATTCTTTATCTTGTTTTGCGTCCCAGTCTAAAGCAGTTTCAACAAGCCAACTTGCTCTTTCAATATCTAGCTGAAATTGTTTGAGTCTAAATTCTGCTTGAGCGTGTTGTTGGACGAAGCCGCTGCGCGGCAGAATAAAAACCAGTGTATACTCGTGTAAGAGTTTAATTTTCAAACACTTACAGCAAGGAGTATACTATGAACAAAGCCGAAATTAAACGATTCGAGTCCCTCTATGAACGCCACCTGCAAAAGCTTGCGCTACAAGGGAAAAGCGCCAAAACAATAGATGCTTATGGCCGAGCTGTGCGTCGACTGGTCTCATATTTCGATTGTTGCCCCGACAAGCTCAGCGTGCAAGAGCTGGAAGAGTACTTTGCCAAATTGGTCAAGGGGTACTCTTGGAGCACAGTCAAGCTGGACCGGCTCGGTCTCATGTTTTTCTGGAAACATGTTCTGGAGACGGATTGGCAGTGGCTCAACATCGTCAAAGCACCTGTCGTTAAAACCATTCCGGATATCCTGACCCGCGAAGAGATCGGCAGGATCATTCATGGCTGCCGGGAGCTCCGCTATCGCGTCTTTCTCTTCACCACCTATTCCATGGGGCTTCGCCTGGAAGAGGCTTTGTCTCTTCAGGTCGGTGATATCGATACCGGCCATATGAAGGTCCATATCCGTCGCGGTAAGGGGCATAAAGATCGTCTTGTCCCGTTGCCGAACCGCACCTTGGAAGCGTTACGCCTGCTCTGGCGTGAACACCAGCACCCGAAGTTGTTGTTTCCCAATTACCGGGGATCAATGGAAACGATCCGACAGGCGACAAACCACATGAATAATGGCGGTGCTCAGCAGGCCATGAAGGCCGTTGTCACCTCCTGTGGAATTAAAAAAAAGTCTCGATCCACAGCCTTCGCCACAGCTTCGCTACCCACCTGCTCGAGTCCGGCCTGAGCCTAAGGCATATCCAGGCTCTGCTGGGGCATGCCAGCCCCACGACTACTGCCCGTTACACTCATCTCACCGATGTTGCCGAACTGGATAGCCAGGCAACGATCAATGCCTTGGTCAACTCACTGCAACTCAATCCGGCAGGGAGATAACTATGGACCTGGCCACTCTTGTTCACCAATATTATGATGTCTTCATGGCGCGGTTCGGCAAAACCATCCTGCCAGAACAACGCAAGGCCCTTGATGCGATTCTCCGTTGCCGAACGCCTGCTTCCGGGGAACTCTACGTGCAGTGCCCTGACTGCCATCATGGCCAATGGCGGCCTCTCTCCTGTGGTAACCGCCATTGCCCGCGCTGCCAAAATCACCTGACCAGTCTCTGGATCGACAAACAACGGGAAAAGCTCCTGCCTGTGCCCTATTTCATGGTGACCTTTACCTTGCCCTATCAGCTGCGTTCGTTGGCTTATCGTCACCAGGGAGAGGTCTATTCGCTCATGTTCCGGTGTGCTGCCGAAGTCCTGCGTTCATTCGCCCGCAATGCAAAATCTTTGGGCGCCGAGATCGGCATGACCATGGTCCTGCACACCCATTCAAGGAGATTGGAATTTCACCCGCATATCCACGTCCTGATCCCTGGAGGTGGCATTGACCAACAGGCTCGGGTTTGGAAAAAGCTATCGGGGAAATATCTCTTCAACGGTTTTGCCTTGGCCAAAGCCTTTCGCGGTAAGTTCCTGGCCGGAGCAGATGCTATCGGCTTGCGGATCACAGACAAAGTTCCGAAAAAATGGGTTGTCCACTGCGACCATATGGGCACCGGCGCACCGGCCTTAAAATACCTCGCAAGGTATTTGTACCGAGGCGTGATTGGAGAAAAAAACATCATTGCCAATACCAACGGCGAAGTAACCTTTAGGTACCGGGACACCGCTACCGGGACAATGCAGAAGAGGACGCTTAGGGGAGAAGAGTTTCTGCGTCTGCTTCTTCAACATGTCTTGCCAAACGGGTTTAGGCGGCTGCGCGAATATGGATTTCTGCACGGGAATGCCAAGAAAATCCGTATGCTGGTCCAGTTGGTCCTGCACGTCGTTATCAGGCCGCAGCCGCCTCGCCCCCGACCAGTGTTTGCCTGCCCTCACTGCAATCAACCGATGCGCATTGTGTGCTTTAGAAATTCTTACCGCCAACCCGGGTAACCTTTAAGCGAGACGCCGCTTCACCGTCAAGAAGACCACGGGAGGAAAACTCTTTTATGAGCAGCGAGCCGCTTTTTAACGCCTGATACAGGCGAATGCATTCCTACGTCCTGCGTTCAGCACTACCATTCTGGTAGTGCTTCCAGTATATTCCAGAGCAATATTTATTTCCTTTGAGAGGCCGGGCTTGTCCAACCCCGGATAAGATTGTGGTTCGTTCGTGCCTCACTCACACAATCTATCCTTATTCGTTCGAACCAGCGATTTAGCCAGCGAAGATAGAAAAAAGCCGTTCCAACAGCCACGAAAGTAAGTCCAAATGGTTTGATTAATGTAATAGCATATCCAAAACTGGCGCTATTCTCTGGCACAGGCACTTTTGTGCTAAAGTAGTATGCCCCCGCAATTCCCCCAGCTATAATTGCTAGAGAAACAAGGTGTACAGGCCAGCGAAGACTTTTAGTTCCAGGTGTTAACGCAAATTTTTCAGATCGCCTCTGGAGTTCAGCTAAAAGATCCTTTCTTATCTGCCTTCGGGCTGACGTGTTGTCAGAAGCGTCAATGCGAGCTTCTCGTTCATCCAGTTTAGTGGCCCGTTTATCAAGAATGTCACTCTTTTTCTCAAACTCGTCACTGAGTTTTTTTCTATATTCTACAAGCTGGGCATCAAGATTTGATTTTTCAGATAGGTAGTTATCTTGAATAGTTTTGTTAAATGCAGCGGTATCTTCAGCAAGTTTTGCTTGTACTTGTTCAAGTCTATCAATAATTGCGCTTCGTATAGATAGTTCAACTTGTGCTGCTTCAACAATATCTGTAGATGAAAATAATCCCCTGTCAGGGTCTAGATGTAAAAACTCATTTGTAAACCATGAAATTATTTCTGCCTTTTTTTCATCAGACAGCAATGCTGTTTTATTGCTAGGAGGATTCCAGGTAAAATTCAAATTATCATACAAAGGAGAGCAATCTCTAACAACTGAAATGGCGAACCCTGAGTTGTTCGCACTTGCGCTATGTAGAACTCCTGCATTTTGGTTTAATATAAATTCTAATAACTCTGGCAATTCATCGCTATCGGTGACGGTCATTGCTTCGATCCCGCTTATACCTCTAAACGACACTTGCTCAAAAAAACCTTTTTTTACTGCTGAGCAAAAAACTTCAATCCACTTTCTGTCACCGTGTCGAGCTATCTTGTATTTATGCTGTGCGGACACTTTTCTCTCCGTTTGGCATCTTCGTCAATTTACCTTTAGCTTTATCCCGTCATCCAGATAAACCACATCCCATAAGACTACTATTTTTTGTCATGTCAAAAAGATTGAGCTCAAATGCGATAGTAGGAGGTATTGTTGGCTTTGTTTGGGGCAAGGAAAAAAGGAGGGACGCTTTCCCCAGTTCCTGACCACATAAAAAATGAGCTCCCTGATCGTTAACGCAAGGGAATTTTTTTATTGAGGAATAAATAGGCGGGACAGGGGCGGGACAGCACGCCTAAAAATAAAAAAGCACTTACAACCATGAGCCGCAAGTGCTTGATATTATGGTGCTCCAGAGAGGATTCGAACCTCCGACACCAGGATTAGGAATCCTGTGCTCTATCCTACTGAGCTACTGGAGCATTGGTCATGTGTAAAATGATGGCCTCGCCGACTAGGGATGACGTCGGCCATTCAGGCTGCTGAAAATACCCATTTCAGAAGCAGCCTGCAAGAAATACTTCCTCTTTTTAGACTCAGGCTGACTCACCATCGGCGAGAAAATTCTTACCGTTGAAATCTGGTTTATCGTAGCCGAAGTTGACGATGCAGTTGCGTCCCACGCTGACTCCGGCAGGAATACGCGCTTCCTTGCCCACAAGTGAAATGCCTGTATAGAGATGTTTGGGATAGGCCTTGTTGACCTCTGTCAGATTCTCTCCTTGACCGACCACGGCCCCCTTGCTCACATGCACGCGCTTATCGAGAATGGCTAGATCAACCTGGGCCCCCTCTTCGAGCACGCAGTCTTCAAAGATCACGGAATTGCTGACCATCGCCCCCTTCTTGACCTGCACTCCAGGGGAAAGTACCGAATTAATCACTGTCCCCTCAATGACACAGCCCGCTGCCACCAACGATGAAGAGACCTTACTCCCGCCAAAAAATCTTGCCGGTGCGCGGTCCATAGGACGATCACCATATTCCGGGTTCGGATGGATCTCCCACTCCTCAGGCGAGATGCCTGAGTTTTCCCGAATGATGTCCATGTTGGTTTCCCAGTAGGACTGAATCGTGCCCACATCACGCCAATAGCCGTAAAAGGGATACGCGTAAACTCGATCTTCGTTGATCGCCCGGGGGATAATATCCATACCAAAATCGAATTCTTTGCGATCACGCTCCAGGGTCTTTAGCAGGTATTTGGTATCAAACACATAAATACCCATGGAGGCGAGATTGGTCCGCGGCACCTGGGGTTTTTCCTCCCAGTCGACGATACGGTTCTCATTATCAATGATGCCGGCCCCAAACTGATGGATCTCCGATTTTGGCACCACCATCATGCCGATAGTGATATCGGCCCGCTTGTGCTGATGATAGGAGAGCATAGCATCAAAATCCATGCGATAAATATGATCTCCAGAGAGTACCACCACCTGCTCCGAAGGATTCGCCCGAATAAAATCAATATTCTGGCGAATGGCATCCGCCGTCCCCTTGTACCAGTCGGAGTCCTGTTCTCCGGTACGGGGCGGTAAAATCTTGACCCCACGGGTACGCCCGGTGAAATCCCAGGCCGAGCCATCCCCAATATGAGCCATCAAAGAGAGCGGTTTATACTGGGTCAGCACACCAACCCGGGTCAACCCCGAATTCATCACGTTGGAGAGACTAAAATCGATAATACGATAGATGCCGCCAAAGGGGACCGCTGGTTTTGCCCGGTGCCCCACCAGCAGATTCAAACGGCTACCAATCCCACCGGCCAGTAGGAGGACTAAAGCGTCGCCACTTTCTCTCATCACAGTTCCTCCCCATCAGCAAGGCGCTTACTTGTGGGCCACCGATCTGTTGGAATACGTGGATTCACCCGGCAGCCGCAACCGATCTCGAACCCTTCGGGAATCGAATTGTTCCAGCCGATGACACTAGTGCGCGGCTCTCCATCACATTCGGGTCGGCCGATACGCACATCTCGATTGAATACGGTATTCACATCACTGACCACCCGATTAAGTTGCACATTTTGGTGGATGATGTTGTCGAAGAAGATGATCGAGTCGTTGACCTCGGCCCCGGGCATAACATGGACCCCGGGAAAGAGGATCGAGTTACGAACCTTGCCTTCAATAATGCAGCCATTATGGGCCATGGAGTTTTCCAGCCCTCCCTGGGGGCCAATCTTAATGGGCTGACGGTCGGCTATACCACGATGATGAAGATTGGTACGTACACCCCAGGCTTCCATGTCTATTTTGGGCGAGTTTCCGAGCAAATCCATAGAGGTCTGCCAGTACTCGTCGATGGTGCGGGTATAGCCCCAGTAGCCCTCAAATTTATAGCCGTAGACCTTGCATTTTTCGCGCATCATCATGGGAATAATATCACGCCCAAATTCATAGGACTCCCCACTCTGATTGCGTTTGAGCATCTCCGCAAGTACCGATGGCCGAAAGCAAAAGACCGTCAGGGAGGCCCAATTACTTTTGGGCTCACGGGGTTTTTCCTCATACGAAATTAATGGACCGCCCTCATCAAAATCGTCACTGATCTCGGCCACACCAAAACGTGAGGCAGACTTCTGTTCGACCTGGATGAAGGCCGCAGTCAAATCGGCATCGTGCTCGTTATGAAAGCGGATCATCTTGCGATAATCCATTTGATAGATGTGATCGCCGGAGAGTATCAGGACGACGGAAGGTCCGTAGTATTGAATGAAATCGAGATTCTGGTAGACCGCATCGGCACTGCCCCGATACCAATGGGGATTGTCGTAATCTTTAAACGGGGGCAGAATTGAGATGCCACGGTTACGGCCAATCATGTCCCAGGCCGCACCGGTACCTATGTGGTTTATCAGAGAATAAGAACGATACTGGCTAAGGATAGCAATGCGCTCAATGCCCGAATGGAGCAGATTGGACAAGGGGAAATCGATAACGCGGGAAAAACCGCCAAAAGGGACAGCGGATTTAGGCCGGTAATGCGTCAGCACACCCAATTCATCGACGCGGCCACCCGCCAGGATCATTGCCAAGGTCGAGGGTCTGTACATAGAACACCGTGTTGCTGGGAAGATCGGGCCGCCACCGCAACCACTGGGCCGAGGAGTTGGCTCCGATAAGGAAAGAGTTGCGCGCATATTATGCCTAACCCCGCGAAAGGTGCAAGCAATATCTCACGCACCTGGCTAAGGAAAACCAGGTATATGGCACTATTTGGAATGTTGGGTGAGTATACGAATCAAAGTTTTGGAGGTGAACTCCTGGCCCTCGCGAAGGGGAAGATTTTTGACCGGGCATTCGGCACGGGCGGCTTCCTTATGCCCTCCGGCGGGGCCGTATTCGCCAAAGCTTGTTTTTGCTAGCTTGCCAGCGTTTTTACGATACCCGTCGCAGCGGAAGATAACCACCAACTTGTCTCCATGGATGCCTGAGACAATGACCCAATCAAAGGCATCGACCCGGTTAAAGAAGTCCGCGATAATCACCAGAATATCTGGCGTGCTCACCTTGCCTATATGGACATAGGCGCGCCGCTTGCTGGCCTTGACCTCATTTAAGGCAATACGAAAATACCGCAGTTCTGAGCGCCGCAGGGTGGTCAACTCAAACTTGCGAACCAAGTTGAGGTTGGCAATGTTAAACAGGTAGCGAAAACTGGTGCCATCGGCTGCCTGCATATTCTGCTTCTGAAAGTTCTGGGTATCGACCTTGACCCCGTAAAAAAGGGCTGTGGCCAAAGCGACAGAAGGCTTGATTCCGGCAGCGCGCAGATACTCCACCATCATCGAAGAAACCGCACCGTACTCGGGCCGAATATCAATAAAATCGGCATCCCAGCCAGTGGTTACCGGATGGTGATCAATGACTGCATTGAAGGACATCTTTTCAAAGCAGGCAAGGTGGTTGGGCTGGGAATCGACGAGGATCTTTTTGGAGTAGTCTTTAACGGAGAGGGTGTGGAGACGTTCGATGGGAATCTTCAGGCGCTCCACCATGGTAATATTGTTGAGCCTGCGAATTTCGTTGGGGTAACCGATAGCTACGCTTTGCACCCGATAACTCAACAACCGTTTAAGGGCCATGGCAGAGGCAATGGCATCCGGGTCGGCGTTAATCACGATTAACACGGTATCGCTTCGCTCAAAAATGGCCCAAAACCCGTTCAAACGAGCAGTGGCAGAGTTTTTACTGGCGCTGCGCGTTATATTGTCGTCGGCAATTTTCTCGAGTCGTTTCTGCATAGAAAAGGTTCGGAAAAGTGACACGATGCTCAACTTATGCGAACACAGTGTAAGGGGCTAATCCGCCGTTTTAAAATATTTTTTAGGCCCAGCGGCACTCTTGTCAACGCCGCTTACGACCATGCATTAGAGGCTTGAATCTTCAAGCTTCCTATGCATTGACTCAGGTCAATGCTATAATACTAACAAAACCAAGGCGGCACCTTACACAGCAACTCTCAGAAGTGCAAGCATCGTCTTACGCTTGAGTGCCCTTTACGCTGCAGGCCGACCAAGCTTCTTTCTTGACGGAACCCCATACAGCGGGTACTACAGCATCAGATACAATCACTATTTCTGACATTTTTTGATCGATTTGAAAAAAAGTCAATGCATGTTTTTTCAGGCAGAGACAATGCGAGCCAGCTGCCTTCTCGTTCTTTACCCGCATTAAGCAAACAACCCTTTGTTTTTCTTGATGTATCCTAAAACGACACTTCCGGGATAACCCGAAATATTCGATACCTTTCATGATACTGCTTTATCGCTATATCCTGGCCCATTTCATGCGAAACCTCGTAATGATCATGGCCGGATTCACCTCCCTCTATCTCCTGATCGATTTTTTTGAGAAGATCGATGATTTCATGGAAAAGGGAAAATCCCTGACGCTGGTGGCCAAATTTTTTCTGGCCAATATTCCCTTTATTTTGGATCTGATGAGCCCGGTCTGCATTTTACTCGCCGGAGTGGTTACCCTGGGTGTACTTAATCATTCCAATGAGTTAATTGCCCTGAAAGCCTGCGGTATTCCCCTAAAAAAAATTACGCTCCCAATTATCGGAGCGGGAATGGCCTGTATTTTCCTTTTTTTGACCATGGCCCAAGTTGTGCTCCCCAAAACCATTTCCCTGACCAATCAAATCTGGAACAAGGAGGTCAGGGGGAAAGTGCCGTTGGGAATTTACCGCAATGGCCGCTACTATTACCGTGGTGTTGAAGGGTTTTACTCTTTTGCCCGATCCGACAAAAGTGTTGATCGGTTTCAAAATTTTTCCTACACCATTTGGAACAAGGAATATGGGGCCCAAAAGCTGCTCACCGCTGAGTCTGCTTCTTGGGACGGTAAAAGCTGGACCCTTGAAAATGGGCAGCTCCAGCAAACAAGTGACAATGGCATGCAGACGGAGGTATTCGCTCAACGTCATTTCGATCTTCCTGAAACTCCATCAGACTTTTTTGTGCCGGTATATCACACCATGGAGCTCTCCTTGGTTCAACTCTACCAGGAGACTCAGCATAGTCTTTCCGAAACCGAACGCAATCAGGCTCAGGCCAACTTTTACGGCAAAATCAGTTATACACTTCTCGGCTTGCCACTGCTGCTTCTCGGGTTATCCGTGCTTTTGATGGTGTACCGAACGTGGGGACGAGATCTTTCCCTGGCTATCCCGGTGAGTTGTGGCATGGCCTTTGTCTGTTGGGGTGTCTACAATACGCTCCAATCCATGGCAAAGGCCGGATACATGCCGCCTCTTCTCGCTGCGATTACCGTGCATCTGGCTGTTGGCTCCCTTGGCCTCTGGCTGTTGGTTCGGGAGGATCTCTAATAATGACACGCATAGGTATTGTCGGGGTGCCGCCCCTTGCAGTGATCGCTGAGATCAATCAAAATGGGGACACCATCGTTGATCTGGATGAACCCCAGGTCACGGCCTCCATCGATCAAAGTGCTCCCTATATCCCCCGGGTCTACTGCGCCATCCTTCGAACCGTTGTCTTGAATGCGCTACACCTTAAGCTTGACCGAATAGTTATCGATGTGGGGCCGGGAAAATGCGACTGTGCCCTCCATGTGAGCGAAGTCCTGGAGGACATGCTCACTATCCCCATCCAGCGAACCCGTAACCAAGACACTGCAAATTTTGGTACCCCCCTGTGTACAGCCAAGATTCCACTTATTGAAAAATTTTGTCGCATTACCCAAGGGGTCCAGTCTGCTGCTTCGTATGAACAACGTAGCCCCTGTGCCCCCACCTGCGGTTTCTGGGGAGTACCGCCACGAGATTTTTCGCTGCTCGCCCCCTTCCCCGACACGACCCATGTCTTTGGCTGGACCCGCTGTATGGAAAACAAGACCCCTGCAGATCTGGAGTTGGAGAAGGTCTTTGATCCTTCTATCCCCACGGTCTTCTTTGCCCAATCCTTTTGTGCCAAATCAGCTCTGGCCAAACTGCTGGCGAGTAAGCATCCCCGTGCCATTGCCATTGACTGTGATGTCACCCCTGGCAGCTCGACCCGTGCCAAGATTGAAGCCTTTTTAGAGCTTTCCGGCATTGAACCCAAGCGGAGCAGTGACTGATGCTTTTGGCAGATTTTGGCACCTCATACTGCAAAATATTTGAGCCTGAACAAGATAACGAACCCCGTATTGTGGCCACCCGTTCACTCGCTCGCGATTTCAAGGCAGATCTTGCCACTGGGCACAATGCCGCGCGCCGAAGCTTCAAAAGCATTAATGAGCTAACAGCACTCGCACGTGGGGGAAGGTCAATTATTCAGGAGGAGGACTTTGTCCTCCTGGACTGTGGGAGCCGCGATATCAAGTTTGTTCGTTTTACAGGTGGCGAGGTGGTGGATATGGGTTGGAATGCGGAGTGTGGCGCCTCAATGGGATTCACCATTGAACTGCTGGCCACTTACTACCAGATCGATTACACCACCCTCCCCGTTCCCAGCACCGGTTTTTCCATCACCTGTGGGGTTCTAGGGATGAGCCATATCTTTGATGCCGTCGTATCTGGGGCCTCAGAGGCCGAGGCTGTGGCAAAATTCGTGCGCGGTATTGCCCTCAACGCCTACCGTTTTGCTAAAGAGCCGGAACAGCTGTATCTCTCTGGAGGATTATGCGACAACCCGCTTTTTGTGCGCAGCTTTCCCTGTGAGGTGCATCCTTTAGGGCGCTTTGTTCTGCTTGAAGGGTTGTTGTCTACATTGAAAAAAGAGAACGCTCCTGCAACAGGGAGGGTGTAGGGGATCACGTTTTTTGAGCCCACCGCAAGCGCGTCTTTATCTGATCATGAGCTGCATGCTCACCTGAGTTGTAAACATAAAAAAAAACCGGACTTGAATAAGTCCGGTTTTTTTTATTACTCAAAGCTAAAGAAAAAAAGCTTCAAACAGAGTGTTTGTCCCTGCTTACTTATCTTTCTTTTTTTCTTTTTTCTTCTTTTTGAGAGCTTTCTTCATGGGACAGCTTCCGCACATCTTCCCTTTTTTAGCAAATTTACCGCAACATTTTTTCCCCACGATGCTCCTCCTGATTCAACTCGGTCAAGTGTTTGTTCCAACCTCTTGTTTTTTACGATAAAGCTGATATCAGGAATTGCAAAGAGAATAATTATCAATTATTCAAAAAACACCTTGATTCCCCTCGCTGGCATTTGAGTAGGCCCTTGCTCTTACTGGGCTGGCTTTGCCTCTGGCTTGCTCTCCTCAGGTTTCACTATCTCCAGCAACTCCACCTCAAACTTGAGCATGGAACCGGGCTCAATCACGGGAGGGGCTCCACGATCACCGTAGGCAAGATCCGGTGGTATAAAAAGCTCATAGGTTGAGCCAACAGGCATGAGTGGCAGAGCCTCCTGCCAACCAAGAATGACCTTGTTGACCTGAAAAACAGCGGGCTGATTTCTTTTGTAAGAACTGTCAAACTCAGTGCCGTTTAAAAGGGTCCCTTTGTAGTTGACCTTAACGGTATCTGTGGGCAGGGGTTTTGCCCCTTCACCCAGTTTAACGACCTTATACTGCAGGCCGGATTGGGTCTCGTTCACGCCCTCTTTGGTTTTATTTTCCTTGAGAAAGGTGTCCGCCGCCAACCTGTTTTTTTGAATCATGCTCACTTGCGCGTTGAGCTGACGTTGCTGTTGACGCTGAGCAAAAGCCTTCTGAATGGCGTCTGCCTCATCTTTGGCGATCAGTGGTTTTTTGCCATTGTAGGCATCGAGAATTCCCTGATTGATAACCTCAAAATCAAAATTTTCTTCAAGGTTTTTAAAATACTCGCCAAGATCAAGTCCTATAACATAACTCAATTTCTGATCATCTGTTTTCAGCTCAGTGGGTTGATCAGCAGCCCAGGCCGCACTTGTTGTCAGCAAAACTGACAGCAATCCGGTCATAACTAATCTCATAAAAAAGCTCCTTGTTTGTCGTTTTGGCAGACCAGACTCTGCGCATGCGGGAAAAATGCCCAACGCTAGCCTGGTTAGAAATCTTGTGAAAGGTAGAAAGTATGCACTCTTTTGAAGAATACAACTGTCCCGTACTTTTTCAAGAGTTTCATAGAGCTAAGCATTCTTCTCCCTCCCCTGTTCACACTTTTTTGGAGCTCACCCAGAATAAAAAAAGGGCGTTTTGTTGATTGTGCACTCAACAAAACGCCCCTTCTCAAATCACTCCACACACAGGCCAGGTGGAACAGCCTAGAATCAGAGTTTTCTGCGATCGATAACCCGCTTCGCCTTTCCTTCAAAACGCTCCAGGCTTTTCTCCTCAACCAGCTTCACATCCACACTGACTCCAAGCTCGGAGGCCAGGCGGCTTTTGATGGTATCGATCACCTGACGCTGCTTTTTCATCTCATCAAAGAAGATGGACTCCATCACCTCGACCTTGACCGTGATTTTGTCGGCATGGTTTTCACGATCAACGATGATCTGATAGTGAGGCTCGGTTTCCTCGACCTCAAAGAGGACTTTTTCAATCTGCATCGGAAAGACATTGACGCCTTTGATGATGAGCATATCATCGGAGCGGCCCATAACCCGTTCCATCCGTTTCAGGGTACGCCCGCATTTGCATGCCCCGGGAATAAACCGGGTCAGATCGCGGGTCCGATACCGAATCATGGGGAAGGCCTCTTTCGTCAGGGTGGTGATCACCAACTCGCCCACCTCGCCCTCGGCTACCGGCTCCATGGTTTTGGGATCAAGAATCTCCAAAATAAAATGATCTTCATTGATATGCAGGCCATTGCACTCCAGACACTCCCCCGCAACCCCCGGCCCCATGACCTCGGAAAGGCCATAGTTATCGGTGGCGATAATTCCCAGTTTCTGGTGAATCTCCTGGCGCATCCCCTCGGACCAGGGTTCCCCACCAAAAAGACCATAGCGCAGGGAAAGACCGTTGGGGTTAATGCCCATATCCATCATGGTATCGGCCATGACCAGGGCATAGGAAGGCGTACAGACGAGCGCGGTCGTTTTGAAATCCTGCATGATCTGAATCTGACGTTTGGTGTTCCCCGCAGATATCGGAATGACCGAGGTACCGACGGTTTCAGCACCGTAGTGGAGACCAAAGCCACCGGTAAAAAGACCGTAGCCAAAGGCGATCTGAATCACATCGTTTTTGGTGACACCGGCTGCGGTGATGACTCGCGCCGCCAGGTTCGACCAGGTTTTGATATCGTTCTGGCTGTAGCCAACCACGGTGGCCTGGCCGGAAGTTCCCGAGGAGGAGTGCACTCGGACCACATCGCGCAAGGGAACGGCAAAAAGCCCATAGGGATAATTGTCGCGCAGATCCTGTTTCTCGGTAAAGGGAAGACGGCGCAGATCATCAAGCGAGCGAATGCTCTCGTAATTAAACTTGATCTCGTCAAATTTCTTTTTATAGAAGGGTACGTTGGTGCCCACCCGGTAGAGCGTCGATTGCAGACGCTCCAGTTGGAGTTGTTCCAGATCCTCCCTTGCCATACATTCGCGTTCCGGTTCCCAGTACATAATCGCTTTTTTGTCTAATTTTTTTGATAAAGGCCCTCGTTCATCTCGTATGGGCGGGGGCTCCGCATTTATTTACATGATTACCATCAATGCTCAGCTTGAAAAAAAGCGATCTCTCCCTCTGGTCGAGATGACATCCGGGTAGTACGTGACGTCTGGCTTATGGCCGCAACATCGATGTCATCCCGTGGCATCTGAGGGATCTCGCTGTTCTAAGCGGCAGCTGAGATTCGGGGTGATACCCCACCTTTAAACTACTCTGTAACTTTTTCCCGGCCCAAGTAGGCCCGCTGGACATCGGTGTTGGCCAGCAAAATATCGCTGGGCCCCTGGACAATAACCTTGCCGACCTCAAGCACGTATCCCCGATCGGCAATACCCAAGGCAGCCTTGGCGTTTTGCTCGATCAACAGCACCGTATTGCCCTCTTCTCGCAGGCGGAGAATAATCTGAAAGATGTCCCGGACAATCAAGGGGGCCAGACCGGTGGAGGGCTCATCCATCATCACCAACCGGGGTTTGGACATCAGCGCCCTGCCCATGGCAAGCATCTGCTGTTCACCGCCTGACAAGGTTCCTGCAAACTGATTGCGCCGTTCCCGCAAAATGGGAAAGAGTTCATACTGATGCTCCAGTTCCTTATGCACAGCCGCACGCCCCTGCCTTTTTTGGAGCACATGACCGCCAAGCAGAAGATTTTCCTCCACCGACATGGAGGCAAAGACCTGACGGTTTTCAGGGACCAAGGCACAGCCGGAGGCAACAATCTGCCCCACCGAGCTGCGACAGCAGGGAGTGTTGAGAAAGCTGATATCCCCTTTGGTCGGTTTAATCAACCCAATGATGGTATGCAGCAGCGTGGTTTTACCGGCACCGTTGGCACCGATCATGGTGACAATTTCGCCGGGATCCACATGCAGTGAGATATTTTTCAGGACTCGGAGTTTACCGTAGCCAGCATCGAGGTTTCGAATCTTGAGCATGAGCAGTTACGTGTGGGGAATGAAAAAACCGTTTACACGGTTTCATCTTCTCCCAGATAAATTTTTATGACTTCTTCATTCTGCTGAATATGAGCCGGAATATCCTCTGCCAGCTTGGAGCCAAAGCTCAGCACCACAATCTCGTCGGAGATATCCATAACCAGGGACATATCGTGCTCCACCAGGAGCACAGTAATGCCCATATCGCGGATGGTACAGATCAACCGGGCCACCTCGGCGGTCTCGTAGATATTCAATCCGGCGGCGGGTTCATCCAGCAGGATCAGCTTGGGTTCCAGGGCCAGAGCGCGGGCCATCTCCACCGCTCGCTGTTGGCCAAAGGCAAGGCTTGCGGCCTCGGTGTTGGCTAAATCAGCAATGCCCAAGAGATCAAGCAACTCCATGGAACGGGTACGTATGGCCTTCTCCTCTTTCCAGGTCGTGGGGAGCGAGAGCATACCCGCAAAGAAGCCGCTCCGGCTGCGGGTATGCCGTCCCACCATGACACATTCCAGGGCACTCATGCCATGAAAGAGCTTAATATTCTGAAAGGTGCGAGCCATGCCCATGCGGGCGATCTCATAGGTCTTTTGCTTTTGAATAGCCTGGCCGCCAAAATGAATACTCCCTTCGCTCACCGGCAGGTTACCGGCAATGAGATTAAAGAGCGTGGTCTTGCCGGCACCGTTAGGTCCGATCACCGCCTTGATGCTCCCGGTTTTAACCTTGAAACTCACGTCGTTGACCGCATGCAGGCCGCCAAAGCGTTTATGCACCCCGGCAAGTTCCAGCATGATCTCATTTTTCTCAGGCTTCTTGGGGCTCATGCGCGACCTCCTAAAATCAGCTGACGCAACAGAGGGCGAAGCTTAAAACTGAGAATACCTTCAGGGGAAAAGAGCATCACCAGAATAAGAATGCCCCCAAAGACGGCATCGTCAAAGCTGCCAAAAACACCCCGCAGGGAAAGGAAGGTCAGGCCAACGCCCATGATCAGGGTCCCCCAGAGGTTGAGCATGCCGCCGACGGCAACCAGGGCCACATAGCGCACCGACTTCATCACAGATGCCTCGGAGGGTCCTATACCACCGTTGTAATGGGTGAGGAGCACACCGGCAATTGCCGCGTAGATAGCGCTGAGGACAAAGACCTTGAGTTTAAAACGTCCTGCGTTGATGCCCGAGGCCTCGGCCGCCTCTTCCGAGCTGTGCAGGGAACGGAGCGCCCGGCCAACTCGGGAGCCGATCAGGTTAATGAGAAAGAGCATGCACAAAATAAGCAGGATCCAGGATGCGTAGAAATTAAGCACCCGGTGGCTCATGTCGCCGCTGATGGTGAGAAAGGGCAGCAGGGTAAAACCAGGAACCTCGGTAATGCCGTCCGACTCACCGAAATAAGGCATGGCCAAAAATATGCGGTAGACAATGGTGCCAAAGCCCAAGGTCGCCATGGCCAGATAATGTCCTTTCAACTTGAGCACGGGGATGCCAATAACCAGCGCCACCACACCGGCGGTGGTCACGGCAACAATACAGGCCATCCAGGGGGTAAAGGTCATCTGGCTCAGACCGTATATATCCTGACCATGGACGATCACACCGGCTTTATCCAGCAGCTGTACCCACCAGGTGTGGGCAAAGGGCTCCAGGTTGCGGGTGGTCAATGCGGCCGCCAGGTAACCGCCAATGGCAAAAAATCCGGCATGACCGATGGAAATCTGACCGGCGTAACCCATAAGTACACCCAGGCCGATGATCACCAGTCCGTAATAGGCCGACATGGTTAACTGGGTCAGGTAATATTGGGTTCCGGTCCACACCGTGAGCAGGTGCAGGACCACCATGAGCGCACTTAAGCCAATTAAGGGAAGATAGTTTCGGGTCTTCATCAGAAATCCTTTAAACGAGCAGCGTCACTGGACCCGAACAGTCCGTGCGGTTTGACAAAGAGAATCACCAGCAGGATAGCAATGGAGATCGCATCCTGAAAGGCCAGCGGCACCACGGAAACGGAAAACGCCTCTATAATCCCCAGGAGGATCCCCGCAGCCACTGCAGCACCGGAATTGCCCAGGCCACCAAGGATAGCCACCGTGAATCCTTTGATCGCAAGCGCGGAACCGCTGTCGTACTGGGTATAGGTAATAGGCGACATCACACAGCCTGCCAGGGCACCGATTCCTGCACTCAGCATAAAGGAGAGGGTCACCATGTTGCGGGCATTGATGCCGCAAAGCAGGGCTGCTGTTCGGTTGGCGGAGCAGGCACGCATCTCCCGGCCAATGGGGGTATTCTTAAAGAATAGGTTCAACCCGAGGACCATGACCGCGCAGGCAAGAATCACCCAGACGACCTGGGGTGAAATATGGACACTACCCAGGGAAAAGGTCGTGATCTCGTTGCCGTAAAAGTAGGGAAGGCTGCGAATGGACTCACCCCAGATATGGAGTGCGGCTTCCCTGAGAAGAATGGAAATACCAATGGTGATGATGATCATCCGCATCACCGAGGGGCTCTGCAGCCAGCGGATAAAGAGGATCTCGATTGCAGCCCCGATGAGCATGGTCAGCGCAACCGCACAGACGATAGCCAGCGGCAAGGGCATGAATTGCAGCAAAGAGATGGAGATCATTCCCCCCAGCATAACAAACTCGCCCTGGGCAAAGTTGATAATGCCGGTGGCATTGTAGATGATATTAAACCCAATGGCGACAACGGCATAGATGGAGCCGTAGGTGATGCCGGCAAAGAGGTATTGAAAAAAAAGGTCCGGACTCATGAACAGTGACTGGGGCGTAAAAGTCTACAGAGTACCTTGAAACATCCAAGACGCTCTAGAGAATGTCCATTCTTTCAGGCATGCTGGAGATGGACACAAGGCCTTAAAAAAGCAGACCGACGGGGAAGAGCCCCGCCGGTCGCCTGTCTTCTCGGTGTTGCTTACTTGCCCTGATAGAGGACAAAGTTACCGTCTTTGACCGTCATCATGGCAAAGGAATCGATGGTCAGTCCGTTATGATCCGCCGGAGAAAAGGAGAACATTCCGCCAACACCGGCAAAATTCTGTAATCCTTCCACCGCATCACGCACCTTGGCGCGGTCATTGCCACCGATCTTGACGGCTTCGACGACCATGTTCATGGCATCATAGGCATAGCCGCCAAAGGCAGAGGCATCTTCTTTGTACTTGGCCTCGTAATCATTTTTGTACTGCACCAGCCGCGCCTTCTGCGGGTTACTTTCGGCAAGCTGATCAACCACCAGAAGCCGACCACAGGGAAAGATGATCCCCTCTGCAGCAGCACCGGCAGCCTGAGCATATTTGATATTGCCAAAACCGTGTGACTGAAACAGGGGAACCTGCCAGCCAGCCTGACGCATATTTTTGGCAATGATAGCCTGGGCCGGCACGACTGACCAGTTAATGACCGCCTGGATAGAGGCATCGGATTTGAGTTTGGCGACCAGGGCGCTTAAATCGGTGGCCTTGCTGTCGTAGGTCTCGGAGACAGCGACTTTGACTCCGTACGAAGGGGCCATCTTTTCCAGCTGCGCCTTGCCCGCCTTACCAAAGCCGTCATTGCCTGCAGTAATGGCGATGGTGGTAATCCCCAGCCGCTGCATCTCCTCAAAGATCATCTGCGCGGCAAAAGAATCTTTCTGGGGGGTTTTAAACACATGCTTGGCCACGGGGTTGACGATAACCTCGGCGGCCGCACAGGAGATAAGGGTGGTTTTGCCAGCTTCGGCGATTTTTTTCACGGCCATGGATTCACCCGAGGTGGACGGCCCGATGATGGCAACGACCTTATCTTCTTCGATCAACTGTTTGGTGAAAGAGACTGCTTTCTCCGAGCGTCCAGCGGTGTCCTTGACGATGAGCTCAACCGTGTCGCCGTTAATGCCCCCGGCCTTGTTGATCTCGTCGACGATCATCTGCGCGCTTCTGGCCTCTGGTCCGCCCAGAAAAGAGGCGGGGCCGGTAACAGCGAAGATCGCTCCCACCTTGACGGTACCAGCCCAGGCCGGTGCCAACATGGTGGACAGCGCAAGGGAGCAGACTGCTCCTCCAAGAGCCAAACATTTGATACTACGTTTCATGGTTCCCCCCATTTTGTTTGTAGTGATCGGATTGTAGAGGGGAGCACGAAACTCGCGTGCCCCCTTGTTATATCGAGCTTAGTTGACTGTCAGATGGAACAAATCTCCTGTCCACTCAACAATTTAAAATCGCTCTTTTCGATAACGGCAATCGCCTTGTCCATATCATCAAAGCGAAAGATGAGTACGGCGTTGTCGCTGCTCTTATTGACAAAGGCATACATGTACTCAACATTGAGGCACGCCTCGTGGGCCACCTTAAGTACACTGGCCAGGCCGCCGGTCTGATCCGGAACTTCGACCGCGATAACATCGGTCTTGCCCACGGTGAAACCGCCTGCCCGCAGGGATTCCTTGGCCAGATCGACCTTATCGACAATGAGACGTAAAATACCAAAATCAGCTGTATCAGCCACGGAAAGCGCACGAATGTTTATGCTCTTTTCCGCGAGAATACGGGTGATTTCTGCCAAACGTCCTGATTTATTTTCTAAAAAAACCGCAATCTGTTCTACACGCATGCAATCCTCCATTTGGTAGAATACTCCAATCAAATTTTGCGGAGATCAATAACGCGCTTGGCCTTGCCTTCCGAGCGCTGGATAGAGCGAGGCTCTACCAACTTCACCTTGGCGGTAACACCGAGCATATCTTTGATCTCTCGCTGGATTTTCTTGGTCAGGTTTTCCAGAACACGAATTTCATCGGAGAAGACCTTATCACTCACCTCAACCAGAACCGACATCACATCCAGATTCCCCTCACGGGTCACCTCGATCTGATAATGCGGCTCGACCCCATCAATGCCAATGAGTACATGCTCAACCTGGGAGGGGAAGACGTTGACCCCGCGAATGATAAGCATGTCATCGGTCCGACCGGTGACCTTCTCCATACGGATCAGGGTACGGCCACAGCCACAGGGCTCAATGAAAAGGCGGGAGATATCCTTGGTCCGATAACGGACCAGCGGGAAGGCCTCTTTGGTCAAAGTGGTGAAGACCAGCTCACCGGTCTCACCGTAGGGCAAAACTTCCAGGGTATCGGGATCAATGATCTCCGGCAGGAAGTTGTCCTCCAGGATATGCATTCCCTTGTCGGAATGGGTACATTCCATGGAGACACCCGGCCCGATAACTTCGGAAAGGCCATAAATATCAAGTGCTTTAAGGCCAAGTTTCCGCTCGACCTCTTCACGCATGTTCTCACTCCAGGCCTCGGCACCGAAAATACCCACCCGCAGTTTCAACTGCTCGGGATCAACACCGCCATCAGCCATGGCATCGGCCAGATTCAACGCGTAGGAAGGGGTAGAAAGCAGCACGGTTGAACCAAAATCGCGCATGATCGAAATCTGGCGTTTCGAGTTACCACCAGAAACCGGAATAACGGTCGCCCCCAGTGCCTCAATACCGTAGTGCGCGCCAAGACCACCGGTGAACAATCCGTAGCCGTAGGCGTTGTGAACCATATCGCCCCGGGTGACGCCAGCCATGGTCAGACAACGTTTAATGACAGAGGCCCAGAGGTTGATATCTGCCTGGGTGTAGCCAACGACCGCTGGTTTCCCCGTGGTTCCCGAGGTGGCGTGAATACGGATAACATCATCCATGGGCGTGGCAAAGAGCCCAAAGGGGTAGTTTTCCCGCAGATCATCTTTGGTGGTAAAGGGCAGTTTGCTCAGATCTTTGAGCGACTGAATATCCCCGGGTTTGACTCCGGCCTCATCCATCTTTTTCTTGTACGGCAGGACATTCTCGTACATGCGGTGTACCAGGGCCTGCAGTCGTTTAAGCTGAATAGACTCCAGCCCGGCCCGTGGTAACGATTCGATTTCATCCACCCACATCATTCATTTACCTCTCTGTTTTCCGACCTGTTGTTCCAATCAGGCGTACACCGCCGCTCGTCCGGCGGAGAATGCTTTTTTATTGACCTCGCGGAACTGCTCCTTGACCGTGGTGTCGATCACCTCGATAAAGACGTTGGGATCGACCGCGAGAAAGTTGGACATCGCTCCGACCATGGCCACGTTGGCGGTGCGCAGCTCGCCCACGGACTCGGCCACGGCAAAGGCGTCGATGGCAACCACGTTGATCTGCCGGGACTTGAGCTCATCCAGGATGTTTTCCGGATACTTGGCCTTGCCCAGAGCAACCGCCGGAGGCAGGATTTTCTGGGTATTGACCACTACGGCGCTGTCCTTATGGAGGTAGGGCAGATAGCGAACCGCTTCAAGAATCTCAAAGGCGACCAGAATATCGGCACAGCCCGGATCGATCAGAGGCGAGTAGACCTTTTGACCGTAGCGCAGGTGGGCTTCAACTGAACCACCGCGCTGGGCCATACCGTGGACTTCACTTTTTTTGCAGTCGTATCCCGCTGCCAACTGGGCATGGGCGGTCAACTCGCTGGCCAGCAGGATGCCCTGCCCGCCCACACCGGAAAAGAGAATATTGCCGCTCTGTTTCATTACTTCGCCTCCTTTCTGGTGATCGCATCGAACTTACAGACCGATGCGCACTGGCCGCAGCCGTTACACTGCACTTCGGTAATCTGGGCAATGCCTTTTTGTTTTTCACGATAGCCGCGTGCCACAGCCTCTTCCGGGGTAAACGGTGTCCAGCTGATCGCCGGGCAGCCCATCTGTACACACTGGGTACAGCCGGTACAGTTCTCCAGATTGGTGAAGTAGACAGGTTTCTTGCGTTTCACCTCTTCAGGCAGCAGCACACAGGGGGCCCGACTGATGATGACCGAGGGCTCGTTTACAGCCACCTCTTCCTTGAGCACCTTGCGGGTTGCCTCGACATCGTGGGGATTGACAACGGTTACCCGTTTCACACCCAAGGACTGGCAGAGCATCTCCAGGTTGAGCTGGGGGGCAGCCTCGCCACGAATGTTATGGCCGGAGGCAGGGTTGTCCTGATGGCCGGTCATGGCGGTGGTGCGGTTATCAAGAATGATCACCGTGGCGTAGGAATTGTTGTAAACCAGATTCAAGAGACCGGTGATACCCGAGTGCATGAAGGTGGAGTCACCCAGCACGGCAACGATCTTGCCTTCCCCTTCTTTGCCCAACGCCTTGGTCAGACCATGGGCCATGGTGATGGAGGCGCCCATACAGACGCAGGCGTCCATGGCGGAGAGCGGCGGCAAAAACCCAAGAGTATAGCAGCCGATATCACCGGAGATGAAGACATCTTTAATTTTGGAGAGGCCGAAGAAAAGACCGCGATGGGGGCAACCGGCGCACATATTCGGTGGCCGCATGGGCAACTCAATGGGCTCAAAGAGCTCACCGATGGATGCAGGCTCAATGGACTTACGAACGATAAAGGAGTTCAACTCGCCCTGGTTGGGGATCAAATCCTTGCCGCGACAGGCAATGCCCATGGCTTTGAGGTGGGTCTCGATAAAGGGATCCAGCTCCTCGACCACGATCAGCTCGTCCAGGGAGGCTGCGAAGTCACGGATCATCTTCTCCGGCAGCGGCCAGACCATACCCAATTTGAGTACCGGAGCATCAGGGAAGGCTTCCTTGACGTAGTTGTAGGGAACGCCGGAGGTAATAAAACCGCGTTTACCGGTCCCGGGCTCAATCCGGTTCTCGGGAAGGGTTTCAGCCAGCTCGCGTGCGGCCTGCATCCGTTTTTCCACAGCCACGCGACGAACACGGGCGTTACCGGGCAGCATGACCATCTTGGCCGGTGCCTTTTCAATGGAGGGCTCGGGCAATTCGAGCTTGGCCCCCTTCTCCACAACGCCCTTCACATGGGCGATGCGGGTGGTGATACGCATGATCACCGGGGTATCGAGCTCTTCACTGAGCCGGTAGGCGGTGGCCATCATCTCTTTGGCCTCGGCCGGATCGGACGGCTCCATCAAGGGCAGCTTGGCGGCATACGCGTAGTTGCGGTTATCCTGCTCGTTCTGGGAGCTATGCATCTGGGGATCATCGGCATTCAGGACAACCAGACCACCACGAACACCGGTATAGGCTGCGGTAAACAGCGGGTCTGCAGCCACGTTCAGGCCGACATGCTTCATGGTCGCCAGGGCTCGGGCTCCACCAAAGGAGGCGCCGATGGCAACCTCAAGACCTACCTTCTCATTGGGAGCCCACTCGGTGTACACGCCTTCATAGCGGGAGAGATTTCCCATGATCTCGGTAGACGGTGTTCCCGGATAGCCAGAGGCCACCCGTACACCAGCTTCCCAGGCACCCAAGGCGATCGCCTCGTTACCGGAAAGCCACATTTTGTTCTCCTTGTCAAACCCCACGTCATTCCTCCTCTGCACGCCCGGTTTGGGCGGGTCGAAATGCTGTTGTTACAATGCGGCGAGGGCAAGTGGACCGAGACGGACAGACAGAGTCCTCCCCAGCGGATCGCTCGCGTCACCCTACAGATATACTTTCAAGGCATCCCTGAAAGCGATTTAAACCAGATATGATTATTTTACAGGCCCCATCCATACCTTGAATCAAGGCTTGAAGGCAAGCGCTTTTTCCCCTGCGACCCGCTTGGTTCCTTGTCTCTTCACGGTTTTGGGGCAACTGTTTGCGGCGATTTTTCCAGGGACAGAGTCCACTTGGCATGAGCGTGCTCTAAATTCGCTGTCAGTAAGACTACTTCAGCAGACTCCATCAACTTCAGCACGGACTGATTCACTCGGGTCAGGGAAATATTTCTGGTACTGGCAACAATACCACCAAGCCAATACAGCGTTTGGCGTATTTTGGGCGCCATGCGCTGGGGATAGAGCAAGAGAACGCCACTGTTGGCATTGCTCAGCCGTGCGCCCAGAGCCTCTCCCAGTTGGGTGGCGACGGCTGGCTGCAGCCCGACAGGCTTTTGGAGCGCCTGCAATCGGGTAGTGATACCGGCCTTGCTGGTAGCCAGCATGAGCATGGAATCGGTCAGAGCTAAGGCCGGATGGGCATCCTTATCTGCCAACAAGGGCCAGGAATAAACATCGACGCCGTTAATCTGCTCCTGCTCTTCATGGATGAGATCGTTTTTTTCCATGGCCTGGCGTAATCCCTGGAGCAGAGTCACCGCTTGAGGCCGATCTCTGAGCCCAGCAAAAAAACTCATTTTCGGTGCGGGAAAAAGGGCGGCCCGCACCATATCATCCAGAACAAACCCTACCTGGGGACCAAGAGCCTGGGGCAACGCGGACAACCCAAAACCGAGCTGTTTACTTACGGCTGCATCAACTTCCCGAGGATCAAGATTATGAGACGCGAGAAAATGGGCAATCAGCTCCGGCCTGAGCGAAGACGACCACCCATAGGCGAGACTGCCCCCTTCCAAGAGCCGCAGGCTGTTGTTTGGGTGGGAGGCCGAGTCAACGGCACTTCTCAACAGGGGATGCAGGGTCTGATAGGTATAGGTGGCCTGGGCTCGTGTCTCATAGGATTTTTTGTTTTGGTAGGCAACAAAGGAAAAAACATCAACGCCCTGAAGGAGAGCGGGGACATCGCTTATGGCAGGGATATCTGTGAACAGGGGGGCGAGGTACTCAGGCTGGACAAAAACACGAAGGAAGGATTGCTCGCGAGTGATCTGCTGCCAGTTCTCCAGAGCTTGAATAAATGGGGTTTTCTCTGCCAGAGGATGCCCCTCTTTGTCGGCTGCCAGCAGGCAGGCTTTGATCGCAGCGGGGCTGTAGGCCAGAAAAAGCATCTTGCCCTCGGTATAGCCATAAAAGACCTGCCCTGGCTCAAGCTCCACCCGGACCAACTCGAGCCCATCCACGACCTCACGACTTACCCCATCCGGCCTCACCAACCGACTCAAGAGATCAAGAGCACCAGCCGCACTGGTACGCGCAAGCAGCACTAGTGATTGACGTGCCTTGGAAATGATGGTGGCTGATTGCTCCTCCTGGGAAACGGGCAAAACTGCCAGGGTCAGATCATGGCCAAAGATGGCTTTAAAGGAAGGATTGGTGAAGACCGCGGTCGCAGTCTCCGCCATGCGGTCGTATTCTTGCTGATCTTCCCTGGTCCCGCCCAGATCTTTGATCAGGGCATGCATGTTGTCTTGGGCAAAAATCTGGCCCAAAACCGTCTCGGGAAAGGCAGTACTCATTTGAGAGAGGTGCAGCACATTGACCGTGGCCACGGTTGTGTCTGGAAGGTAGCGAGCGTACTCGCTCTCTGTTTCCTGGCGAGACCAGATCCAATACCCTCCAAGCACTATGAGAACAGCGACGAGCGCCAGCACCCACTTTTTTGCTCGCCCGACGAACTGCTTCTTTTTTATCGCCCCTGCCCTTCTTCTCATGTAATTCCATCAGCCCTCTGAGGCTGAGAGCTCCTCTTCGATGGATTCAATGGCCTGCTGCGCCTCCTCCCAGCGCTGGTAGGCCCGCTCCAGATGACGCTCCACCTGGGTATACTCCTTGGAGGTAGCGCTCCACTGCTCCTGATCGTTATAGAGCTCTGGATCTGCCATCAGGGCTTCGAGCTCGGCCTTGCGCTCTTCATGCTTTTCAATCTCCCGCTCGGCCTCATCGCTCTTCTTTTTCCAGGGGCCAATCTTTTTATTGAGGAGCTGGCGTTCCTGGGCGCGTCGTTTTCGTTCAGCTTTTTTATCATTCGAGCCGGAGGTTGAGGTCGCGTCCTGTTTGCTCGTCTCGGCTTGCCTGACCGCTGAAGCCTGGTCGGCCTTGGCAGCATCCCGGTTTTTACGCCACTCCAGGTAGTCATCCACATTGCCTTCGTGGATGGTGGCCTTGCCGTCTTTGATCTCCAGGACCTTGTTAACAAAGGAGTTCACAAAAAAGCGGTTATGGGAAACCACGATAATCGTGCCCTCGTACTGGGCCATGGCCTCCTGCAGAATCTCCTGGGAGCTCATGTCCAGATGGTTGGTGGGCTCATCCAAGAGCAGCATATTGGCCGGGCGCACCAGCATCTTGGCCAGGGCCACGCGGGATTTTTCACCACCGGAGAGGACCCGCACCTGCTTCTCCACCTCATCACCGGTGAAAAGAAAGGCACCGAGGAGCGAACGAACCTGGGTGATGCTCATGTCGGTGGCGGTATGATAGACGGTATCGACAATACTGAGTTCACCGGGCAGCTCCTGGGCCTGGTGCTGCCCAAAATAGGAGAGGATGACATTATGCCCCGGCTTGATCTCACCTTCGGCGGCTTCAAGCCCGGCAATAATTTTCATCAAGGTGGTTTTACCGGCGCCGTTGACACCGACCACTGCCAGCTTATCTCCCCGCTGGAGATCAAGTTTGACCCCATCAAAAACTTTGACGCCGTTGAAGCTCTTGCAGACATTCTCGAGTTTGAGCACGTCCCGGCCTGAGGGAGCGGCAGGTGGAAAGGAAAAATGGATGGCCCGGTCAGTTTCGGAGAGTTCGATCCGCTCCATCTTTTCCAGGAGTTTCACTCGGCTCTGGACCTGCTTGGCCTTGGTGGATTTCGCCCGAAAACGGGTGATAAACCGCTCGCTCTGACGAATCTGGGCCTGCTGGTTATCATAGGCAGCCCGCTCCAACTCCAAGCGCTGCGCTTTTTCTACCAGATAGTGGGAGTAGTTACCGCGAAACACCGAGAGTTTGCCCAGGCTGAGCTCCCAGGTGATCGAGGTAACCCGGTCAAGAAAGGAGCGGTCATGGGAGATGATCACCATTGAGCCCTGATAGCTTAAGAGAAAGTCCTCCAGCCAGGTGAGTGAATCCAGATCTAGGTGATTGGTGGGCTCATCCAAAAGCAGCAGCGAGGGGCGCTTGAGCAGGAGTTTGGCGAGAAGGAGCCGCATGATCCAGCCACCGGAGAAGCTTTTGACCTCTTTTTCCAGGTCCTCTGCAGAAAATCCCAGACCAAAGAGTACCCGCTCCACCTGGGGACGAATCCGAAAGACATCGCTGCCTTCCAACTGATGCTGCAATTCTCCCTGGCGATTGAGCAGTGATTCGATTTCCGGACTGTCAGCATCAAGCAGTGCCAGTTCAGCACTGATCTGATCGAGTTCTTCCTGCTGGGCCAGGACATCA
Organism: uncultured Desulfobulbus sp.; assembly: GCF_963664075.1. Classification (NCBI taxonomy): domain Bacteria; kingdom Pseudomonadati; phylum Thermodesulfobacteriota; class Desulfobulbia; order Desulfobulbales; family Desulfobulbaceae; genus Desulfobulbus; species uncultured Desulfobulbus sp. The sequence goes on from NZ_OY760916.1 coordinate 3,536,908, forward strand.
TCAAAGGCGGATTCGGCCTCGGCAAAGAGCGTACGGCTCCCCAGCTCGATACTCACCTCCTGGGGCAAATAGGCAACCGAAAACCAGGAGGCCCTATTGACAATGCCCGGGTCCACCTCCTGCTGGCCGCACATTATTTTTAAAAGCGTGGATTTCCCCGCTCCGTTGACCCCGGCCAGTCCGACCTTGTCACCGGTATGAATCTGCACCGCGACGTCACGAAAGATATGTTTACTGCCGTATTGCAGGTTGAGATCGTTGATACTGAGCATGAAATTCTATGTATTTTTGAGCTATTGAATTAATTTTTCGTCCAAAAACGGTGGCCACAAACTACGTGCCCACCCTACAAATCCGGAACACGATGTATCCTCGATGCCGTAGGGTGGCGCAAGCGTCTGTTTACTTGCCCACCGGGCACCTTATCCTACCAGGCGCACGGTACCGCGTGGCTGATTCGGATCCGTCTGCAGGGTAAAACGCTCTAGCAGGTCAAGCTGACGAAGCCGCTTCATGTTTGCAGAACGCAGACCACGAAAAACTGACTGATCACGATTATTTATTACCAGCACCACCGGTTTTTCCACAGAAGCTGAGGCTAAAAGCCTGCGTGTGACATTGAACATCATTCGAGCTTTGACCATTTCCCCAAAGGCCGGGTGATAGGGGCCAGCGACCAGAGATTTTTCCAACTCCGGACCTGGTTGCAGGCCCATGCGTACCACCCTGATCCCGTAATCGTCAAACCGTTTTTTCATGAAGACCGCTTGAAGTACAGCCTTTTGCAGGCTCAAAGGCTTAAATCGGCCCTGCGTATAGAGGAGCTCAAGTCCACTCCCCGCCAGCACCAACACCGGATAGAGACGCACTAAATTCGGCTCCAGTGCAATCACCTGGACCAGAGTCTTGCGGAGTGAAGCAAAGGTCTGCCCCGGAAGACCAAGCATCAACTGAATGCCCAGTTGATGCCGGGCAGCTTTGATCTGCTTGACAGCATCCACAGTGGCTTGGACGCAGTGACCACGACCGGCAGCCCTGAGCACCTGGTCATCCAAAGACTGGACGCCCAACTCAACCACCCCGACACCGTACTCTTTGAGCAAGGCCAATCGCTCGCTGTCGATATAATCCGGCCGGGTAGAAAGACGTATCTCTTGCACCAGGCCCTCGTGGAGATAGGGCTGCACGGCCCCTAACAGTAAACGCTGTCGCGCAAGGGGCAAGCCGGTGAAGCTGCCCCCGTAAAAGGCCACCTGGATATGTTGCGCCTTAGCCCCACTACGAGCAAGCCAGGTCTCTATCACCTGGCTCACACCTGTAGCGTCTATAGGAGTTGCGACCTGCCCGCTGATCTGATGTTGATTACAAAAACTACAGCAGTGGGGACATCCCTCGTGGGGGATAAAAAGAGGAATTACCAGCAGCTTTTTTGGGGAAGTGCGACCGCACGCGGAGCCCGCAGCCGCAGTTCTGGTTCTGCTTTGCAATCAGGCCTCTTCCGGCTGCAATGAATCCAGCGCTGATCGTGCAGCCTGCTGCTCTGCCTCTTTTTTGCTGGAGGCCTGGCCACCGCCAAGGGATTCCCCCCGAAAATTAACGGAGATCGAAAAGAGACGGGCATGTGCTGGTCCCTCTTCGCTCACCAGCACATACTCGGGCCCTTCGTTGTAGCGCTCCTGGAGGAGTTCCTGAAGAGCACTCTTGGCATCGGCTGAAACCAAGCGGTCCTGATGCTGATCGATATGGGGCTCAAAAAAGCGACGAACAAAGGTCAGGGCCTCTTCATAGCCGCCATCTAAAAAGAGTGCTCCCACCAGGGCCTCATAGGCACAGGAAAGGATGGAAGACTTATCCCGACCGTTGGAGGCGTCCTCCCCTTTACCAAGCAAAAGGTGTTTTCCCAGGTCAATTTCCCTGGCTCGTTCCGCCAACCCCTGCTCATTAACCAGGGCAGAACGGATACGCGTGAGCTTGCCCTCACGCATTTCCGGAAAACGAACAAATAAAATATAACCGACTGTCAGATCTAAAACAGCGTCTCCCAGAAACTCCTGGGTCTCGTTATGGCGCCCGTCGTCAAGTCGCTCGAAAGCAAAAGAACTATGTACGAGGGAGAGTTGCAGCAATCGCAGGTCATTAAAATGATATCCGATTTGGTCCTGCAACTCGTGCAACCCTTCCTCGTTATCTTGAATCAGGTTTGAAATAGTGGTTCCCATGGGTTTGATTTCCCCTTGTCAAAAAATAAATCTATGGTATAAAGCCGCACATCGAAGGCGACGTAGCCAAGTGGTAAGGCAGTGGTCTGCAAAACCATTATTCAGCGGTTCAAATCCGCTCGTCGCCTCCAGCAAACATGTAAGCGGTCACAAAGCAATGCTTTGTGACCGCTTTTTTGTTGCGTGAAGCCCAAGAGTTTACCTGATCCTCCACCTTGGGTCAAGGTAAGGTGGAATGGGGAATAAAAAAAGGCAGGCCCTAGGGGCCTGCCTTTTGTGTATCTGCTTATGAATTGGGAGATCAGCTTCTTTTGCGGCGAGCAATACCAGCCAACCCGGCAATACCAGTTCCAAAAAGAAACATGGTTGCAGGTTCGGGTACGGGCTCTCCAACTATCATGCTTTGATTATTGCTTCCTAAATTTACAGCCGTAACGTAATTATTATAACTAGCATCGGCATTACTACTAATTACACCTGTAAAATTAGCTAGCTGACTATACAGGGAATCATTGCTGTCAACAACTTCATCTTCAAAATACCAAAGAGCAAGCTGTACTAAATTCGCAAGAGTGTTTTGATCAGAGACTCCCGTCAAAGCACTCAAACTACTTCGATTAAATGCGTAGTTGTAAAACAACCATTGGGACTCATCTGAAAGCCAATCCCCGTTATTCGTATTGTCTCCACCACCTAAAACCTCGTCACTCACAGAGGTCACTGCATACGTAGTTCCAATGCCAACCGATTCATCTCTTTCCAGGCAAAAGGCTAAATATTCTTCATTAGAATTTTGAATATCAAGAAGAAAAGGCCCGCCTAAGTTAGCCCCACCAAGAATAGCCCCACCATAAGTAGCCCGATAAACTGTGACAGAATCAGTGTCCGTCGGCAAAGCAAAGGCAGTACCCGAAATTACAAAAGAACACAGTGCTGCTAAAATAGAATTTCTCATCATTGTACGTTTCATATTACCCCCAGAGAGAAAGAGAGATTGCATCATTTAATGAAATGGAAAATTGTCCAGACAGTACCAGCATTGCAAACCAGATGCCAAACGAATAAATTATAAATTCATCTAATAAAATCTGAATGATAGAACAAAAACCGTCATTCTCAACCTCTCGGTAACATCCCAACTGTGGGATATTTCCCCAGCAAAAGTTATCCGTTCAAGGAGCTAAACATCAACAAAAGCCAAATAATTCGAGATATTACATCTCTGAACACCCAAGACCAGCCACAGCTCAAACATTCCGCTTTTTCGAATTTTTCAAGCATGCCGATTCCGAAATTCAAAACTGAACGCAAAATTTCCTTTTGCATTTTTTCACAAAAACGAAAAGCAATTAATTTAAATTGCCTATTCACAGTAAGTTAAATCAAATAGCAGCCCACCATTATCCACAAAAAATATCTGCTTCTTTTTTCAAAAATACGGACTCAACCTCGTTTTAGCACGAAAATTCGAAAGACAATGTGCGACCAAACACCAGAGAATTTTTACTTTTAAATAAAATAGCCCAGAGAAACAGGGCAAGATAATGTAACACTTGAAAGGCTATTAGATGCAACAACTACAGGCGACGAGATACAGACAGAGAAAAACTCCTCTCCGCGCATGTCGAACGAATCACAGATGTTATCGATAAAGCACAAAGGAGATGGCAAGCGATCACGGGGCATCGAATCTGCGGTTTCATCGCCCTGTTTACGTACAGGCGTACGCTGCACAGGCCGATGCCTAGCATCTCGGCACCCCACAACCGCTTACAGTCCCGATGATACGAGTTCTTTCTGCCCCCCTGATTGCTTACGGGAAATGAGATGCGGGGCGAGTTTGTCACAAGAAGTGCACACAAAAAGGATAGAAAATCAAAATCATCTTCATGTCCCCGAAACTTGAGTCACTGTTACATCAACAGCACAACCACTCATTTTCCGCATTTTTGAACTTTTTATCCGGAAATATAGATTATTCACTTACAATTCATCAAAAAAATAATTTTCAAGAATAATAACAATACATTAAATAACATTTAAACATGGAGCTTTTTTTTGCATGATAAAAGTTAAATTTTTATCTCATAAAAAGGAGAGGAAAATGAAAAAGCTTATCTTCATGGTTACTGTGTTGTTATTAGCTTCAGGAGTTAATAATCATGCACTAGCAGATCCTTTAAACACCGGTACTTATATGTTTACGGTTACTGGCAATGACCCCGGAACCCCAACAGCTGACCTGACTAATTTTCAGCTAGCTATCAATCAATGGTTTATTAATAATTCTATTGCTTTTGGACCAGTTACCCTTGAGTTCTATGCAAAAACAGATGCATTTTCAGCGACAGTGACTGAAGATAATAATAATGGTAGCACCTTAGATATACTCTATGCTAATGACAATAAATCGGGTAACTACTCACACCCTCTAAAAAAAGCTCAAAGCCAAATAAATAACTTGACAGGTTTTTACCGGAATTTTTTCCAATAGCCAGGGATGTCAACAAAAATGCCCATCAACGCGCTTGGTCGTCTCTAAATCGTTCCATTATTGCGTTCCGATAGCAAACAGATGCGATAGCGCTCAATCGTTCAACTCAGGGGCACACAGGAGGCCGAAAAAAGCCATGGTATAGTAAACCCATGGGAACAGTAAACAAAATAAGGGTACGCGAAGAAGTCGATCTCCTCAAACAGGAATTTGAACAGCTTTGTTCCGCCGGCAAAGTTTCCTCTGAGATACGGGTCCTGGTCAACAGCCTGCTGGTTGTCGTCGAGTTGATACTCTCTATCTTTCTTGAGAAGACAACGCGCAAGGGAAACAAAAACTCGAGCATTCCTTCTTCGCAAACCGAAAAAGACGAAACCGCTACCAAGCACTGCACCACTACCGGCAGGGGAAAACAAGTCAATGGGCGAGTTGGTAATACACGCGTCAAAGAATCGGTCACCACTGCTCAGGTCGAGGTGTGTGATATCTGCGGAATGGTGCTGGATAGCGTTGCATGCCAGGGGCATGAACGTCGGACAAAAATCGACATCGTTTTTGAAAAAGTTGTCGAGCACATTGACGCAGAAATAAAGCAATGCCCCAATTGTGAAGCAACAGTCAAGGGGCGTTTCCCTGAGGATATGCCGGGTAAGCTGCAGTACGGCAATGGGCTTAAAGCGTTTGCCATTCATTTGGTTATCAGCCAGATGGTCGCTTTAAACCGGGTTCAAAAACAGATAGCAGCCATGATCGGTAGCGTAATCTCCGAGGCCAGCCTGCTCAAATTTGTTTTGCGCTTGTACCAATCACTCGAAGCATGGGAATCCAGAGCTATTGATAGGCTGCTGCAGGCTCCATCCCTGCATGTGGATGAAACCTCGTTTCGGGTTGAAGGGAAGAATCACTGGATTCACGTCTATTCTTCCGGCGAAACAACCCTGAAAGTACTGCATCGAAAGCGGGGCAAGGAGGCAATCGAAGGATTGAATATCATCCCTCGGTATGGCGGGGTGATCATCCATGATTGCTGGGCATCATATTTATCCTACGACCATTGCGGTCACGGACTTTGCGGCTCGCACCTTTTGCGAGAGTTGACGTTTGTCGTTGACTCTAACCAATACCGGTGGGCCCGCAATCTAAAAGCTGTGCTCCAGCAAACGTGTCGTACGGTGGCTCAACGTCCGGAAAAATGTCTTACCGAACGGGAGTATGCCAACCTGCAGAAGCGCTACCGTAATATCCTTACGCGTGGCAGCAAGGAGTTGCCCAAGATCCCTCCGAAACCACAAGGGAAGCGCGGCAGAATAGCCAAATCCGATGCGCACAATCTTTGGGAGCGATTACAAAAGAATGAGGCGGCAGTCTTGCTTTTTGCCAAAGAACCACATGTGCCGTTCACCAACAACAGAGCGGAAAGGGATCTTCGCATGGCTAAGGTAAAACAGAAAATATCCGGTTGTTTTCGACGTAAACAATATGCCCAGGCTTACTGTAGGATTTCAAGCTACCTGCAGACCATGGCAAGCCAGGGGATCAATCCTCTTGTCGCTATCCAGTTGGCACTGGCAGGAACTCTGCCTGATGCCGAAGAATAGGGGTGAGTAGTTACTAAATCGGGAACATTTACTGCTGGTGCATCTGTAGATTTTTATAGCGTAAAGGCAGGAAATCAATATGCACTCTATTGGCTTGCCCCAGATGCCGCCAACGGAATTTGGAGCACTGAAGATTTAGTCGTTGGTCAGAGCAACCAACCTGTGGTATCCCATATTTCAACCTGGCGTCTAATAGGAAACGAGCCTCCACCAGTTCCAGAGCCAACCACCATGCTTCTCTTTGGTACCGGAGTCGCTACCCTTGCAGTGGTAAGTAGAAGAAGGAAAAAATAGCCGTTTCCAATATGACGGAATTAGAAGGCAGAGCTTAAGGGCTCTGCCTTTTTTTTATTCTCTTCGCCTCCATCATCCTGAAATAAATTTACACAATGGAGATTTATTATGGGCGTCAAAGTACAGCTAAATGCTGCCTCCAGGACAATCATTGTTTTCTCTCTAATTCAAAGTGAATTTTCAGGGCAAAATCAAATTGCGAGCAAATACTCCTGCTCCTGGATATGGATGGCTCCTTTACGCCCCAAGATACTGGAATAGAGGGTAAAACGATCGCTCGCGAAGCTAGAGGAAGTAAAAAGATTATTGAGGGTAAGGTACTTCCCGACTTTATTTGCTGGTGTCTGGCGCAAACGGGCAAGAGTGATATGGGGGAAGTATTTGCGTTTTTCCAGCTCGACCCCTAGCTGACGCAGGTGGGTGGTGATTTTGCGCTGGAGTTGCATGAGTGGCTCACTTGGCTCCACCCCAGCCCAGACCACACGGGGAGTACCGCGGGGCGGGAAGAAACCAACGCCTTTGAAGCGGAGTTCAAAGGAAGGAAGTACAAGCTCAGTCAGGCTTTCGCGAATATCGAGAAAGGTGGTGCCGTCGACCTCACCGATAAAGTTGAGGGTGAGGTGAAATTGTTCAATAGGTGTCCAGCGGGCTTCAGGGAGACCGTAGCAGAGGGAGGCGAGTTGTTCGCGGATTTCCAAGGGTGGGTCAATGGCAATGAAGAGACGCTTATTCATGGGACTGAGAAATCATGAAGGTTAGCGAGGAAGGATAAAAGAAGCGTTGTTTTTCCTCTTGAACACACATCCTTGAGGGGCAAAAACGATGCAGACGGTGGGCAGAAACAGCCCTGCCCACCGTACGCGAAGTGCTGAGCCTCGTCGAATAATGCGAGGAACATCCAGCTTCTGTAGCCCCGATATCACAGAGAGGCATTCGGGGACGACAGCCGCCATCGGCGCTGAGCCGGGCAATGGGGATTGAAGCCGGAGGAAGAGGCGAGCTCTTTGAGCGCAGCGAGTTTTCGCCTCGCCAGCTGGAGACCGAATGAAACGGTATCCTACCTTTGTCCACTACCACAGTGTCGCGGGCATGGCCCGCTCCTACAGCCCCTCAAATGTTGGGCTGTTGCAGGAGAAGACCATCACACTTTCGCTTCTGATGGCACAGGATACAGGAGGTCTCCTATTAACTCCGCCAATCCATGCCAATATCACAGGCCTTGGCCGAATGAGTGAGCGCCCCCACCGAAATAATATCCACCCCGGTTTCCGCAATGCCGCGCACGGTTTCCAGATTGACTCCACCCGAGGCTTCAACCACGGCTCGTCCCTCGATCAACTGGACCGCCTCGCGCATGGTGGCTAGATCCATATTATCGAGCATAATCACGCCCACCCTGCAGAGCAGACACTCCTCCACCTGGGTCAGGGTGTCGGTTTCCACCTCCACATTGATGGTGTGCGGCACCCGTTGGCGCACCCGGCGCACGGCCTCGGTGATGGAACCACAGGCGGCTATGTGGTTATCTTTAATAAGAACACCGTCACTTAAGCTGTAGCGATGATTATGACCGCCGCTGGAGCGAACTGCGTATTTCTCCAACATACGCAACCCGGGCGTGGTCTTACGGGTATCCACCACCTTGGCCTTGGTGTGTTTGACCTCATCGGCAAAGGCCGAGGTCAGAGTAGCAATACCACAAAGTCGCTGCACCAGATTGAGTGCCACCCGCTCTCCACGCAGCAGGGTCCGGGTTGCGCCCTTGAAATGGAGCATAACCTCACCTTTCTCTACCCGCATTCCATCGGCTATGGCATTGTCACAGACTACCGAGCTGTCCAGTAGCTGAAAAACACGGGTAGCCACGCTGCCCATACCGACTACGGTCATGGGATGACGGGCAACAAAACAGGCCTCGGACTGATCTTCCTTGGAGAAGATGGACTCGGTGGTAATGTCGCCGTGTTCCAGATCTTCGTTTAAAAAGCCACGCAGCAGTGTATCAAGTAAAAAGGTATCCATATCAGCGCAGCTTGCTCAGGCGTTCGGTTGATTCTGCGTTTTTCTCAAGGCGAGCACGAATCTCGGCCTCTTTTTCCCGCTCTTTGGCCACGACATCGGCCGGTGCGTTGTTGATAAACTTGTCGTTGCCCAGCTTACCGACAATACGCGCCAGCTCCTTATCAAGCTTCCCTTTTTCACGGGCCAGTTTTTCAAGCTCACCTTCCACATCAATCAAACCCTTGAGCGGCACCACCAGTTCCACATCCTGCACCAGGGCGTGACCGGCATCATCGGGAACTGTCCCCTCGGCAACGATGGAGAAGTTGGAGGCCCGCACCATGGCCTGAACGCCAGCGGCAAACTCGGTGAGCAGGCTGCGTTTTTTCTCATCCGGACAGATAAGCATGGCCTCGATCTTGGCACTGGGATGCACCTCTGCCTCGGTGCGAATGGTACGCAGACCGGAGATCACGCCCATGAGCAGATTCATCGCCTCCTCGGCCTCTGCATCGGCCCAAGCGGCGTTCTCCTCGGGAAAGGCTTCCAGCATAATGGTGGGACGGGTTCCCGGCAGCTGGCTCCAGATCTCCTCGGTAACAAAGGGGGTGATCGGGTGCATCAGCTTCAAGACCTGCTCAAGCACGGTGAGCAGCACTGCCTTGGCCTGGTCTCTGGCCGTGGTATCGTCGCTGAAAAGATCTGCCTTAATCCACTCCAGATACCAATCGCAGAACTCATGCCAGACAAACTGGTAGGATGCCGAGGCCACCTCGTTGAAGTTGTAGTTATCAAGCGCGCTGCGCACATCTTTGATGGTGGCGTTGATTCGGCTCAGGATCCAACGATGGGCAAGGCCCAACTTGGCCGGATCCTTGGCCAGCTCGACAATCTCTGGCTCGACATCTTTGAGATGCATCTGGGCAAAACGGGCCGCATTCCACAGCTTGTTAATAAAGCGGCGGTAGCCGTCAATGCGCTCCTCATCCATACGGATCTCACGCCCCTGGGCGGCAAAGGCTGTCAGGGTGAAGCGGAAGGCATCGGTACCGTACTGCTCGATCATCACCAAAGGATCGATGACATTGCCGGTGGATTTTGACATCTTCTTACCGTGCTTGTCCCGTACCAGTGCGTGGAGGTAGACATCATGAAAGGGAACCTCATCCATAAAATGGAGGCCCATCATCATCATGCGTGCAACCCAGAAGAAGAGAATGTCAAAACTGGTGATCAGCACCGAGGTGGGGTAGAAGGTTGCCAGTTCCTTGGTCTGATCCGGCCAGCCCAGCGTAGAAAAGGGCCAGAGCGCGGAGCTAAACCAGGTATCGAGCACGTCGGTTTCCTGAGTCAGTTCAGTAGCCCCACATTTGGGGCAGGTGGTAGGATCATCCACCTCAACAATCACCTCGCCGCAGCTTGCACAGGTCCAGGCGGGAATCCGATGCCCCCACCATATCTGGCGGGAAATACACCAGTCACGGATGTTCTCCATCCAGGAATAAAAGGTACGGTACCAGGTGTTGGGGTAGAGGTTGATCCGCCCCTCCTGGACAGCAGCAACGGCTTTATCGGCCAGGGGCCGCACGGAAACAAACCACTGCTTGGAGGTGGTGGGTTCGACCACGGTGGCACAGCGGTAACACTTGCCCACCGCGTGCTGATAGTCTTCGATTTTGTCAAGAAAGCCCTGCTCTTCCAGATCCTTGACGATCTGCTTGCGGCAGGCGAACCGATCCAGGCCGGCATACTTGCCTGCCTCTGCGTTCATCACGCCTTTGTCGTCCATGACCTTAAGCCGGGGCAGGTCGTGGCGGAGGCCGATCTCGTAGTCATCGCGGTCATGGGCCGGGGTAACTTTGAGGGCACCTGTACCGAACTCACGCTGGACATGATGATCAAAGACCACGGGAATGGTACGGTCGGTCAAAGGCAGATTGATCCCGATTTCCTTCAGGTGCTGGTAGCGTTCATCTTCGGGATGGACCGCAACCGCGGTATCACCAAGCATGGTCTCCGGACGGGTGGTGGCAACCACCACATAGCCTGAGCCATCGGCGTAGGGGTAACGAATGTGATAGAGCTTACCGTCGGTGGGATCGTGCTCGACCTCGTCATCAGCCAGGGCGGTATGGCAACGGGGACACCAGTTGACGATGTAATCGCCCTTATAAATCAAGTCCTCTTTATAGAGACGAACAAAGACCTCGCGTACCGCCTTGGAAAGCCCCTCGTCCATGGTGAATCGTTCACGGTCCCAGTCACAGGAGGCGCCCATGCGCTTGAGCTGATTGATGATTGTCCCACCTTTCTCTTCCCGCCAGCTCCAGACCCGCTCGATGAACTTCTCGCGGCCGAGGTCATGACGGGTGAGCTTTTCGGTGGCCAGTTGGCGCTCAACCACGTTCTGAGTAGCGATACCCGCATGATCGGTACCGGGTACCCAGAGGGTATTGTCCCCTTTCATCCGGTGATAGCGGACCAGAAGATCCTGGAGGGTGTTGTTCAGGGCATGACCGATGTGAAGCACGCCGGTGACGTTGGGCGGGGGAATAACGATGGAAAAGGAGTCTTTTCCATCCTTCATTTGGGCACTGAAGGTTTTTTCTTCCAGCCAGTGGGTATACCAACGCTGCTCAACCTCATTAAACTCATAGGCTTTTGGCAGATCGTATTTCTCAGGACGGTTGCTCTGGGTCTCGTTCATAGGGAGTGTTTTTTAGTACCGCTTTAAGCGGAAGAAAATAATATAATGTAAGAGGCTAAGTACGAACCCCACAATCAGTTAAAGGGCTGCGCTTGCTGTAGGGTGGGCAGATCGCTGTTTTCTGCCCACCGGTTCGTTGGTTTTATGCT